>CABQHZ010000032.1 GCA_902464175.1 uncultured Collinsella sp. | reverse complement strand
GACGGTGCATGCTATCGACCATCTCGCGGTCGTGCGTAGCGACGATCACGGTGGTGCCGGTGCGGTTAATGCGCTCGAGCAGCTTCATGATGCCCAGCGAAATCGCCGGGTCGAGGTTGCCCGTGGGCTCGTCACAGATCAAAAGCGGCGGGCGGTTGACCATGGCGCGGGCAACGGCAACGCGCTGCTGCTCGCCACCGGAAAGCTGATCGGGCAGCGAGTCCATCTGATCAGCCAGGCCGACCAGACGCAGCACCTCGGGAACCTGGCTGCGAATAACGCCCTTGGGCTTGCCGATGCACTGCAGGGCAAACGCCACGTTTTCGTAGGCAGATTTTTGAGGCAGAAGCTTAAAGTCCTGGAACACGGCGCCAATCTGACGACGCAGGAACGGAACCTTGCGATTCTTGATCTTCATGAGGTCCTGACCGGCAACCAGGATGCGGCCGCTCGTCGGCTTGACGTCGCGGTTGAGCGTCGACAGCAGCGTGGTCTTACCCGAGCCGGAGTGACCGACCAGGAAGACGAACTCGCCCGGATAGATCTCGATGTTGATGTCATCGAGTGCAGGCTTGTTGGGCTGTGCCGGATAGATCTTGGTGACATGCTCCATAAGGATGACGGGCTCGACACCGGCCTGCTTGGCCATCTTCTTGCGGCTGGCTTGCGGATCGATGGGCGCAAACACCGACGTAAAATCGGGGTTGTTGAGCGCGTTATCGAGGCTTGCGACCTCGGCGGCCTGATCGCTCTCGACCACCGGGACAGCAGGCTGCGTGGGATCGGGAATAGCGGCAAAGAGACCGGACTGCGCAGGCTGAGGAACCGGCGTCGCAGGGGCCATGGGGTCGGGAATGCCGGCCATGGTAGGCTGCGGCGTGGCGGCGCCAGCCTGAGGCTGCTCCACGCGAGCGGTCACGGCCTGAACGGGCTCAAAACCCGCCGTGCCGGAAAGCGCGACATCGCTGGTGGGATTGTAGGCAAAGGGATCGGATGCCGGCTGTGCCTGATCTGCCGGCTGAGTGGGGGCCTGAGCAACAGGCTGGCCCTCTGAATCCGGAGTGGCGAAACGACTGCCCTGGACGCCTGTCTGCGTCTTGGGGGCATCATCGCCCGCACCGGAGGTACGGAAGTGGTTACCCACTGGTGCTCCTTATCGTCGTGCGTTTAAACTACATGAGCGCTTTGTATTTTAGCAGCATTAGCTTTGCTGCACATAAGAAGCATGGCGGGCTTTGGGATCCCACCGGCCGGGCGCAGGGTTACCTCCCAAATCGTCCTCGCGCATGGCCGGCATTTGTCCTGCTCCTGCGGAGCTGCGGACAAACGCCGGCCTGCGCTGCGGAAAGATTTGGGAGGTAACCCTGCGCCCGGCCTGCGGCTACTATGGGGCCGACGCACCAACTTGAGATGCTGCGCATACAAAGTTGGAAGGGTCTGAATTGCACTTTGTTGGGATGGGCCCGTTTCCCCATGGGAACTTTACTTGGCAGGACTCTAATTTAAATTCAACAAAAACAGGGGCGCCCTCTTTGGGGATGCCCCTGTTCTGGCTTGGATATGGTTGTTGAGACGATACTTTGCCTCGTCTTGCCTTATGCCAAGAACTCCTTGGTGGTCGCCACGATGTTGGCGGCGTCCAGGCCGTATTTGTGCAGGAGCTCGGCACCCGGGCCGGACTCGCCAAAGGTGTCATTGACGCCGATCTTCTTAAGCGGCGTCGGGCACTGCTCGCACAGGACATCGGCGACGGCGCTGCCCAGGCCGCCAATCACGGAGTGCTCCTCGACGGTCACGACGTGGCCGGTCTTGGTGGCGCTCTTGACGATCAGGTCGGCATCGATGGGCTTGATGGTGTGCATGTTGATGACCTCGGCATCGATGCCCTCGGCAGCGAGCTGCTCGGCGGCCTCGAGGGCCTCGCCGACCATCAGGCCGCAGGCGATGATGGTCACGTCGGCACCCTCGCGCATGACGATGCCCTTACCCACCTCGAACTTGTAGGTCTCGGGGTCGTTGATAACCGGCGAGGCCAAGCGGGCAAAGCGCATGTAGACGGGGCCATCGCACTCGTAAGCGGCGCGCGTCACGGCGCGGGCCTCGACGTCGTCGGCGGGAACGATCACGGTCATGCCGGGGATGACACGCATCAGGGCGATATCCTCGCAGCACTGGTGAGTAGCGCCGTCCTCGCCCACCGAGATGCCGGCGTGCGTGGCGCCGATCTTAACGTTGAGGTGCGGGTAGCCGATGGAGTTGCGGACCTGCTCAAAGGCGCGACCGGCGGCAAACATGGCAAAGGTGCTCGCGAAGGCAACGCGACCGGTGGTTGCGATACCGGCGGCGACACCCATCAGGTTGCTCTCGGCAATGCCCACATCAAAGAAACGATCGGGGCAGGCGGCCTTGAACTTGCCGGTCTGCGTTGCGGCAGCCAGGTCGGCATCGAGGACCACAAAGTCGTCGTGCTCGTTGGCGAGCTCGACGAGGGCCTCGCCGTAGCTTACGCGCGTGGCGATTTTCTTGACGTCTGCCATCCTAGAGCTCCTCTCCGGCGGCCGTGAGCTCTGCCATGGCCTGCTCAAACTGTTCATCGTTGGGGGCCTTGCCGTGCCAGCCCACCTGGTTCTCCATGAAAGACACGCCCTTGCCCTTCGTGGTCTCGGCGATAATCGCGGTCGGCTGGTCCTTGGTGGCACGAGCCTCGGCGAAGGCGGCGCGGATCTGGTCGAAATCGTTGCCGTCGGCGAGCTCCACCACGTGGAACTTGAAGGCGCGGAACTTGTCGGCGAGCGGCATGGGGTCGTTGACCTCCTCGACGGGGCCATCGATCTGCAGGCCGTTGTGGTCGACGATCACACAGAGGTTGTCGAGCTGCTGGTTGCCGGCAAACATGGCTGCCTCCCAGACCTGGCCCTCCTCGCTCTCGCCGTCACCCAGCAGGGCGTAGGTACGATAGTCGTCGCCCCAGTGCTTGGCGGCGAGCGCCATCCCGACGGCGGCGGAGATGCCCTGGCCGAGCGAACCGGTGGACATGTCGACGCCCGGGGTATCGTTCATGTTGGGATGGCCCTGCAGGTGGCTGCCGATGTGGCGCAGCGTCTCGAGATCCTCCTTGGGGAAGAACCCGCGCTCGGCGAGCACGGCGTACAGACCAGGCGCGCAGTGGCCCTTGGAAAGCACAAAGCGATCGCGGTCGGCCTTGCGGGGATCGGCCGGGTCGACGTTCATTTCCTCAAAGTACAGATAGGTCATGATGTCGGCAGCGCCGAGCGAACCACCCGGATGGCCGGACTTGGCAGCGTGCACGCCGGTGACGATGCCCTTCCTTACCTCGTTGGCAACCTTTTTGAGCTCTTCGTCGCTCATTGTGCCTTCCTTTCATCCTCTTTAGACAAGATGCGCACGGCACAGAAGGTAGTCCCAGCCCGGCCGCGATGCACGTACGCCATTCATTATGCTGGAAACTGAGGGCTTTACCAGAGTTTTTATCATTATTCGAACAATTTAGCAGGCAGAACCGCTGATGAAACGGTTTAGCAATGTGAACGTCTTTTGGATGGAGCGCAGTCTGCCCTACGCGTTAATGTCCTTGAACCCCTCGCCGAAGGCCTCCGTAACGTCGGCAACCGTCACGATGGCATGAGGATCGCGCTCGCGCACGATCGTCTTAAGGGTGTTGAGCTCACGGCGGCTCACGATCACCATGATCACCGGCTTCTCGGCACCCGAGTACATGCCGGTCGCCTTAAACTTGGTGCAGCCGCGGCCCAGACCATACATGATGTCGGCAGCGATATCGGGGAACTTGTCCGAGATGATGAGCACCATACGGCGCTTGTTGCCGCCATCGACCACGGCATCGATCACGTATCCGCTAATAACCATCGAAAGGCCAGCATACAGAGCGTTCTCAATCGAGAAGACAGGGGCCGACAGCGCGCATACGGCGACATCGATGGCCATGACCGTCGAGCCCACCGGCAGCGACGTATTGCGCGAGATAATCTGCCCAATGGTGTCGGAGCCGCCGGTATTGGCGCCGGCGCGCAGCACCATACCGTAGCCAATGCCCGTAACGATACCGCCCCACATGGCAGGCAGCATCAGATCGTCATGGGCCAGCGGCGCCACAAACGGCGCAAACAGATCGGTAAAAAAGCCCAGCAGCACAAAGCCCGTGGCCGTCTGCACCGCGTAGAACATTCCGCCCGTGCGCACGACCACAAGTAGCAGTAATGCGTTCATCACGATGGTCTGAATACCAACGGGCAGTGACACGCCATCAGACGCACCGACCGCCTGGATAATAGTCGCCAGGCCCGTAACACCGCCGGCGGCAAGGCCGTTGGGAATCAAAAACAGGTCGGTTGCGATCGCGGCCAGGGCACAGCCCAACATGATCATGGGCAGGTCGTGAAAGAAGTTCATCGAAAGAATGCGCTTGATGTCCAGACGATATGCCATGCTACCTCCCTCAAAAAAGCGCACCCGTTGGGGCGCGCTTTGAACTTCTTGCTGTATTCGATTCTACCGATTCGGCCGGCAAAAACCACCCCCGCACGAGGTTTGCTCTGGAGACGGGGCTTTTTCCTGGACATGCCGAGCAGAAGGCCCTCTTCTATGAATAAGCCGTCGAAGGCCTGCGCTTTTAACGTCTACTCGGCGGTGTGGGAAAAGCCCCGACATCCGCAAGTTTTGATTTAGCGGGAAAAGGACCCGTACCACAAGAGCGCGGGTCCATAAAGGGGGCTTTCCCTATGTTGGCTACGCGGCGATCTTCTCCGCAGCAGCCTCCTTGTCGGTCTTGGTGCCCAGGAAGAACACCGCGATGATCGGAAGGACAGTGGCGATCACAGCACCGATGGTGAGGCCGATGAAGCCCATGTCGATACCGGTAGCCGGATCGATGTAGCAGGGCAGGCCGAGCCAACCGTTAGCGCCGGGAGTAAACCACTTGGCACCGCAGGCACCGGCGATGGCGCCGCCCACACCAGCGGAGAGGAACGTGGCCCACATGAGCTTCTTGCGGGGGATCAGGATGCCGTAGAGGGCAGGCTCGCACACGCCGAAGAAGTCGGAGATGGTGGCGGGAAGGATGAGGGAGACCTTAAGGTCGGCATCCTTGCACTTGAGCAGCATACCGATACAGGCACCCAGAATCGCGCCGCAGCCGGCGAAGTTCAGCGGGTTGAGGCTGGAGTAACCAACCGAGGCCATCTCGGTGAACCACAGCGGGATGATACCCCAGTGCAGGCCGAACATAACGAGCAGGCTCCAGAACGTACCGACCACGAAGCCGGCGATGATGGGAGACAGGGCGAGCGCGGCCTGGATACCCATGGCAACGGCGTTGGCGAGGATGGTGGTGACGGGGCCGATGATGAGCAGGCCGGCGAGAGCGGAGATCAGCAGGGTAAAGACGTTGGTGAAGATGCCGCGGATGAGCTCGGGCAGGATGCCGTTGAAGAACTTCTGGACCTTAGAAGCGAGCCAGATGATGGGGATGGAGGGAAGCACCTGGGTGTAGTAGTCAAGCAGGACCAGCGGGATACCAAACACATCGCCGTAAACATTTGCCTGGAGCAGCGCGTTGCCCTCAAAGAGAACACCCGTGGGGTCGCCGGAGGTCATGTTCACCAGGTCGGGGTAGATGAGCACGGCACCGATGGCCATGGAAAGCGCCGGCTTGACGCCGAACTTCTGGCCCGCCGACCATGCGACCAGAATCGGGAAGAACTTAAAGGCCGAATATCCGATGGCGTATAGCACGGTGTAGGTGGTGGTTCCCTTGAATTCGGGCATGAACGCGCAGATGAGCGAAAGCACGGAAACGATAAAGCCACCCGCCATCAGGACGCCCAAAATGGGCTGGAAAATCGAGGAGATGAAACCCAGGAGTTTGGAGAAGGGGTCCTTGGCGTCGTCCCCGGCGATGAGATCGGGGTCCTCGACGACATCCATCTGAGCCGTCGCACTGAAGCCGCCGATCTGGCACAGCTCGTCGTAGATACCGGCCACTTGCGGTCCCACGACCACCTGATACTGGCCGCCGGCCTGGATGACGTCGATGACGCCCTTCACGGCCTTAAGCTCCTCGGTATTAGCCTTCGACTCGTCCTTAAGGGTGAAGCGCAGGCGCGTGATGCAGTGGCTCACGTTCTTGACGTTGCCCTTGCCACCCACTCCCTCGATGATGGTGTTGCACAATTGTTCGTACTTCATTGTGTTCCTCCTGTAGTACCTACTTGCATTGCGATCTGTCTCGTGACCGCTTGTCCCGCTGACGTCAGGGCAAGGACTACAGCTGCCTTGGACTTGGAGCTAATCTCCTTTGCGCTATCTTTACTATATGAGTGGACTTATTCCACAGCAATTCGTCTTAGCTATCTTTTATTTCCAAATTGGAATTAGCGAGCAGAAGACTCGTCTGGCAGAACTTGTCCACGATACGCTCGGGCTCTCCCTTGGGAATCTGGGTGCGCGCGGTTTCAAACGACATGCCGTACTCCCATGCGGGCAGGAAGTACTCAAAGTAGCCATTGGTGTAGCCGAGCACGAGGCCCTGAACCGGGCACTCTTCCTTCATGCGGATGCCGAAGTCGCCACCCAGCTCGCCCGGGAACTGGAACAGGTGCAGGCCGCCCAGGCTGATGACCGCGCAGCGCAGATCAAGATGAAAGTCATCGTGCGCGACGGTGTGATAGAAGGGCTGGACCACAATGCGTCCCAGGTCAACGGGAGCATCGCAAGCCATGGCGGCGATCTCTTCAGCAATGCCTGTGGAGACGCGTTCGACCTCGGCGATACCCCTCCCCTGCCGCACGTTGCGGTTGGAGCAGTCGCCCGCAGCGCCTACGATCATCGCGGGGAAATAGCCCAAGCTCGGCTCGAGCTTCTTGCTGGTGAGGCCCGCAAACTCACTGGTGAGTTCCGTGCAGTCGGGACCACAGACCGCAGAGTGCGTAGCCCAGTTGACCAGGCCCGCAAACGGGGCGCCCTGCTCGTCGAGGAACTCAAGGAGGATGACCTCGTTGTCGGCGAGCCTACCCGGGACGTTGCGGTTGTCGTAGTAGCCCGTAATGACCTGCTTGCCCAGGCGAGCGGTCGCCGGCTGCGCATTGGCACGACACTCTTCAAAGGCGTCGCAGATGGTCTGTAGCAGCCAGTCGTAGTAGGTCTGATCGAACTTATTCGTCCACCAGCTGCGGTGGTACGCAACGATCGAGGTGTGGTTGTGCGTAGCGCAAAGCAGCACGGCGTCTCGGTCGATGCCGTAGCGCGTTGCCAGCAGCGTCTTGACCTCCTCGGCCATCTGCTCCTCGACTTCCATGAAGTCGGCGGAAAACACGAAGACCTCGCGCTCGCCATCGCTGAACAACAGCGCGTTGGCGTAGACGTCATCATGGATGGCAGTAGCGGGATGCAGGCGATTCTCGAGGTCGCGGTAACCGATGAGATACACATCGCCTTGCGGCGTAAGCTTGCGGCGGGCGTGTCCAATATTCATACGTGATCCTTTCATTCGTTCGAAATCGCCGAGGAAATGGCCTGGAGAAGTACCGTGTCGGCTCCCCGGCCAAAACTGGAATTCAATGCCTCGTAGGTAACACGATCGTATGCGTCCAATGTTGGCAGGTACTTCTTCGCACCGTTAACCAGCGTCGCCAGCACAACATGAGAGGCGAGAGCACGAACCTGTGTGCCAAAGCTGCTGGAAAGCTCGGGCTCGGTACCTACAAGCAGCACCTCGCCCCAGCGCAGAATGTTCACGCTGGCCTCCTCGTCGTTTGCAGGCGCATACGTGTAGGCACGCTGTGGGCGCAGGCTATGGAAGTCGCCGCGCTGCTGGCCAGGAAGGCGCACCGCCTGGACATCACCGCTCACGGTGCCGCAGGACACGGGCGTCGCGTGCGCCAGCGTATCCAGCAGCTCATCCGCGAACCGCTCGCCCAACATGTCCAGAAGCTCTTGTCCATTGCCCCGATCGCGCTGCGCCACGTTGCCCGCTGCGTCCACAGTCACCGTAACCGCCTGCCGCGCTGGCGCCTGATCCGCCGCGGCCCCCGTTAGAAAGAGGGCGACGCAGCCCGGTAGGCTCTGTTCCGCAGCGGCAGAGGCACGACCGGCAAGGTCACCCGACACCACCCTGTTACCCTGCGCATCGCGCGCTTTATCGAGCACCGACGACTGCACATCGGCTGCGAACAACAGGGCAATCGGCTCACCGGTATCAATGCGGCGCAGGCAGATGCTCTGCAGGCTCTTGTCCGAATACCCGTGCGGGTTGTGACCCAACCACCAGCCTGCAGGCGTCTCCACATCACGGTTGACGTTGCAGGCAGTTACACCGCGGCCAACCAACAGTTCAGCCTCAGATAGCACCTCCGAAGCCCGCCGCACCGCCGCACGCGTCGCCTCCTCAAGCCGCGCTCGCAGCAGCGCGTTCTTCTCGCGCTCGCCGTCGTCTGCAAGATGCTCGGGCGTCCGCACATGAGGAGACGAAAACGTGTGCGTGACGGTGACCCACACCAGCTCGGGAACACAGCTCGCCTCACGCGCCACCAAGGCGCGCAACGGCTCGACCACATCGGCGCGCAAAGACGTTGCCTCCACGCTCACGATGCAGCTGCGATTCATCGCCTCAACGAGCGCGGCGCGCACCCACAGCGAATCGAGCTCGACGTCGAATCCGTCGAACGGTAATACCCCATCCAGATTGATGCGCGCTTTTCCCGCTCCTGCTTTCACCTCATACCTCCTAGTCGATATGGTACAGGCGACGGGCGTTGCCGCTTAGCAGCAGTTCCTTCTCTTCCTGAGAAAGGTCGAGGTCGCGCACGAACGCGGGACCGTCGAGCAGCCATTCGCGGCGCACGGGATACGACGTCCCCCACACCACATGGTCGGCACCCAACACCTTTACAGCGCATTCCAGCGCTTCCTTGCCCCACGGCTGCGCGTGCGACATCTCGAAGAAGATGTGCTGGTCAAGACGCTCAGCAAGCTCACCGTTGTCGGCTTGGAAGCGCTGCACCTTATCCACACGCTTGCTCGCCGCCGGCAATAGCATCTGCTTGATGGCGAAGAAACCGCCTCCCAGCATGGAGTGGACCATCTTGAGGTTGGGGTAACGCACGAAGAAGTCGGAGAAGAGTTCGCGACCCACGGCCGTGGTCTGGTCAACGCAGCGGCCGTACGAACGGCGAAGGTTGTTGTAGTCGAGCAGCGAGGCGTTATCTACCGGCACGGGTACGTGGTGCACGTAAACCGTGGCATTGTGCTGGTTGAGCTTCTCGAACAGCGGGGCGAACATGGGGTCGTCCAGGTAGTAGTTGCCGTAATGGCTGCAAAGCTGCACGCCAGCAAAGTGCTTCTCGCCCAGATAATGATCAATCTCGGCATCGATGTCCACCCCGCCAAAAGGCGGCACCACCATGAGCGGAATGAGGCGACCGCCCGAGCGCTCGGCAAAGTCCGCCATGCCATCGTTGAACAAGCGGCACATCGCAAGGCTCATCCACTCGTTGCAGCCGGGAACCTTCATGACGGCTTTATCAACGCCCGCCTCGTCCAGATCGGCGAGCATGCCCTCGAGCACGTAGTCGCCCTGCGCGTAATTGAGCGACGCGAAGCCAGCGGGCTTCTCGACGGTAATCTGCTTTACGCCGCCCTCGTCCTTGAGATACACCTTGGTGCCATAGGCACGCGGGGCCTCAGCGATAAACGTCGATAGCGCCTGCTCGTCCTCGAATAAAGACTCGGGGAACCAGTACATATTCGCATCTACAACCATGTTTTTCTCCTCACAATAGGATTTCATGGCTCCAGTCTACGAAGTGATTTATTCTCTCTCAATTCCATTCATATTCGGTTTTATTCCCGTATCGAATACAGGTTGGCAGAGGGATGGTGGCTAGCGGCTCGCAATGTGCCGCAGGAGCGCAGCGGTCTCGGGAGCGGGCTTGGTACCGCGCAAATAATAGCAGCTAATTCGCGTCTCGAATGTTGGGTTGACGTCCACAAGAACTGCCTTGCCCGCGCAAAGGGAGGCCGCCGGCTTGCGCATGAGCAACGAGACGCCCATCTCGCGCGACACGAGGTCGATGATGTTTTGCGCACGCGACCCGTTGTAAACCACCCGAGGAACAAAACCCGCCGTGGCGCAGGCATCCAGAATCAACTTGTGCATGACGGAATCCTCGGGAAGCAGCAGGAACTCCTCGTGCGCGATCTCGGCAAGGTCGATCTGGCTCATGCCCGCCAGCGGGTGTGTTAGCGGCAGCACCGCCACGAGCTTGTCGGTGTCGTACGGGATGCAAATGAAGTCCTCGTCCGCGTTGCCCCGTTCGGCCTCGTGCTCCCAATCGCGGATAAACGCAAGGTCCAGGTAACCCTTACGCATTTGGTCCTTGAGCAGGTCCGATTCGCCCTCGGTTATCTTCAGGCGGATGCCCGGGTTGTCCTGATCGAAGTCTGACAGGAGCCCGGTGATGCCATACGGGGCCATGATTGGAATCGACCCGATGCGAACGGTATGGCGCTTGTAGCGCTTTTGATCGGCGAGCACGCTACGTGCCTCGTTTGCGATGCGCACGAGCCGCTCGGCATAGGGCAAAAACACGCGCCCGTCGGCACTTAACGACACCTTGCGCGTGGTTCGATCGAGAAGCGTGACGCCCAGCTCCGCCTCGAGCGACTTCATGTGCTTGCTGAGCGAAGATTGCGCGATGTTGAGTTGCTCGCTGGCTTCCAGGAAATTCCTCGTCTGCGCCAGCACTATGTATTCGCGGCATTTCTCGATATCCACCATGTACCTCCGTCGTAAGCTCACGACAAGGGTACCATGTGTTATCCCTGCACGCGGGACGGCACGCTGATGATGCCAGACGAGAAGAGATAACGCACCGTGGGGCCCACAACCAGCAGCTGCAGGGGCATGGCCATCACGACGTTGCGCAGAACGTTTTTTGCCCAAAGTTGCGGGAAGGCAGCAACGGGCGCACCATGCATCATGGACATCGCGGCGCCGTAGCAGCTCATATAAGGCACCATCAGACACACCATAAAGACGGATTTCATGATGATACGGCTGCGCCACTCGCGCATACCGAGCACGCGGTTGGAAAGCGGGCCGGCGTAGAACACGTCGCCCACCAGCGCCACCAGGAAGCCCGGAACGAAGCCGGAAATGGCGCTCATGAGGCTCTGCGGCGACAGCCCGCCTGCCAAAACGGCGGCGTTGTACACGGACATGCCGGCGACCATCAGTGCGCACATAACGATAGTGAACTTTTCTTGCTGGATTTTGTTGATCATCTTGACCCTCCTGAAGAGGTCGGGCCAAAAGCGAGAAGCGCGTAAGCCCGGCCTGGACTTACGCGCTTGCTGCTCAACCACGAGGGATTCTACCGCAGCGTGATCTGTAGGTCTGAGAAACTCCACAAGAAGGGGGCTGAAGGCCAGCGAACACTTTGCACTCGCGATTTATTACAATCCGAGGTTGCGCCGTATTTCCATCAATCCTCCCGCTGCTGGACCGGTACTTCTATTTAGATGTCTTGCCGTTTCCGGCATTTTTTCTCAATAGCTTTGAAACGACAGCGCATAAGTGGCGAAAGTGCACAAGAAACTTTTTAGCAGCACTCGTCAGGCGCTACAACGGCAGGGTGAATTTCGCCGCGGGCGCGAGCGGCTCGGCGCGGAAGATTTGCCTGACAGTAGCCTCGTACTCAGCGGCCTTGGGCACTTTCCGGGCCATGCGCGACGAAGACGTCGACGAGCTGATCTCACTGCTATAGCATCGCTGCCGCAAAACGTTTACCCGCACCGTTACACGGCAAGCCAGTTACCGTATCAACAGCGCGGCGCATCCAGCGCCACGCCCCATCCTCAGCAAAGTGGGCTGTTTTCCTGCATAATCACCCTCTCAGCAGGGGGCCAAATGCAGGAAAACAGCCCCCGATCAAACAAGATGCCCATACTTGTTCACGTCATGAAACGACGTGTTCAATCCTGCTTCGCCATGAGACGCAAACGCCTCTCGAAGCTCGCGCATATTAGCAGCGCACATATGCCCGCGCCCATGCCCAACAGGAGCATGACATCGTAGCCGCCCGTCGCATCGCGCACAAATCCAGCAAGCGAGATAAACAACGCATACGACATCGACACCGACATAGTGACCTTTGAGAACACCTCTGCATAGCGTTCCTTAGACACGCGCTGTGCAATGAGAGCGATCCCGACCGTGTGCAGCGAAGAAGATGCACCAAAAAGCAGGGCGGCAAGCAGAGCAATCGGCTCAGCAACCCCCGCGATCGTCAACAACCCGTATCCCGCCATGCAGATAACGATGCACGCTACCGTGGCGCGAATCGCCCCGATCCGATCGGCAAGGGCGCCAAGCACCGTCTTGAACACCACGTTGGCAATCATGACCGCAGAGACCATCAACGACGCAAAGCCAAGCGAATAGCCCATATCCTGACCAAAAACAGAAAGGTGCGAGCCCAGGCACCCCATCAACGTAAAGCAGCACGCCAGAGCAATCAGCGGAACCGTCACGTGGAAACCCGACGTATTGGAGGCGGAGCCCGGCTCCTTGCCACTCCCTTTCACAAAACGCTCGTCACCCGTGCGCATCGTCACAGCGGCAGGAAACGCCAACAACGCGAAGATAAGCCCAATGACCCTAAAGCCCGAACGAAACCCCACGCTTTCGATCAACATACTGCAAACCGGGTTAGCAACCGCCCCAATCACTCCGCTGCATCCCATGGCGATACCCGTGACCACGCCGTTGCGCGCTCCGAACCAGGTTTGCAGCACATAGGTGACAGGCAGGGTCGAAAAGCACGAAATGCCAACGCCCATCACCGCCGCAGCGACATAGTACTGGTAGATGCTCGTCAATGAGCCCATGATCGCAAATGAAGCTGCGACGAGGGCCGAGCCCGCTCCCATAACAACATTGATGGGCACCCGACCGAGTAGACGCGAAACAAACAGCGTCGTGAAGGCCGTCGCGATATTCGCCAACGTCATCACGATCGAGAATTCACCGACGCCAATCGATAAGTCGGCAACAATCGAGGTAGTGAAGATGCCCAGGCAGTC
The DNA here is from genome assembly GCA_902464175.1 of uncultured Collinsella sp. Taxonomy (GTDB): domain Bacteria; phylum Actinomycetota; class Coriobacteriia; order Coriobacteriales; family Coriobacteriaceae; genus Collinsella. The sequence continues at coordinate 4,704 of CABQHZ010000032.1, read as the reverse complement.
GTTGACCAAGCCGACCGAGCAGCCAAAGCAAATACAGCATCGCACCAACATGCCGAGGCGGCGGGAACGTCCCGCCGCCTCATGTCCGTGCGCCGCGGCGCTAGACATCGGCATCACCAAGGTCGGTGCCGTTACTTTCAATTACACGTCTATACCAATGGAACGAGTCCTTGCGATAACGGTCCAGCGTACCGTTACCCCGCTCGTCGCAATCGACATAGATGAAACCATAGCGCTTCTTGAACTCACCGGTGCCTAGGCTCACGATGTCCATAGCCGTCCACGTCGTATAGCCGATGAGGTCGACGCCGTCCTCAAGTGCCAAAGCCATCTGCTCGATATGACGACGCAGGTAGTCGATACGATAGTCGTCATGCACCGTATACGATCCCTTGCCGTCGGGAACAAGCTCGTCCACCGCACCGATGCCGTTCTCCACGATAAGCAGGGGCACCTGGTAGCGATCGTACAGGCATCCGAGCGTATAGCGCAGACCCATGGCGTCGATGCCCCAACCCCACTGGGTAACAGGCAGGTACGGATTGCGCACACCCGACGTCATATTGCCCAGCGACTGTTCCCCCGCATCGTGCGTGGTAAGCGCGGTCGTCCCATAGTAAGAGAAGCTGATGAAGTCCACGTGGCCGTCGTGAATCTGCTCCAGATCCCCCTCCTCTATGACGAGGTCGACCCCCAACTCCTTGAAGACGCGCTTCATATAGTACGGATACATGCCCTTTACCTGCACGTCCGTAACGAAGTGATTCTCGAGCTGCGTGCGCTGGTGCGCATACATCACGTCCTCAGGGTCGCATGTGAACGGGTAGTAGATTGACGCGGTAATCATCGTTCCGAAGCGATATCGGTCATCGATTTTGCGACCGATCTGCACGGCGCGGGCACTCGCCACAAACAAGTGATGCAGGGCCTGGTAACGCTGCACCGGATCGTCAACTTGATCAGCAAAGCAAGTCGTACCTTCGTGGATAATGCCCGCATGATGCCAGTTGCCCGTGCGACGCGTCATGATATTGAGCTCGTTGAACATGAGCCAGTAGGTCACGAGCCCGCTATAGCGTGTGAATACAATCTCGCAGAACTGCGTAAAGTATTCAATCATGCGTCGATCTGCCCAGCCGTTGAACTCCTTTGTAAAGGCGAGAGGCTGGTCATTATGACAAAGCGTCACAACGGGCTCGATGCCGTGCTCGCGCAGGGAGCGAAATACACGTTCGTAGTATGCCAGGCCCTCCTCGATCGGAGCCGCATTCAAATCCGGAAGGATGCGCGTGCAATTGATGGACATGCGAAAGGCTTTAAGCCCCATCTCGGCCATCAGCTCGATATCCTCCTCGTAGCGGTGGTAGAAATCCACCGCGCGATGCGAGGGGTAATCCTCCCCTTCTGGCATATCGAGCAGGATGCGGCGCGATTCGTCGATGCTACCGCGCGTCAGGCAGTCTGCGATGCTCGGTACCTTGCCGTCCACATCCCAAGCGCCCTCGCATTGGTTTGCCGCCACCGCGGAACCCCACAGGAACCCTTCGGGAAACGCATTGATGTTCGTCATGTTCGTCATCCCCGTTACTCGACTACGGTCGAGGCGTCGGCCACCGAGTCAGCCACCTTCTGCTCAGGCTTATACAGCAGCCAAGCGGAGATAAAGGTCACGACCGCGCCGATTACCACGGCGATACACATGTTGAGAAGATTGTTGGGCTTGTCGCCGATAAAGACCGCCAGACCGAGCAGGTTCGAGCCACCATAGGAATAGCGAAGGATACCCATAAGGCCGCAATACAGGCCTCCGCAAAGATTGCCGATCATAACCGCCATAAGCGGGGTCTTGAGCTTGAGGTTCACGCCGTACAGTGCAGGCTCGGTGACGCCGCCCACGAGCGCGGTAATTGCGGCGCCCATGGCGTTCGAACGAAGCTCGGGATCAAACTTGGACTTCAGGCTCACGACGAGCGAGGCAATGCCCTCATTCATATTGGAAACGAGCTGCTGCGCGCCGAAGATAGGATCGAAGCCCATGGTTGCGAAGGACTGGGTGACAAAGGGGATGAGGGCGGTGTGCATACCCGTCATGACCAAGAGCGGGTGCAAGCAGCAGAGAATACCGATAGCGAGGAATCCGATGGTGTTGTAGACCCACATGATGAAGTCGGCCATGTAGTTGCCGAGGAAGCCGCCGAGCGGACCGATGACGCACAGCGTGATCGGGGCCATCACGAGCAGGGTGAGCATCGGCTCAAGCATGCCGCGAATGGGCGCAGGGGAGATCTTCGCCATAAAGCGCTCGACATACCCGCAAACAAACATTGTAATAATCATAGGGATAACGGTACTCGCGTACTTGAACCCCGTGATGGGAATGCCGTAAACCGAACCCGGAGCACCGTCGGCAACCATCTGCACGAAGGTGGGGTGCACGAGCATGCCGCCCAGGATGATGCCCATGCCGACGTTTGCCCCGAACTTCTTGGCGCCCGTCACACCAATAGCGATGGGCAGGAAATAAAAGGCGGCGTCCGAAACGAAATTCAAGGTCACATACGTGGGATCCGTCACAGGCAAACCGAACTGAGCCGCCAACGCAAGAACGACCTTGATCATACCCGAACCCATAAGCAGGGGAATAAGAGGCGTGATGCAGCCGGAAATACCGTCGATCACCGCGTTGAGCGAAAAACGCTTCTTTGAGTGCGCTATGTCTCCATCAAGGTTTTCCTCAACGGCGTCGGCAGCCTCCATGGCGTTCTCTTCGCAAATCGCCGCATAGGCATCGGCAACATCCGGTCCGATGATCACCTGATACTGCTCACCCGACCACTGCGAGCCCATAACGCCCGAGATCGCCTCGATCTTGCCCTTCTCGACAAGACCTCGATCTTTGACAGTGAAGCGAAGGCGAGTCACGCAATGCGAAAACCACGTGATGTTATCCTTACCGCCCATAAGGCCCACGATATCGTGGGAAAGCGCGGCGAACTTGTTGTTCTTTCGTGCCATGGAATCCTCCAAACGAATCCAACTTCCATTTCAATATCTCGTAAAGCCACACGGCGTGCACTACCGCGATGCTTCCTAAAAAAGAAACCTCCAGACTGCAGCGAATCTTCGTTGCGTCCTGGAGGTAAAGCCCGCATTACCGGTCACAATCCTCATGGGATATATGATTTCAACGAGCGCCGAGGCGCAGCCACTGCGGGCATCACAACGTGCCTGTACCGGACCCCTTCCCCTTACAGAGACGTACGATATGCATGATGAGATAGGCGAGCTCCTCATCGGAGAGATTAATACCCAAGGCCTGTTCAAGATAGGTGCCGACATGGGTCGCGCTACGCGCGGCATCGGGATAAAGCGCTCGGAGGGACTCGTAGAGCCCCTCGTTTTCCTGGACCGCATCTTCAGAATCCTGGCAGCGCTTGATGAGGTAGTGCATATGCGAAACGAATCGCGCGTAGCTAAATTCATCGCGATCGATGGAAACGGCAAGGTCGCGCTCGATAAGCGTCACGACGCGCTCGATATGCTGCTCGTTCGACTCGGCGCGTGCTCCGGCCTCGCGGGCCTCGGCCCCGATAATATGCAGCGCGATGTAAAACGACTCCTCTTCAGGAAGAGTAATGTGAAGATCAGCTCGAATAAGCTCGACGGCATAGCGCCCGACCTGGACCTCACGCCCGAACAGATGCTGCAAATCCTGCGTAATGGGCAAATTAAAGCTCATCTGCTGAATAGCGCGCTGGATGGCGAAGTTGATGTGATCTGCGAGGGTAAAAACGATATTCGGACTCAGCGTTACCGGAAGCGTCTTTTTTGCGTAGTCGACAATGCGGTCGGCAGCGTTGAGGACCTCAACAGGAATATCCTGCACCATCTGGGCGTATGCTTCGCTTACACCGTAGAAGGTCTTGTCGATCTCGGACAGGCTGATCTCATAGGGCGGCCGCTTGAAGCCGATGCCCTTTCCGAAGGCCACAACCTCGGTGCCCGTGCTATCCAAGCACAGGGACACGTTGTTGTTGATGTTCTTAATGACCTTCACAGCTGCCCTTCCTTGTCACTCATCGTCGATTTCCCCGCATGGCAGAATCGAGGCATAAAAAAACCGAGACCCAAGCCAAAGCGGAAACTCTGGCAAGTGAAGCCTCGGACGAGTAACAACCTTGCAGCTGCGGTAAAGACTAGCAGATGAGAAGTCACTTGCAAAAGACAGTGGATCTAATTAGCGGCAAACGGTCGATTTTTGTCTGCGAGCGGTAAATGGGGGCCGATTTGGGGAGCACGGGCGATAAAGAAATACGTCATGTGACTCCTTCTCAGACGGCGCTTCATCAAAACAGGGTGTTTTCCTGCATAATCACCCTCTCAACAGGGGTCAAACACAGGAAAACAGCACGGGGAACTTTCTGTGAGGCTATCCGTGCGGACCCTACTCCGCATCGGCCTCGCCGGTAGCCCAACGGTGATAGCCAATCACAAACGGATCCAGGTCGCCGTCGTCAAGAACTGCCTCGACGTTGCTGGTCTCCACGCCCGTACGCAGGTCCTTGACCATCTGATACGGGTAGAGCACGTAGCTGCGAATCTGGTTACCAAAACCGATCGTGGTCTTTGGCCCGCGAATCTCGTCGAGTGCCTCGGCGCGCTTCTCGAGCTCGATCTCGTACAGACGGGCCTTGAGAATCTGCA
>CABQHZ010000031.1 GCA_902464175.1 uncultured Collinsella sp. | reverse complement strand
CGGCCGTTGTCCGCCGCGCTAAGGGCGAGCCGCTGCAATACATCACGGGCAGCACGCAGTTTCGTATGATCGACGTCGCGTGCGCCCCCGGCGTGCTCATCCCGCGTCCCGAGACCGAGATGCTCGTCGAGGAAGTCCTGAACTATCTGGATGCCGAGGTGCTGAGCCCCGAGGCCGGCGCCCGCCAGCGTGTTGAGTTGCCTTGGAACGACGAGGTCGAGCAGGCTCGCAAGGCCGAGGCCGCGCTGGCCGATGAGCGCGCGACCGCCGAGCGCCGTGCCGCCAACCTCACGGCTGCCGATGAGGCGGCGCTAGGCGGCGACGTACTGGGCAGCCGTGCCTATGCCGAGGAGCTGGCCGACCGCGAGGCCGAGGAAGCCGCCGCGCAGGCAGCAGAAGCAGAGGCCATGGAAACCCCCGAGCCCGAGCACGACGAATACGGCATCGCCATTGAGGGCAACGACCAACAGACGACTCCCGCGCAAGATGCCGCCGAGGCCAACGTACCTGCCCCAGCCGAGCCCCGCACTGCCCGCGTTCTCGAGGTCGGCTGCGGCACGGGCTGCATTTCGCTCTCCCTTGCCTGGGAGCGCCGCGGCCACGTTACCTGCACCGCCACCGATATCGAGTCGCGCGCCATCGATCTGGCCACCAAAAACCGCGACACCCTCGGCCTCACGGCAGATGAGGTTGCCTTTAGCCTCACAAACCTGGTGAGCTCCATTCCCCGCGAAGAGTGGGGCACCTTTGACGTACTCGTCTCCAACCCGCCCTACATCCCCACCGATGTCATGCGCTCGCTGCCGCATGAGGTCAAGGACTTTGAGCCCGATCTGGCGCTCGAGGGCGGTGCCGACGGTCTCGATATCTTCCGCCGCCTGCTCAACGCGGCGCCCTACATGCTGCGTGCCGGCGGCCTGTTTGCCTGCGAGCTCTACGAGGGCGCGCTCGACGCCGCGGCCGAGCTCTGTCGTCAAGCAGGCCTTTCGGACGTGTGTATCGTCCATGACCTCACCGATCGCCCCCGCATTGTCCGAGCCATCGTCACCGAGCCCAAGCAACGCCAGTAATATTTATTAACTGGTTAGCAAAAATTATAAAGTAGTTTATAATTAGGACGGCTGAAAGAGGTCGGCCCATGCAACCTCCTACCTTTCGGGAAATCATTGCCCTACTCAAGCACGATGGATTCGTGAAGGTCGCGCAAGTCGGTAGTCATGCTAAGTATGTTTCTGGTGACCGCGTTGTCACCGTGAACGGCTCTGGTGGTGATCGACCAAAGAAGGGCACGTGGGCAAGTATTCGTCGCCAAGCTGGATGGTAGTTGGAGGCAAAATGAGGCAGCGATTTACCTATGACTGCGTTCTCATAAAAGAAGACGATGGTTACTGCGCTAGCTTCCCGCAGATTCCCGGCGCCTTTGCCGATGGCGATACGCGCGAAGAAGCGATTGCCCATGCCACCGAGGCACTGATGGCGTTTTTGGCCGACGACCTCAACAACGGTTTGACTCCGGCGGGGTACGAACGCTCGGCCGAGGTCGTGGCCCTTTCAGTCGAAATCGACCACGAGGACGCTCGGGAAGCGGCGTGCCGAACATTTAAAGACGCAGCGCTGGACCTCAAAGTCTCCGCTCCGCGGATTACCGCGCTGGTCAAAGCCGGAAAGCTCGATGTTGAACTCGTCGACGGCCGTCGGATGATAACGATAGACAGCATCGAGCGCTACGCCGCCCAAGAACGCCACGCCGGCAGGCCAAAGAAGTTCGTCGCAGTCCAATAACCCCCTCACTTTCACCGACTACTAGAGCCGCTCACCAAACCAACATGCGCTCTGGGCAAATAGGTTGAACGTTTCGTGCGAGAATGCCCCACAGTAAACAAACTTGCACCAGAGCGTAAGGGGCTGGCATACACATGCAGACGGTCTATCGGGTATACGAGGGAACGCGCGAGCCGCATCGGCTTGCCATCGAGCGCACGGCCGAGGTGCTCGGCCGCGGCGGCCTGGCTTTGATCCCGACCGAGACCGTCTACGGTGTCGCCGTGGCAGTCAACGCCTTCTCGGACGCCGTGCCCCAAGATACAAGCGAATTCCCATCGTGGCCGCGCGATCCGCAGGCTGCCGTCAATGGCGCCGCAGTTCCTGCGCTCGGCACCGGCTATCGCCGTATCTTCACTCTCAAGCAACGTGAACTCACGCAAACCGTCGCTTGGCTGGTCGATGGCGTCGAAGCACTCGACCGCTATGGCGTGGATATCCCGGAAGATGCCCGCATACTCGCGCGACGATGCTGGCCGGGAGCCCTGACTATCGTGGTCAAGGCAGCCCCCTGCGTGCCGACCTTTATGCGCGCTGCCGACGACACGGTGGCACTTCGCGCTTCGGCCTCGCCCGTGGTGCAGGCGCTCATCCGCGCCTGTGGCAGCCCCCTTGCCTGCACCAGCGCCAACACGCATGGCGCGTCCGCGCCGGCAAGCTTTGTCACGGTGGAGGAGCGCATCCTGGAGGGGGTCGATGTGGCCGTCGACGCCGGTGAGACCCCGTGTCGCGACGCCTCGACCATCGTGTCGTTTCAGCACGGCGAGCTCCAGATCCTGCGCCAAGGCGCACTTCCCGCATCAGAGATCGAACGGGTCCTGTCCGACCCGATGCAATAGAAAGGTTTAAGCGATGTCGTTGAATCTGGGCAGCCTGGGCATGGAAGATGCCTCGTTTGACTTTGGCGGTTCCTACATCATGGCGCTCGACTGCGGCACCACCTCGGTACTTGCGACCATCGTCGACGAGTACGGATGCATCGTCGCGCAGGCACGTCGCAGCGTCAAAACCAGCTTCCCGCGTCCCGGCTGGGTGGAGCAAGACCCCATGGCGGTCCTTGCCAGCCAGATCGCGGTCATGATGGAAGTCCAGTTTAAGAGCGGTATCCACTCCGACCGCATTGCCGCCATCGGCATCTCCAACCAGCGCGAGACCACGGTGGTCTGGGACCGCGTGAGCGGTCAGCCGATCTATAACGCCATCGTATGGCAGTGCCGCCGTACCGCACCTCTGATCGACGAGCTTGTCGAGCAGGGCGCAGAAGGGCTGGTGCGCTCCCGCACGGGACTCACGCTCGACCCGTATTTCTCGGCCTCCAAGGTGCAGTGGATTCTCGACAACGTCGACGGCGCACGCGAAAGCGCGGCGGCGGGCGACCTCATGTTTGGCACCATCGACACCTGGCTCATCTACAACCTCACCGGCGGCCAGGTCTTTGCCACCGACTACACCAATGCCAGCCGCACGGCACTCTTTAATATCCATACGCTCGATTGGGACGACGACCTGCTGGCACTCTTTGACGTTCCACGTTCCATGATGCCCGAGGTTCGCTGGAGCTCGGGCGACTACGGCCGCGTCGCGAGCGACATCATGACCAACATGCCGCCCATCATGGGCGTGGCGGGTGACCAACAGGCGTCGCTGTTCGGCCACTGCTGTTTCCGTCCCGGCCAGACCAAAAACACCTATGGCACGGGTTGCTTTATGCTCATGAACACCGGCGACGAGATCGTCGAATCCAAGAATGGCCTGGTCTCCACCATCGGTATCGCTGCGGACGGCAAAGTCAGCTATGCGCTCGAGGGCTCTATTTTTGCCGCCGGCTCAACGATGAACTGGCTTCGCAACAACATGGGCATCATCTCGAGCGTGAGCGAGTCGGCACAACTCGCCGCTTCGATTAGCGACAACGAGGGCTGCTACTTCGTTCCCGCCTTTGCGGGTTTGGGTGCTCCCTGGTGGGACCCGCATGCTCGCGGTATCGTGTGCGGTCTGACCGGCGCCTCGAGCCGTGCGACCATCGTACGTGCCGCCTGCGAATCCATGGCATATCAGAGCTACGACGTGCTGCGCGCCATGGAGCAGGACGTGGGGCTTTCGATTGAGCGCCTGTCTGTCGATGGCGGTGCCTCGCGCAACGAGTTCATCATGCAATTCCAGGCCGACCTGCTGGATATCCCCGTGCTGCAATGCGAGACGGTGGAGACCACGGCAATTGGTGCCGCGTACTTGGCGGGTCTTGCCGTCGGCTATTGGGAAGACCTGGAAGAGCTGGAGCAAAATGCCCAGATCGTTAGGACCTTCCTTCCCCACATGTCCGCCGAGCGCCGCGAGCAAAACCTTGCGGGCTGGCGTGATGCAGTCAAGCGTTCGCTCAGTACCGCACAGTAGGGCCGCGGTGGGCTGCTCGATACAACAAACCGCTAAACTAATGTATGGCGTGCGGTGGCGACATTGCTGCGCGCCTTGTCAGCAAGGCCGTTTTGCGGCCGCAACGAAAGGGGCAATCAATCCATGACCGTCACCTACGATGCGTCCCGTGTGACGCTTGTCGATCACCCGCTCGTCCAGCACAAGCTGTCGATCCTGCGCGACAAAAACACCGGCACCAACCAGTTCCGTCAGCTCGTGCGCGAACTCGCGCTTTTTGACGGCTACGAGGCCATGCGCGACCTGCCTATGGAAGACGTCGAGGTCGAGACCCCCATCACTACCGCCACGTTCAAACAGCTTGCCGGCAAGAAACTCGCCATCGTGCCCATCCTGCGTGCGGGCCTTGGCATGGTCGACGGCATCCTCGACCTGGTGCCCTCCGCTCGCGTGGGCCACATCGGCATGGAGCGCGACGAGGTCACCCACGAGCCGCACGAGTATTACTGCAAGATGCCCAAGGATATCGACCAGCGCATCTGCCTGGTCGTCGACCCCATGCTTGCCACGGGCGGTTCGGCCGAGATGGCCATCAGCTACCTGCGCGAGCGCGGTGTCAAGGACATCCGCATGCTGTGCATCGTGGCGGCCCCCGAGGGTCTCAAATCACTGACCGAAAAGGACCCCGACGTACATATTTATACGTGCGCCATCGATGACCATCTCAACGAGGCCGCCTACATCGTTCCCGGCCTGGGCGACGCCGGCGACCGCATCTACGGCACGCTCTAGTCGCTGGGCTAAACGGCCGCGGCTGCAAATACGAAGAAACGGTGCGCGCGGACGAACAAAAGGCGACCGCGCGCACTCCTGTTAACGGACGTTTTGCCCTGCAGGGTTCGAGAAAAACGTATTACCGTACCTGCGGCATAAAGAAGGTCTTAAGAAAACGAACAGGTGCGTATTAACCGATGCTTTTTCGGTTGTACTTTAGCGATTGGCTCGTACAATAGTCACCAATGTTTGGCGGGAACTGTTCTGTGAAGCGTTAAAAAGGAAAGTGAGGACGCCAGTGTTTCAGATAGCCGATCTGCTCGCTATCGTTGCAGGCGCCATCGCGGGCGCAATTGCCTTCCTTCCCTTTGTCTTTACGCTCAAGCCGGTTCTTGACGATAAGCAGAATGCGGACATGCTCAAGGGTATGGTGAGTCTGGCGGTCTCGGCAATCGCTCTGCTCGTCTTTACCTTGGTTGTGTTTGTGTTGTTCGGAGAGGCATTTCGCATGTTCCTCCTGGGCGAGGCGATCGGCTTCGTGGCCTTTATGGCCGCCTGCGCGGTTCGCGTCGCCAAGGCGCTGCGAGATCCTCATGAGGTCGAAAGGTAAGTCGTGGAAATTTTTGAAAAGCTGCCTGATGAGATTAATCATCTGGTCAGCGAGTTCAGCTCCACCCCTGTCGTGGGCGATCTGAGCTGCGGCATCACGCAGTACTCGTTTTGGCTGATCGTCTCCACGATCGTGCTCCTGATCGTCCTGGCCGTGTTCAAGAAGAAGCAGACCCTGGTTCCCAAGGGCTTCTTCGTCAACGGTTTCGAGTACATCATCGAGTACGTCGAGAACGATATCGGCAAGGGTGTCGTGGGTGAGAACTGGAAGAAGCACTTCCCGTTCCTGTGCTCGCTTTTCCTGTTCATCCTGATCAATAACATGATCGGCCTGATCCCGGGAATGAAGCCCGGCACCGGCGCGATCGGCTCCACCGCCGCGCTCGCCATCTTCGCCTTCGTGTACTTCATCTACTACGGATGCAAGGCCCACGGCGTGATCGGCTACATCAAGAGTCTCGCCCCGCAGGGCGTGAGCTTCCCGATGAACGTGCTCGTGTGGGTTGTCGAGCTCTTCTCGACCTTCCTGCGCCTCATCACGCTCGCCGTCCGTCTGTTCTGCAACATGTTCGCAGGACACGTGGTCATGGGCTCGTTCGCCATCATGGCGAGCATGTTCATGCAGCCGCTGCTTCAGCAGGTTTCCGCGGCCCACGCCGTCGGCGCCCTGCCTTCGCTGGCCTGGCTTGCCATCCTCATCCTGATCTATGCGATCGAGCTTGTGGTCGGCGCCATCCAGGCTTACGTCTTCACGGTCCTTACCGCCGTGTATGTCTCCGAGGCAGAGGAGGTCGCGGAGGAGGAGTAGTCTTCCGTTCGCGCCTTAAAGGTAAGACAATTCGTTAAACCGCCGGTGCCCGTACCCATGGAGCCCGGCAGTTATAAAAAGGTTATCCTGCGTGAAATAAGACACGCACGACAAAGGAGGAATCGTGGGAGTTATCGGTTACGGTCTCGGTGTTATCGGCGCTGGTCTTGCTATCGGCCTGTCTGCTCTGGGTGCTACGGGTGCTATGGCCCGTCAGCCTGAGGTCCAGGGCCGCGTGTTCACCGTCTTCATCATGGGCTCCGCCTTCGGCGAGGCTCTGGCTCTGATCGGCTTCGTTGTCGCGCTGATCGTTAAATAGCACGGAGCGTCAAGTATGAATCTTTCATCCCAGAAGAGCGCGATCGCACTCTCCGCGTCCGCGGCCGCGCTGCTCATGCCGGTTTCCGCGTTCGCCGAGGACGGCGCTGCCGGTGCGGACATCCTCATCCCTAAGATGGCGGAGTTCATCCCGGCGCTTATCGCCTTCCTGATTATCTGGATCGTGCTGGCCAAGGTCGCCCTGCCGGGCATCATGAAAACCATGGAGGAGCGCGGCAAGAAGATCGAGGAGAGCCTCGACGAGGCCGAGAAGACCAAGCAGGAGGCTATCGCCAAGCGCGCTGAGTCCGACTCGATCGTCACTGACGCCCGTCGCCAGGCTGCCGATATCGTTCTCGAGGCCCGTAAGGACGCCGAGTCCGAGCGCGCCCGCATCATCGAGGCCGCTCACAAGGAGGCCGAGGAGATCATCGCCAAGGCCCACACGACCGTCGAGGACGAGCGCAAGTCCATTTACGCCGGTGCCGCGAGCTCCATCGCCGACCTGTCCGTCGCTGTCGCCACCAAGATCGTGGGCGAGGCACTCGAGGACGAGACCGAGCAGAAGAAGCTCATCGAGCGCTACATCCAGGAAGCAGGTAGCCTGAATGCCGACTAGCCGCTATCAGGACAAGGTGCTCGAGACCTACGCGCGCTCCCTTATGGAAGCCGCCAAGGCCGAGAACCATGTGTTCGAGGACCTCGAGATGATCGAGCGCCTGGCTAGCGCCAGCCCCGAGATCATCGCCGTGCTCGACACCATGTCCAAGCGCGACCAGCTCGACCTTCTTCCCAAGGTGGCAGCTGCCTTTAAGTATGTTGCCGAGGAAGACGAGGATGTAGTGGGCGTGACCGTCACCACGGCGATCCCGCTCGACGACGAGCTGCGTCAAACCATCACTAAGAAATACGAGCAGGACTTCGGCCGCAAGGTATTCCTTATCGAGCAGGTCGACCCGTCTATCGTGGGCGGCCTGGTGCTCGAGGCCCGCGGCGAGCGTCGTGACATTTCCGTCAAGACGCAGCTGCGCGTCGCGCAGGAGACCCTCGCAAACTCTGCTAATACGTACGGAGGTGAAGCCTAATGTCCGAAACCCTCAATGCCCAGGATATCGCCAAGAAACTGCAGGAGCAGCTCACGAGCCTCTCCGCGACGGTCGATACGCATGAGGTTTCAACGGTCGACGAGGTAGGCGACGGCATCGCGCGCGTCTCCGGCCTCAAGAGCGCCATGGCAGGCGAGCTTCTGGAGTTCAAGAGCTCCGATACTGGTGAGACCGTCTTCGGCCTTGCCCAGAACCTTGACCGTGACGAGGTCGGCGCCGTTCTGTTCGGTGCCGTCGACTCCATCAAGGAAGGCGACGAGTGCCGCACCACTGGCCGCATTATGGATATCCCCGTGAGCCGTGCCATGCTCGGCCGCGTCGTCAATCCGCTCGGCCAGCCCATCGACGGCCTGGGCGACATCGTCGCCACGCACCGTCGCCCCATCGAGTTCAAGGCTCCCGGCGTCATCGATCGTACCCCGGTGTGCGAGCCGGTTCAGACCGGTCTGCTCGCTATCGACTCCATGGTGCCTATTGGCCGCGGTCAGCGTGAGCTCATCATCGGCGACCGTAAGACCGGTAAGACCGCCATCGCCATCGACGCTATCCTCAACCAGCGCGGCAAGGGCATGGTCTGCATCTATGTCGCCATCGGCCAGAAGGCCTCCACGGTTGCCAACATCCGCGAGACCCTCGCTCAGCACGGTGCGCTCGACTACACCATCATCGTTTCGGCCACCGCTGCCGATTCCGCCCCTATGCAGTACATCGCGCCTATGGCCGGTGCCGCTATCGGCGAGTTCTTCATGTACAACGGCGAGGACGGCAAGCCCGCCAGCGAGACCAACCCCGGCGGCCACGTGCTCGTCATCTACGACGACCTGTCCAAGCAGGCTGTGGCCTACCGTCAGATGTCGCTGACGCTGCATCGTCCGCCCGGACGCGAGGCCTATCCTGGCGACATCTTCTACCTGCACTCTCGTCTGCTCGAGCGTGCCGTCAAGATGTCCAAGAAGAACGGTTACGGCTCCATGACGGCACTGCCGATCATCGAGACCCAGGACGGCGACGTCTCGGCCTACATTCCGACCAACGTCATTTCCATTACCGATGGTCAGATCTACCTGCAGTCCGAGCTCTTCTTCCAGGGCCAGCGCCCGGCAGTCGACGTGGGCATCTCCGTGTCCCGCGTCGGTGGCGACGCTCAGACCAAGGCCATGAAGCAGGTCGCCGGCAACCTCCGTCTGGACCTCGCTTCCTATCAGGAGCTCGCTGGCTTTACGCAGTTCGGCTCCGACCTCGACGAGGCTACTCAGAAGCAGCTGACCCATGGTGCTCGCATGACCGAGCTCCTGAAGCAGCCGCGTTACAAGCCGTTTGAGGTTGGCGAGCAGATCGTTACGCTGTTCGCTGGCAACGAGGGCTTCCTGGATGACCTGGAGATCGCCGACGTGCTGCCCTTCCGTGCCGAGCTCATCGAGTACATGGACAATGGCTTTGGTTCGCTGCTCGACAAGGTTCGCGCCAAGAAGATCGATGATGACACCAAGGCTGAGCTCTTGCGCGTCATCGGCGACTTCAAGCAGCAGTTCATGGCCAAGCACCATTCGGATGTTTCTGGATCAGAGGAGAACTAAGCCCCATGGCCAACCTTCGCGACATTAAGAAGCGAATCTCCTCGGTTACCACGACCAAGCAGATCACGCGCACGATGGAGATGGTCTCTACGGCCAAGATCCGTCGTGCCCTCGATCGCTCCAAGCAGGCCGAGCCCTATAAGGAGGCGCTGACCGACGTCATGTTGACGGTCGCCGGCGACGCCTCCTGTTCGGGCACCGATCCCATGCTGCAGAAGCATGAGAGCGTCAAGCATGGCCTGATTGTCGTTATTGCCTCGGACCGCGGCCTTGCCGGCGGTTTCAATACGACGGTGGAGCGCACGGCCGAAAAGCTCGCCGCTTCTTGGGCGAACGACGGCATCGAGTGCGAGATCATCGCGTGCGGGCGTAAGCCGGCCACGTATTTCCGTGACCGCGCAAACGTTGTCATGCACTTTGAGGGCAACTCCTCTGAGCCCGATTTCAATCAGGCCCGCATGATCTCCTCTCATATCTGCGATGCGTATCGTGCCGGTGAGCTTGACCGTGTCGAGCTTGTCTACCACCACGCCAAGAACCGCGTGGATCAGGAGCTTCGCGTCGAGCATCTGTTGCCGCTCGACCCCGAGATGATCGCTATGGCCCACGGTCCGCGTAAGAACGAGACCGACGCCCCTAAGCGTATCTCGTCCACGTTCGAGTTCGTGCCCTCTCCCGAGCATGTTCTCGGCAAGCTTGTGCCGTCTTATATCCTGACGGTCATCTACCAGGCCCTGATCGATTCGGCGGCTGCCGAGCAGGGTGCACGCCGCAAGGCCATGCACTCCGCGACGGAAAACGCCACCGCGATCATCTCGACCCTTACCCGCACGTATAGTCGCGTGCGCCAGGCTTCGATCACGACCGAGATTAACGAGATCGTCGGCGGAGCCTCAGCATTGGAGGAACAGTAATGGCTAATAACACCGTAAAGCTTGCGGTCGAGGAAGCCACCAAGAAGACGACTGCCGGTGATGGTCGCATCGTGCGAATCATCGGCCCTGTCGTCGACGTCAAGTTTGACGGCGCGGTGCCCCCGATCTACAACGCGCTCACGGTCGAGGCCGAGACCCCGATCGGTCATCTGAGCACGATCCTCGAGGTCGAGAGCCAGCTTCCGGGCGGCGTCGTCCGCACGGTCGCCATGTCCTCGACCGACGGCCTGCAGCGCGGCCTCATCGCTACCGATACCGGTGAGCCCATGAAGATGCCCGTTGGCCCCAAGACGCTCGGCCGCATTTGGAACGTTATGGGCAAGCCCGTCGACGGCAAGCCCATGCCCGAGGTGGAGGAGTTCTACCCCATCCACCATGCAGCGCCCCGTTTCGACGAGCTCACCACCAAGACCGAGATCTTCGAGACCGGCATCAAGGCCGTTGACCTTCTTGAGCCCTACATCCGTGGCGGCAAGACGGGCCTGTTCGGTGGCGCCGGCGTCGGCAAGACCGTTCTGATTCAGGAGCTTATCAACAACCTCGCCCAGGAGCACGGCGGCACCTCGGTGTTCACCGGCGTCGGCGAGCGTACCCGCGAGGGCACCGACCTGTTCCTCGAGATGAGCGAGTCTGGCGTTATCGACAAGACCTGCTTGGTCTATGGTCAGATGAACGAGCCGCCCGGAGCGCGTCTGCGCATCGGTCTGGCCGGCCTTACCACCGCTGAGTACTTCCGCGATCGCGGCCAGGACGTTCTGCTGTTCATCGACAACATCTTCCGCTTCTCCCAGGCAGGTTCCGAGGTTTCCGCACTGCTGGGCCGTATGCCGTCCGCCGTTGGTTACCAGCCCACGCTGGCAACCGAGATGGGCGACCTCCAGGAGCGCATTACCTCGACCAAGACGGGCTCCATTACCTCCGTCCAGGCTGTCTACGTCCCCGCAGACGACCTGACCGACCCGGCGCCTGCCACGACGTTTACGCACCTCGACGCCACCACGGTTCTTTCGCGTAGCATTTCGTCGCTCGGCCTGTTCCCGGCCATCGACCCGCTCGCGTCTTCCTCCGACGCCCTCGATCCCTCGATCGTCGGCGAGGAGCACTACCGTGTCGCCGTCAAGGTCCAGGAGCTCCTGCAGGAGTACTCCGACCTTCAGGACATCATCGCCATTCTGGGTATGGACGAGCTGTCCGAGGAGCAGCGCCTTACGGTCAACCGCGCCCGTAAGATTCAGCAGTTCCTCTCGCAGTCCTTCCACGTCGCCGAGAAGTTCACCGGCAACCCCGGTGTCTACGTCCGCGTCGAGGATACCGTCCGCTCTTTCGCCGAGATTGTCGACGGCAAGGCCGATGACCTGCCCGAGCAGGCTTTCCGCTATGCTTCCACGATTGAGGACGTGCGCGAGCGCGCCCGCAAGATGGGGGAGAAGTAGGTTATGCGTATCCGCATCGTGTGCCCCGTGAGCTGCGCCTATGAGGGCGACGCTGCGTTTGTGTCGATTCCGTCCACGGATGGCGAGTTTGGCGTCCTGCCTGCTCACTCCAGCGAGATCTGCACGATCGACCGCGGTTACGTTCGCGTTTCCGATAAGGCCATGGGCACTGTCGACCACACGTTTGCCGTGGCCGGCGGCTATGCCCAGGTTGCGGACGATGTCGTGACCGTTCTCGCCGAGCGCGCTTGCGATTTGGCGACCGTCGATGCCGACAAGCTTAAAGCTGATATTCAAGGTTTTGAAGAGAAGCTGGGTAATTTGTCGGAGGATGATGCACGCCGCGCCTACCTCTATAATGAAATCGCATGGTGTAAGCTCAAGCTTGCCCAATAGTCAAACGATTTAGCGTTCGACCATTTGCGAACACATCATGCCCGGGATGGCCCAGCCACCCCGGGCATGCTTTTTGAAAGGGTAGACCTTGGATATTATCCGCGTTGAGGGTGGCCACGCCATCGGAGGCTCCGTGCCCGTCTCGGGCGCCAAGAACTCCGCGCTCAAACTCATGGCGGCAACGCTTCTGGCGCCGGGCAAGACGACGCTGCAGAACGTGCCTGATATTTCCGATGTCCACGTGATGGGCAAGGTGCTCAAGGGTATGGGCGCTACGATCGATGTTCTCGACGAGCACACGCTCGAGATTGATACCTCTCAGGTCGATTCTTGGGAGGCTCCCTACGAGCTCGTCGCCAAGATGCGCGCTTCTACGGCCGTGATGGGACCCTTGCTGGGCCGCTTCCATCGCGCCAAGATCGCCATGCCCGGCGGCTGCAACCTGGGTGCTCGCAAGATCGATATGCACATTCTTGGTCTTGAGGCCCTGGGCGTTGAGTTCGATACCGCCCACGGTTACATCAACGCTAATGCGCCCCAAGGCCTGCGCGGTACCACCGTCACGCTCGAGTTCGCCAGCGTCGGTGCGACCGAGAACCTCATCATGGCCTCTGTGCGCGCACAGGGCACCACGGTTATCGACAATGCCGCCCGCGAGCCCGAGATCGTCGATCTCGCCAACATGCTCAACGAGATGGGCGCCAAGATTGTTGGCGCCGGTACGCCCGTCGTGACTATCGAAGGCGTGGAAGAGCTCCATCCCGTTACCCATCGCGTGGTGGGCGACCGCATCGAGGCCGGTACCTTTATCGTTGCCGGTGCGTTGATGGCCGACGATCGCGGTGTCGATGTCACGGGCTTTTGCCCCATTCACTTGGGTATGGTGCTCAAGAAGATGGAGCTCATGGGTATCGACTGTGAGCGCGTCGAGGATGGCGTCCATGTGAACCGTGCCGAGCGTATCAAGCCGGTCGACATCCAGACGCTTCCGTTCCCCGGTTTCCCGACCGACATGCAGGCGCAGATTATGGTGCTCTCCGCCCTTGCCGACGGCAGTTCCGTTATTACCGAAAACATCTTCGAGAATCGCTTTATGTTTGCCTCTGAGCTGGTGCGCATGGGTGCCGACATTCGTATCGAGAGCCATCATGCCATGATTCACGGCGTCAAGGGCTTCTCGGGTGCACAGGTTACCTCGCCCGATCTGCGCGGCGGAGCGGCCCTCGTCGTAGCGGGCTTGATCGCCGACGGGACGACCGAGGTTTCGGCTATCCATCACATCAAACGCGGCTACGAGCAGTTTGTCGAAAAGCTGCAGGCGCTTGGCGCGCATGTCGAGCATGCTACCGTTCCCGATCCCGTCATCTACTAATACAGGTTGCCTATGTTTAATAAAAAGCCCCTCGCGGATACCACCACCCGAAGACCCTCAACTGGTGCGCAGGCCAAGATCTACAGTCGCGATAACGTGGCTCGCTATTCCGAGCGCGCTCGTCAACGTCGCCGTAGCCACACGATTCGTCATGTCGCGCTCATTGTCGTGCTTGGCGTGCTGCTGAGTGCCACTACCGCTGCCGGCCTGTGGTTTGCCACCATTATGGGCAAGCTCGGCGATTCTAATGTCATTACTGACAATCTGCGTCGGGTTCTGGTTGACACCGATGAGGCAAAGGATCCGTTCTACGTGCTGCTTCTTGGCACCGACGGCCGTCCGGGCGAGGATACGTATCGTGCCGACTCGATTATCCTGGCGCGTATCGACCCCACGCAAAAGCAGGCGACGCTCATTTCGGTTCCGCGCGACACCAAGATCGTGTACAAGGGCGAGACCATGAAGATCAACGCCTGCCATACCGTTGGCGGCGCCGAGGCCATGGTCGAGGCAGTCAACGAGCTGTGCGGTGTTCAGATTTCCCACTATGCCGAGGTCAGCTTCGACGGTATGCAGGCGCTCATCGACTCGGTCGGCGGCATCGACATTAACGCAACCGATGATGTTGACGACCCCGAGCACCTGGATATTAAGATTACCGCTGGCCAGCAGCATATGGACGGTGCCACCGCCCTTACCTATGCCCGCTGCCGCTACACCTATGCCGACGGCGATTACACGCGCATGCGCCACCAGCGTCAGGTGCTTGGCGCCCTTGCCAACCAGATTCTCAATAACTTCGATGCCACGAAGATCTTTGGCCTGGTTAATTCGCTGTCCGATATGCTCGTAACCGATATGAGCGTTCAGGATATCGTGGCTACGGTCAATGCCATGCGCGGTATGGATGTCGACGGTATCTACTCGGCCAACCTGCCCTCGTACGCCGACGACAGCACCATGATCGACGGTGTGAGCTACGTCTTTGTCTACGAGGACGAGCTCAAGGAAATGATGGAGCGCGTCGATGCTGGCAAGGATCCCAAGGGCCCCAACACCATGGGTCTTTCCGACGGTTCGAGCTCTACGATCGGCGACCTGAACAACAACACGTCTGACGACTACGCAAACGGTACCGCAACCTCTTCGGTCAGCTCTGACAATTCCGATGACTCAAGCGATTCGAGCGATTCGGACTACTATGAAGAGCCCACCGGCGACGGCAACGGCTACGAGGCCAACTACTAAGTTACGCGGTTTTACCAAACCGCGTAACCGCTTGACGCTGCGCGGGCCGCATTTGGACAATCTGACGTTCAACTTCAAGGGCGCGACCAGAAGGTCAGCGCCCTTTCGTTTCACGTCACCTTGTCTCAAATGCGACCCGCTCGCTGCCCGTCCTCAACCTGCGACGTTAGTCGTTGGGGACGTTCTTAAACGACTGGTCAAAGGGGACACTCTTGATGCACTTGACACTTGGGGACGTTCCTTTTGTGCCGGCAGTTTGGGACACTCCTTGCGTTAAGAGGCTGGCGTGCGTCAACCTGTTCTCATTGCAGCAAAAAATCGCCCCGTTCTTGGTTGAGGACGGGGCGATTCGTCTTTTGGACTTGTGCAGCCAGGCTTATGCAAAGCGGGCGACGAGCTCCTGGAGCACGTCGGTCATCTTGACGAGCGAACTGACCGGGACGAACTCGTTGACGCCGTGATAGCAATAGCCGCCGGTGGAAAGGTTGGGGCAGGGCAGACCGCGGAACGACAGCTGCGCGCCGTCGGTGCCGCCGCGAATCGGCAGCACTTGGGGCTCAACGCCGCAGGCAAGGTAGGCTTCCTTGGCAACATCAATAAGCTCGGGATAGTCACGAACGATTTCGGCCATATTTCGATACTGCTGCTTAATCTCGACCGTTACGCGCTCCTCACCCAGACGCTGGTTGAGCATCGAGGCGGCGGCATCAATAAGGTCGAGTTTCTGCTGGAACTTGACGGCGTCATGGTCGCGGACGATGTAGCGCGCCGTGGCGTGATCGACGGTTGCAGATACGCCCTCAAGGTGATAAAAGCCCTCGTAGCCTTCCGTATACTCCGGGCGCTGCACGTAGGGGAGCAACGCGTTGAAGTCGCAGAACAGATTGCCTGCGTTGACCATACGGCCCTTGGCGTCGCCCGGGTGGATGGACTGGCCCTCAAAGCGGATGGTCGCCTCGGCGGCGTTAAAGCACTCCCACTCCAGCTCGCCGATGGGGCCGCCGTCGACCGTGTAGGCGTACTTGCAGCCAAAGGTATCGATATCCAACAGCTCGGCTCCGTGACCGATCTCCTCGTCAGGGCAGAAGCAAATGCCGAGTGCGGGATGGGGCAGAGAAGGGTCCTGAGCGATACGCGCGACAAGCGACATGATCTCGGCGACGCCTGCCTTGTCGTCCGCGCCCAGCAGCGTGGTGCCATCGCTGCAGACCAAGTCCTCACCCGCGAGGTCGTTCAGGGCGGGAAGCTTGGCGGTACTCATGGCAACGGGCTTACCGTCAACCGTGCCGCAGACCAGGTCGCCGCCTTCGTAGTGTACGATGTGCGGCTTCACGCCGGCGCCCGGTGCAACTTCGGTGGTGTCGAGATGGGCGATCAGGCCCAGGGCGGGCTTGTCCTCAGCACCCGCACTTGCGGGGATATGCGCGCAGACATAGGCATGCTCGGTCACGTGGGCATCTTCCGCCCCAAGCTCGCGCAGCTCTTCAGCCAGCACGTTGGCAAGGTCAAACTGAACGGCGCTCGAAGGTACCTGGTCGCAGTTTGCATCCTCGGACTGCGTGTTGATCTGGACGTAGCGCAAAAAGCGCTCGAGGACATCGGGGTTCGTGGTGGTGTTTTCCATAAAGACCGCTCCAATCTTGGTCGTCGTGTGCAACAAGAACTCTAGCACGGTATGCCACGGCATACCGCGACGCTTGGATGGGGTAGAATCAGCCATTGAATGCAGAAGGGACGGAAGATCATGGATACGACAAATAGCTCGCGCGAACTACATCTGACGGTGGCGAACGAAGACTACTTGGAGTGCATGGTTCGCATTGAAAGCGAAGAGGGGGAAACCAACGGCGTGCGATCGGTCGACATCGCGCAGCGCCTTGGCGTCTCCAAGGCATCGGTCAATAAAGCGGTTTCGGCGCTCAAGGCATCCGAGCTTGTCGAGCAATCGCACTATGGCAAGGTAATCCTGACCGATCGCGGCCGCGAGGTTGGCACGGCTATCTGGTACCGTCATCGCCTCATCCGCACGTTTTTGGTTCAGGAGCTCGGTGTCGAATTTGAGCGAGCCGATTCCGAGGCCTGCATGATGGAGCATGCGCTATCCGAGGACACGATGAGCCGCTGGCTCGCCTATCTCGAAAAGCAGGGAATCAGCGTCGAGGAATAGCGGGATATATATGGATACGAGTTATTACAACCGCTTTGGTGCCGAGGAACTTACGCGCCGCTTGTCGAGCGAGACCTTGTTGGCGCAGGGCCCCATGGGCAGTGTTCTGTTGAGTGAGTACGACGCCGCCGATATTCCACCGGCGTTTTGGAATCTGGCGGAGCCGCAGACCGTTTCTCGTATCCATCGCTTGTATGTCGCCGCCGGTGCGCAGGTGCTCATTACCAATACCTTTCAGGCATCAAGCTATGCCCTCAAGCACGACCAGATTGCGCCGTCCGTGGCAGAGGTCAATCGCGGGGCCGTCGACGATGCCCGCCAGGCGCACCCTCAGCTGCTGCTGGGCTCGATGGGTCCGATCGGTATTGAGTGGTTTGCCGAGGACTCTGCCGAGTTTCGTGAGATCCGAGGCATTGCGCGCGAACAGGCGCACGCCTTGCTCAATGCTGGTGTTGATGGTCTGCTGATCGAGACGGTGACGTCTATCCGTAATTTGCAGCCCATGCTTGCCGGCGCTCGAGATGCCGCTGACGGCATGCCTGTCCTGGTGAGTTTTGTCGTTGATGACAAAGGCGACCTGTTGGGCGATGGCCTCAACATCGAGGCAGCCGTTTTGTACGCCGAAAAACACGGCGCAAACTCGGTTGGTGTTAATTGCTGTTCGCTTGCGGCCGCGAACGCGGCGGTGCCCAGGATGGTTGCATCGGCGACTACTCCCGTCACGGTGCGTCCCAACGTGGGCGATCCGGTCCAGACTCAGGATGGCCCCGTATGGCACGAGAACCCCGAAGCTTTCGCGCGCGCATGCATCGAATGGAGACATGCCGGTGCCGCAATGGTGGGCAGTTGCTGTGGAACCACGGCAATCACTACGGCAGCGATGGCCGAGGCGCTCGATATATAAAGGGCAAAACCGCTCCATACGGGGCGGTTTTTTTATTGCCTGCATGTCCTCGGCAGCATTTGCCCAAATGGTGAATGCTGGTGCCGGCAGGTTGCCGAGTGTGTATCGCGGGTATACCTCATGCGTACCATGATCCAAACACTGTGAGGTGTCTGCGCGTGTGCGCGATAATTCATTTTGGAACTGACGGTTGGCGCGC
>CABQHZ010000030.1 GCA_902464175.1 uncultured Collinsella sp. | reverse complement strand
CCGAGTTTTTGCGCGAGCCGCAGCCCAAGGTGATGTTTACCATGGCGCCCGAGGTGATGCCGCAGGTCATCGAGCGAGCATCGACGTTTGCCGATAACACTGTTAAGGCGGCGGCTCTGCAAACCACGCAGCGGCTCTACGAGTTCATGGATCCGCGCGTGTCCAAGACGCGCGGCCTTGTGCGCGTGGCGGAGCTCAACGACATGGAGCTCCAGGACATCTGCGTGTTTGGCGATGCTGATAACGACACCTGCATGGTGGCTGACGCCGGCGTGGGCGTGGCCATGGCAAATGGCAGCGACGCCACCCGCGCCGCCGCCGATTTTGTAACCGCCAGCAACGACAAAGACGGCATCGCGATCTTTATCGAGGAACATCTGCTGTAGCGCTGGGGGAGAACTACCGCAGAAGGGGGCAGGCTCTTTTTGCGGTGGCCTCAGGCGATTTGGGCGAATTGATACCTAAAATCTGTGCGAAAATTCAAATATTGTTGTCTGAACATCACGCTTCTAACTACCGATGGGTTAAAGATATTCTCATCAATTTGGTAGGATATTCATCCCGGTTAATGGCCTACCGCTCACGGTCGATTTTCGACCGTTCACAGGATGTTTGCTCTTGAGCAAAATGTTGTGCAAATAAATCTAATGCCATTAAAAAATAATAGGCAACTAAATTACCAGCAGAAACAAAAAATGGATAGCGAATAAACAAAGGCAAATCCGAGCAATTGTCAAGAGAATTGAGTACTCACTACAAAACTATCGGTTTTTGTTGCTCAGATGTTTAAACAATCGTTATAATTGCATTACTAAACGCGCGCAATTACAGATTGCGCAGATACGTTTGATGGTGAAAGAGCAAGATCGCGGTCTCTTGGGGAGGAGACATCGATGAAAGCGAATTCGGACAAATCTAAGCAGAGTAATAAAGCGACGCGCCGTGTACTGGCAGGCGTTTTGTGCGGAGCATCCGTGTTGAGCCTGGTACTGTCGCTCGTCATGCCCCCGATCTCCCAGGCCATCGCCAACGATGCCCAGACGGCTCCTACCGAGAAAACTGTAATGGGGGGGGGTTCCTCAAGTGAGTCTACTGATGTAGACAACACTGGCGGGGATGCCGAAAACCAGAATAGCGACGAGGTCGAGGGCGGCGAGCCTGGCGACGACGCTCTCGAGACGGCCCCGTTGTCTGATGACACGGAAGCCGAGAGCGCTGCGCAGTCCGCGGATGATGAACAGTCTGTTTATAAGGTCGCTACTGTTGCAAATGAAGGTGAGGTTCCGGGACTTAAAGAAGATAAGGATGGGTACACGCTGCTGACGAGTGACGGAGACCTGACAGCGTACCTTAACGCCCTGACTAAACCCGATAAACTACGTCTTAAGGCTGACATTAGTTCAAGTAAGTCAATCACTATCAGGCAAAATACTACGATCGACCTTGCGGGCCATAAGCTTTATTACCCCGTTGGTGATAACGACACGTTCATTACGGTAGCGAGCGGTGCGCTTACCGTTGAAGACTCTGCCCAAGTTGGCGATACACCTTTGGTCGTTGATAACGATCCAGGCAGACTTGCAACTATGGCATGGACCGGTGACAACAACGGCACTCCTCAGAGCCTAACCTATTATGAAACCACGAGCACGCCTAATGATAATTTCGGCACCACCGAGACTACGACTAAGCATGTCGTCAGCGGTTTCGGCGCAATCGTTGCTGCGTCCGACAGTGGTTCGGTCAAACGGGTCGTTTCTGTTGAGGCCGGCGGTACGCTTAACCTCAACGGAGGCATGGTCACGACGCCTCGCCCTCTGGTGGGCAACGATGGTCATGTTATTTTTTCTCAAGGCACTGTTAATATTTCTGGCGGTTATGTCACCAACGGTAGCGGCGGCGGCTGGGGCGGTGGCCTGTGCGTGACGGGCACAAATGCCAAGCTCGAAATGACTAACGGCGTAATCGCTGCAAACAAGGCTGCTTCTGGCGGCGGCATCTATGCTGACAATGGCGCCAAGCTGAAATTTTTAGGCGGTGTTATCTCTGGCAACGCTACGTATAAGGAGCGCTATAACGACGTCGACCATCCCAATAATGGCTATGGCGGCGGCGTCTTTACCAAAAATGCTGATGTTGAAATCGTTGATTCGGCAAATATTACCAACAACCGCGTCGACTCCTATATCACTGAAAAGTTCAACCTTGGTCTGCTCGGCGGCGGCGGTATTGCTTCTGTCGATGGTGGCACACTGAACATGACGGGCGGTTCTGTTACGGCCAACTACTCCAACGAGGCTGGTGGCGGAATCTACGCTGGCTTCTGGGGCAAAGCGATTACGTTTACCATGACAGGTGGCACGATTGCGGGCAACAAATCTGTTAACGGCGAAGGCGGCGGCTTGCGTATTGCTGGCGGTAACAACAGCGGTACGATGGCAACAATTAATGCTGGTGAGAACAGCAAGATTTACATCACCAACAACAAGACCATGACGGGCAGCACTAAAGACCGTGGTGGCGACTGGGGCGGCGGTGGCATCTTTATCCAGGAGCACGGTAGGCTTAACATCCTCAGATCGCTTATCACCAGCAACAAAGCTGGTGGCTGGAGTGGCGGAATTGGCGCATGCCCTACGGGCGAGACAATCGTTTCGCACTCATATGGCGCTGCTATCTATGGCAACAAAGATAACGTTGATCAAGATGGCAATCCGCTGGGAACGTATAATTATTCCGCTGGTGGCAACAACAAAAATCAAGACCACGATGAAACAAATTACGTTACTCCTGACTTCCAAAAATCCGGCCATAAGGATTTCTTCCTGGTGCGTAATAAAGATGGTGCGAACTCGACAATTGCTGTCGTTCTTGGCAAGATGCTCGGCGGCGGCTCAGCTGGCTGGCACGGCACCTGCGACGGAAAGCCGGTTACCATCGACCCAAATGGCGGTGCCGAGGCTAAGTACATGTTCGGTTTGGAGGCTCAGCCGACTAATGATGCCATAAATAAGGCGCAGGCAGAGGCTACGACCATCATCAGTGGCAACTACTCCTACACCCACGGTGGCGGCATCATGACCAACGGCGATCTTGTCGTTGGCGAGGTCAGTGATCTGAGGGTTTACCCGAGCATGAAACTCAAGGCCACTAAGGCGCTTGTGAATGCAAAGGGAGACAAGCAACCCCTTAATGGGCACGAGTACAAGTTTCAGCTGCTGCGCCAGGAGGTTAACGGTACCAAGGCACCTTCTTGGAAAGATGACGGCACATTAGATATGGGCGATTGCAGTGGTGCGGGTGAGGCGACTGTTGATCAATCAAGCGGCAGTATCACCTTCGACTCTGGCAAGGACTATTCTTCAGGGCAATACGTTTTCTATCTCGTTGAGGAACCAATCAGCGGCCAAAACGAATTAGACACCAAATTCGATAAGACAATTTACAAGATCGAGGCAACAGTTGAGGACGATGCATCCCACTCTGAAACGCTCATGGGGTTCACGATTAAATATTACAAGGTAAAAACGGTAGTCGTCTATAAAAAGGCCGAGGACAATAAGGACTTCGTGCAACTTAGTCCCGGAGACTATTCCGTTGGGTACTCAGAGGACAACACAACGGCTACGGTTACTATCGGCAACGATGATAAGTCGACCTTTACCAACAGAATCGTGCCCTATACCTCTAGCGGCTCCTGGAAGCCTGCGGCGACTAAGGTCGTTGAGGGTGGCGAGATGAAGAAGTTCACGCTCCAGTTTGCGGATAACGAGAACTTTAAGGGCGACAGCGTCAAGACCGTCTCGACCACTGCCGGTGGCGTCAATCCTCAGCCCCAGGACTTCCCCACGATTGAGTACACGCTTGATAGCTTGAAGAAGAGTGATACTGATGTTCCGGGCCGTGGCGCTTCCAAGACATTCACGTACTATATGCGCGAGGAGGACGATAGCTCGATTTTCTCGCATTACAAGTTCGATAATTCGGTCTACAAGTTCACGGTTGTTGCAACGGACGATGCCAATGGGAACATCAGCTGTAAGGTGACCTACATGAGGGGGACCTTTGACGGCGGTAAGTGGGTAAGCGCCGAGACCAAGGGCCACGAGTTTCCCGACACTACCCCCACCTTCACCAACACCTACTCCACTTCATTGCCCCTTTCTGGTATGTCGGGCGTCACTCTGACGTACCTTGCCGGCGCGGCGGTGCTTTGCGCTGCTGCGGCCTGGATGCACATTCGTCGCAAGGCGAATGCGAAGGGAGGTGAGCGTCGTGAATAAGAAAGTTTGCTCCTTCCCGATCTTGTTTGCGCTGCTCGCCCTCTTGATCGGCATCTGCGCGGCTGTGTTCCCCGCATCCGCGCAGGCCGCGCCGACCTCGACCGGTTCCATCACGGTGAGCGGCACCGTGGCGAGCAGCTACGACGCCTACCAGATCTTTAGCGCCAACGTCGTCGACGGCGAAAGCGACGCCAAGATCGCCACCGACCTCGCCTGGGCAAGCGACGCCGTGCGCGACGCCGCGCTGCCTGTGCTGCACAGCGCCGGCATGCCCAATTCCCAGACCACCGCGCAGGAAGCTGCCGAGTGGCTCAACACCGATTCCCACCTTACGAGCGCGCTGAGCGCACAGCTCGCTCGTTCCCTCCAGAGCTCTGGCGCCGAGCCCGTGGCCCTTAACGCGGGCACGGCGGCCGAGCTGCCTTGTGGCTACTGGCTCATCGTCGCCGACGATGCCGCCATCGCCCAGGGCGAGGCCGGCACCGCGCCGATCATGGCCCTGGTCGGCGGCAGCGCCGTCACCGTCAAGCCCAAGGCGGCGACGCCCAAGGTCGCCAAGCACGTGCTGGAGGACAGCACCGCCGCCTGGCAGAAGGCCGCCGACGCTACGGTCGCCGACGACCTGTACTGGCGCCTCTCTGCCACGGTCCCGGCGGGTCTCACCGCCTACGACACCTATACGGTGCGGTTCGTCGACACCATGAGCGCGGGGCTCGACCCCTCCAAGGTGGCCTCGAGCATGCGCGTGTACGTGGCGGCGGGGGCAGACGGCGGCTTTGACGCCGTCCAGACCGGCAAGGACGGGCGCGCCGGCACCGAGCCCGCGAAGGGCTGGACCGACATCACTGCCCAGTGCGCCACCAAGGTAGCGGCCGACGGCAAGACCTTCACCGTGCGCACCGGCGACCTGATCGCCGCGCTCGGCGGGGCCGACGCCTTTACCGCGGGCGCCCGCGTGGTCGCCGTGTACAACGCGCCGCTCAACAACGTGTGCAACCACGGCATCGCCAAGGGCAACCCCAACGAGGTCTATCTGCGCTACCCACGCTCTCCCTTTGCCGACCAGTCCGGCGATGCCGGCTTCACCCGCACGCCGAGCGACGACGCGACGGCCTACACCTGGGATCTCGCGCTCACCAAGCGCGGCAGCGACGGCGACAAGCCGCTTGCTGGGGCGGTCCTGAGCATCGCCGACGACCGCGGTCGCACGCTCGCGGCCGATGGCACGTGGGATGCGGAGGGCAAGGCTACCGCCACCACGGGCGAGGACGGCCGCGTGACCGTCTCGGGCGTGGACTCGGGCAAGCTGGAGGTCCGCGAGCTCAAGGCGCCCAAGGGCTACACCGCCTTTGAGGGCATGCGCTCCGTGACGGTCAAGGCCGAGGGCCTGGACGTCGACCAGGTGGCCGCCGCCAAGCCCAAACTCACCATCACGGCCGAGTCGCCCCTGCGCGCCGACAGCGCGGACGGGTCGACGGGCAGCCTGGAGGCGTCGCTCATCAACACGCCCACCGGCACACCCCCTAGCATTACCACCGGAGGCTTTATGCCCTCGACTGGCGATATGGCAATGTACGCCGCGGCCGCCGCAGCGGTCGCCGGAGCCGCGCTCATCGTGGTCGCGCTCCTGATCAAGCGGGGAGGCGGCAGCCATAAAGAGTAGCTGGCAGCCCCACAGAGAGCGGGGCGAGACGTAGCGAAGTAAATGCTAAGACACAGACAGATGATGACCGATCGAATGAGAATCAAACGGAAAACGGAGGAAAAGAAGATGAGCATGAGCAAGAACATCGCACGCCTTGCAGTAACCGCCGGCCTCACGGCGGCGTTGAGCTTCGGCGGCGTCATGGCCCCGGTGACCATGGCGTTTGCTGAGGGCACGCCGACGGTGGCCACGGAGAAGGGTAAGGTGGCTATCACCGACGAAACATACACCGGCACGACATTCAAGGGCATTCAGATCTTCACCGCGAAGGTCACGCAGAATCAGAAGGGCGATGGGAGCTGGGATGGCTCGGCCGCTAAGACTCTTTCCGATATTCAGTGGGCTCCGGGTAATGTGAAAACCCTCGTTACGACTGCGCTCAAAGGCGTTACTGGAGCACCTGACGTAGATGCTGACGCCCAGACGTGGGCGGAGTTCATCAGCACGACTCAGGGCTCTAATTTTGGAAAGACTACGGCGGTTGATACTGGCACAACTCTTGACTTGATTGCCAAGGCCTTGGAAGGGGACGAGACCCTCACGTGGACAAAGCCAAGCGATTCCACCAAAGGCAGCTTTAGGGATCTTGATAATGGCTACTGGCTTTTCGTGACCGATACGCCCAGTACGACCAGCGGTGCTAATGGCAATACTGATGCGTATACCTCGCCGATTTTCACCATCGTCGGTGGCTCTGACGTTAACGTGGCCCCCAAGAAGGACGTCCCCAAAGTGACCAAGGCCGTAAAGGATGACAAGAACGGCAAGTTTGTTACGGACGATAGCAAGGATGTTTTTACCGCAGCCAACAAGGCTGCCGACTCCGCTGCTGAACAGCCTGTTGAATATCAGCTTGCCGGCACTGTGGCTAGCAACATTAACACGTATGCCAAGTACAGCTACACTTTCACTGACGAGCTCCCCTCCACGATGGTTCCAGAGCTTCAGGGTGGTAACCCAGTCGTTGAGGTCAAGATTGACGATTCAGCCGTGGATCCCGCTTGCTACAGTGCGACCTATGTCCCGGGGGAAAGCACGAATACGCTCACTGTTTCCTTCGAGAACCTCAAAGAAGCAAAGGATAAGGCCGGCAATCTCATCAACGTTGACGGTGATTCGACAGTCTATGTGAACTATAAGGCAAAACTGGTTGCTGACAAGATTAACGCGGATATGCTCGGCAAGGCCCAGGTGAACAATGTCAAGTTGACCTATTCCAACAACCCGCACACCAATGGCACCGGTACCACGGTTGACCATCCGGCCTACGACTACACCTATGGTATCGATGTCACCAAGGTTGGTAACGACGAGGACGAGACTGGCAACCCCAAGACCCTCGAAGGCGTTCAGTTCACGCTGCAGGAGAAAGACTCCAGCGAATTTATCAAGGCCGACGGTACCACGACGTCAAATAAGGATGATGCAATTCTGACGACCGGCAGCAACGGCAAGATTAACGTTGTCGGTCTCGACGAGGGCACCTACGTCCTCACTGAGGTTAAGCCTGCGCCCGGCTACAACAACTCCGCGGCAAACGGCGTGACCTTTACTATCAGCCGCACGCTCAATCAGGACGGTGCGGATGTGACGCCCGACACTACGAGCGCCATTGCAGCAGGTCAAGATGTTGTCCAGCAGAACTCCGCGAAAGCTGAAGTCGGCAAGCTCAGCTTCACCATCGTCGACAAGAAGGGCTCCAACCTCCCGCTGACCGGTCTCAACGGCGTGACCTTCACTTGGATCGCTGGTGGCGCGGTGCTGTGCATCGGCGTGGCGCACCTCATCCGCAGCCGTAAGCAGGCTGAGGAGTCCGAGCAGGAGTAACGCTCGCTCACCCATCTCTTTGGCAGGTGGGATGTGATGGCCATGAGACTTGCGGACACTTTTCTCGTCCATCCACGTTCTTGCTTTGCCATTCTCTTTTCGGGGCAGACTCCGCACTGGAGTCTGCCCCGTTCTTTTTGGACATAGCAGCCAGCCTCCATCGTCCGATGCGGGCTCGTTCGTCATCGCGTTTTTTGACTCGTATGAGGTTCGGTTTAAGGTCCGTAGGCGCACGCGCGGTGCGGACGGTAGAAGGCATTTGCGCCGCAACAAGCGCAAATAAGAATGCCCGGGGTTAGAGGCCCGGGCATTTAACAACGTCGGAAACTGGTCACCCGCGCTCCTAAGTACTTACGCGGGGTGCGTCGTTTCCTGTAGCAATTGTATCCCGAATCGCCCAGCCGATCCGGGATATTCTGAAAACGCAAACACGTCGGGCAAACCCGGACAATGCGGCCAGGCTCCGCTGGATGAGGAATTGTGTTTATAACTATCGAACAAATGTTTGTCAAAATCGCGTTTACCAGCTGTGGGTGCATACACTCGCAGTAAAATACCCTTGCGACGCATCCCGTGCGCGGGCGGCCGACGACTCGATCGGAGGTCCCCAAATGCTGAAATTCCTTAACGTGCTCGCCGCCCTCGCGGCGGTGGGCTCGTTCGTCATCGCGTTTTTTGACTCGTATGAGGTTCGGTTTAAGGTCCGTAGGCGCACGCGCGGTGCGGACGGTAGAAGGCATTTGCGCCGCAACAAGCGCAAATAAGAATGCCCGGGGGTAGGATCCCGGGCATTTAACAAAAGCTGAAAACTAGGCCGCCCGCGCTCCCAAACATTTACGCGGGGTGCGTCGTTTTCTATTGACATTGTATCCCGAATCGCCCCGCCGATCCGGGACATTTTGAAAACTCAAATGTAGGCTTAGGCACGAACGGTATCTCTTTAATTCCGAAAATTATGTATAATTCCAATACAAACTGGAAGCGAACGAAAACAATGGAAATGAACGAAGCGTTAATCTACTTACAAGAAGCACTAGGCCTCTCCGCCAAGACCAAAACTTGGCCTGGATCCGCACGCTTGCCGCTGCATCTGCGGTCGATTGAGGTCCGCGCCGTTGACGCAAATGGTTTTTCTTTTTTGCTTGCAAGTTTGCCTACTGGCGTCGGGCTTCCCGAGGCTAAGAGGGTCTATAGTCAGCTAGCCTTGCGTGCGGAGGCTCCTGTTGTCGTGTCGTTTCCTGATGCCGATGCACGTCAGCGCAAAGCATTGGTCGCACAAGGGATTCCGTTTGTTTGCCCCGGCAGACAGGCTTTTCTTCCATTTATGGGCACGGCCTGCACGGAGAGGGGCAGTGTCCGGTTTCGCAATCACGCGACCAAGATGTCACCCAACGCGCAGGCTGCCGCAATCTGGGGAGCAGCCCAGGAGCCATATCGTCCCTACGACCTTTGTCGTGCGCTTGGGATCTCGGCAAGCCGCGCGAGTGAGGCCATAACCGAGCTTGTTGACAGGGGGCTCGCGAGGCGCGAGCGTTGCGAGCGACGTGTCGTCGTGTTCCCTGTTGCCGTTGATCTTCTGCTCAGTGAGCACATGGCAGAGCTCTCCTCGCCTGTCTCGAAGGTCTTTTTTGCAAGGAAGACGCCGCAGATCGACTATCTTGTTGACGCCGGGGAGACGGCGCTCGCTGCGCGTTCGATGCTCGCTGCGCCGGGCATGGAACAAAAGGCCGTCTTAAGAAGTGCATGGCGTCAACTGAGCGACCTCGAAGTCGCAGATGGAGAGCTGCCGGATAACGAAACGGCGATGATCCAAGTGTGGCGCTATGCACCCGTGTTTGCCGGCTCCTCCCGTGTCGACGACATTTCGCTTGCGCTATCTTTGACGGCAATCGACGATGAGCGAATTCAGCTCGAAGTCGATCGCATGTTTGGAAGGGAATATCCATGGCAAGAAGCGCTGTAGAAGGTCTCCAAGAATTCGAACCGTAGGCGGCGTTTCGGTCCTGGCTGCGTTGTCCGGTGCATGAGTTCGCTAATCGGCTATTATTTGTTTAGACAACATGAGCTGTAAAGGAGTGACCGGCGATGGTGCAGGGCGCCAAACACATGAAGGGCGATAAAGCCGTGGACAACGGTGGCTCAAGTCCCCAGCCCAAACCTCAACCAAAGCCTAAGCGTCGTCGCAAGCGACTGCCGCGCTGGGCCGACCGGCTCATCACCATCGTCATCATTCTTATTGGCGTGGGCCTTATGACCTGGCCGTGGATCTTGGACCGGCTCGAGGCCTCGGGCGTGTTCAACCAGATCAGCACCGTGTCCAGCACCGTGGACGCGCTCTCTGCCGAGGAGCGCGAGCGCATCCTGCTCCAGGCGCGCTCCTTTAACGAGCAGCTGGCGGGCGAGGCTACCGAGCTTCCCGCCGACCAGATCGAGCCCTACGCTCAGCAGCTCATCTTTGACCGCGACCCCATGATGAGCTGGGTCGAGATCCCCTCCATTGACGTGAGCATGCCCATCTACCACGGCACGAGCGAGGAAGTCCTTATGGCGGGCGTCGGCCACCTGGAGGGCACGAGCCTGCCGGTGGGCGGCAGCTCGACGCATTGCGTGCTCACCGCGCACTCGGGCATGCGCAACCTGAGCATGTTCGACGACATTCACTCGCTGGAGCCCGGCGACCTGGTGCTGCTGCACACCATGAACAAGACGCTTGCCTACAAGATGGTCGACTCCGAGGTCGTGCTGCCCGAGGAGATGGAGTCGCTGACCATCGAGCCCGGCGCCGATAAGGTGACGCTCGTCACCTGCACGCCCTATGGCGTGAACGACCATCGCCTGCTGGTGCATTGCGTGCGCACCAAGTACAACAAGAAGGACGTCGACAAGCAAAAGTCGCTGGCCGGCCGCCACTGGGGCAAGCGCGAGTTCGCCGTGCTCATCGTGGTTGTGGCCATCCTGCTGTTGCTGCTGGACATCGTGGTCCACGCGGTCCGCAAACGTCGCAAGGCCAAGGCCTCGGCATAGCCATTGTTCAGAACCACCACAATGGGGACAGGCACCTTTGTGGTGGCCCGAGGGCTTCCAAACCGTCCCAACATTCGACGAAAATCGCGATTTTGCCGAAAAACGTCGAATGTTGGGACGGTTTTCGTTGTGGGCGGGACGGTTTTCGCCGCAGGTCCGCCGGACCCGCCCTGCCAATTCGCCGTCCTCGTTACGTTTTCGCTGCATTTGGGTAAAGCGCCTGCTCCAAGCCGGCGTTGCCCTGTATACTAGAGCGGTTTAACTGTTATGCGGAAGGGAGCGCCTATGGCACTCAGCGAGAAAGACGTGCGCGGCATCGCCGAGTACGCAAAGATCGCACTGACCGATGACGAGCTCACCCAGATGACGTCCTACATGAACGACGCCGTCCAGATGCTCGAGCCCGTCCTGCAATATGACTTGCCCGACGTGGAGCCCACGTTCCATCCCATCGGAAGCCTGTCCAACGTGATGGGCGACGACCTGCGCGAGCCCGAGCGCGACCTACCGCTCGACGTTGCGCTGGAGAACGCCGGCAGCGCGCGTGACCGCTACTTCCGCGTGCCGTCCATTTTGGGAGAGGGGGAGAGCGAGTAATGGCGCTAAGCTTCGATTCCCTTACCGCCGCCCAGATCGCCGCGGGCGTTGCCGCCGGCGACTTTACCGCTACCGAGGTGGCCCAGGCCTCCCTTGCCGCCATCGAGGCACGCGAGGACGGAGTCCAGGCATTCCTGCAGGTGTCGCCCGAGCTCGCGCTCGAGGCCGCCGCGCGCGTGGACGCTGACCGTGCCGCCGGAAAGCCGCTGCCCCCGCTCGCGGGCGTGCCGCTGGCCATCAAGGACAACATGAACCTCGTGGGCACGCGCACCACCTGCGCTTCCCGCATGCTCGAGAACTACCAGAGCGTCTACACCGCTACCTGCGTCCAGCGCATGCTCGACGCCGGCTGCCTGCCCATGGGCAAGGCCAACATGGACGAGTTCGCCTTTGGCAGCTCCACCGAGAGTTCGGCGTTCCACCGCACCAACAATCCCTGGGATACCGAGCGCGTGCCCGGCGGCTCCTCGGGCGGCTCCGCTGCAGCCGTCGCCGCGGGCGAGGTCGCGCTCTCGCTGGGCTCGGACACCGGCGGCTCCATTCGTCAGCCGGCGGCGCTCTGCGGCGTGGTGGGCTTTAAGCCTACGTATGGCGCCGTGAGCCGTTACGGCGTGGTTGCCTTTGGCTCGTCGCTCGACCAGGTGGGCCCCTTTGGCCGTACGGTCGAGGACGTCGCGCTGGCCATGAACGCGCTCACCGGCGCGGGCCACGATCCGTACGACTGCACCAGCCAGGACTGTGCCGTCGACTTTACCGAGCGCCTCAACGACAACATCGAGGGTAAGCGCGTGGGCATTATCCCCGCGTTTATGGAGGCCGAGGGCCTGACGCCCGAGGTTAAAGCCGCTGTTCAGCGCGCCGCCCAGGAGCTGCAAAACCAGGGTGCCGAGCTGGTCGAGGTCGACCTGCCGCACCTGGATGCCGCCATCGCCGCCTACTACGTCATCGGCCCGGCCGAGGCGTTCTCCAACCTGGCCCGTTTCGACGGCATTCGCTACGGCTATCAGGAGGAGGGCTGCGCCAACCTGTCCGACCAGAGCTCGCTGTCGCGCGCCCATGGCTTTGGCGCCGAGGCCAAGCGCCGTCAGATGCTCGGCGCCTACTTGCTGAGCTCGGGCGTGTACGACAAGTATTACTACGCCGCGCAAAAGGCCCGCACGCTCATCACGCAGGACTACGACGCCGCGTATGCCAAGGTGGACACCATCCTGATGCCCGCCTCGCCGCGCACGGCCTTTAAGTTTGGCGAGATCAGCGACCCCACGCAGATGTACCTGTCCGACCTGTACACCATTTCGCTCAACATTTGCGGCAACGGCGGCATCTCGGTGCCGCTGGGCCTGGGCGAGGATACTCAGCTGCCCGTTTCTGCCCAGTTGGTTGGTCCGGCCTTTAAGGACCGTCAGCTGCTCACGTTTGCCCGCGCCCTGGAGCGCGGCTTTGCCGATGCCGCCACGGGTGCGCCCGCGCTTTCCGTCGCGCCCGATTTTGCCGGGAAGGGAGGCGAGCTGTAATGAAGGAGCTTTCCGAGGTCCTGCAGGATTGGGAGGCCGTGATCGGCCTGGAGATCCATACTGAGCTCACCGCACTCGACACCAAGATGTTCTGCAACTGCAAGCTCAGCCACGATGACGAGCCCAACGCCAACGTGTGCCCGGTGTGCCTGGGCCTGCCCGGTGCCCTGCCGGTGCCCAACAAGCGCGCCATCGAGAGCATCGTCAAGGCGGGTCTGGCCACCAACTGCGAGATCCAGCGCCACTCGATGTTCTACCGCAAGCACTATTTCTATCCCGATATGGCCAAGAACTTCCAGACCACGCAGGGCCCGGTCGCCTTTGCCATGTACGGCCACCTGGACCTGGATGTGACCGGTCGCGGTGCCGCCGAGCGCCCCGACTGCGCGTTTGGTGAGGCCGAGGCCCAGAGCCTGGCGAGCGCTTCGGCCAACGCCGAGGGCCTGTCCACGTCCATGTCGTCGACCATGCGCGAGGGCAACCAGCGCGCCGGCCACCTGGCCAGCTACGATGCGTCCAACCTGCAGATGCCCGAGCGCCGCGAGGACGGTTCCTACACGGTGCCCATTCGTATTCTGCGCATCCACATGGAGGAGGACGCCGCCAAGATGGTGCACGTGGGCGGTGCCGAGGGCCGCATTACCGCCGCGGCCGAGTCGCTCGTCGACTACAACCGCTGCGGCACGCCTTTGATTGAGCTCGTGACTGAGCCCGATCTGCGCACGCCCGAGGAGGCTCGCCTGTTTATGGAAAAGCTCCGTCGCATCTTTGTGACGCTGGGCATTTCGGACTGCTCCATGGAGAAGGGCTCCATGCGCTGCGACGGCAACGTGTCGCTGCGCCGCCGCGGCGAGACCAAGTTGGGCACCAAGACCGAGCTCAAGAACCTCAACTCGTTTAAGAGCCTGCATGACGGCCTTGCCTACGAGATCTGCCGCCAGGCCGAGGTGCTCGAGGAGGGTGGCATCATCTATCAGGAGACCCGCCACTGGGAGCCCAGCCGCAAGCGCACCGTGGTCATGCGTGTGAAGGAAACGGCAGACGACTATCGTCTGTTCCCCGATCCCGACCTGGCGCCGTTCGATCTGGACGACGAGTTCATCGACCGCTGCCGTGGCGAGATTCCCGAGCTGCCCGATGCCAAGCGCGTCCGTTTTGAGGCCGACTTTGGCATTAAGACGGCTGACGCCGAGCAGATTGCCGGCGACCCTGAGTTTGCCGACTTCTTTGAGGCCGCCGCTGCCGGTATGGCCGGCAAGGAGGCTCAGACGGTCGCAAACCTGCTGGTCAACGAGATGATCGCCTACCTTAAGAGCGCGGGCGTGTCGCTCGCCGAGTCCGGCATCGCGCCGGCTCAGGTAGCAGCGCTGGCTAAGCTGCTGGCGACCGATGCCATCAGCTCCAACCAAGCGCACGAGGTCTTTGAAGCCATGGCCCAGACCGGTGACGATCCCAACAAGATCGTCGACGAGCGCGGTATGCGTCAGGTGAGCGATGCCGGCGCGCTGCAGCCGATCGTGGACGAGGTACTGGCAAACTGTGCCGAGCAGGCGCAGCAGTATCGTGACGGCAACCAGAAGGTTATCGGCTTTTTGGTAGGCCAGTGCATGAAGGCGAGCCGCGGCAAGGGCAACCCGAAGCTCTTCAACGAGTTGCTGAGAACGTCGCTCTCGTAAGCGGGAACCGAGGGGCCGGGCGCAGGGCCTTGCCTCTCAATTTCGGACAGTCCTGACTCACGACGGAGGCGCCACTGGCGCCTCCTGTTCGTGCGGAACTCATTGAGAGGCAAGGCCCTGCGCCCGGCCCCTCGGTTCCGTGACGACTCGGCCGTTCGGGTCAGGCGGGCTGAATGGAACAGAGTGAATGGGCGCGCCAACGGCGCGCCCATTGTTTTGGAGGGAACTCATTTTGAGCAAGCACCCGCCCTGCCGGGGCTCCCGGGTTCTGCAACGACTCGGCCGTTCGGGTCAGGCGGGGCTGAATGGAATTTGGTGAATGAGGGCGCCGATGGCGCCTTCATTCTTTATATATGTTGGGAGCGCCAGGTGGTGGGGGTTGTGCCGGTGTGTTGCTTGAAGGCTTGGGCGAAGGCGGCCTGCTGAGGGTAGCCTAGACGCTCTGCCACCTGCGCTATCGTGAGCGAGCTATCTGCCAAAAGCTCCTGCGCCCGCTCCATGCGGCGCCTTCGTATGTAGGCACCCAGGGACTCGCCAGTTTGGGCCTTAAAGGTAGCGCATAGTTTGGAGCGGCTTGTGTAGAGCCTCTCGGCCACCTCGTTGATACCCACACGTCTGCCTTTGTCGAGCGCGCGCTCAATCATTGCCGTTGCTTCTTCGGCAATGGTTATGCTGACGCGTGTGTCTGCCGCCTGCC
Organism: uncultured Collinsella sp.; assembly: GCA_902464175.1. GTDB lineage: Bacteria > Actinomycetota > Coriobacteriia > Coriobacteriales > Coriobacteriaceae > Collinsella. Next base: position 3,902 of record CABQHZ010000030.1, on the reverse strand, counting down.
GCGCCTGTCTATGGGCCGCGCGCGAACAGGCGAGCTCCGCGACCATGGTCTCCACGATGCCCTGCATATAGACGTGTCCGCCTACGGTGTGGGCGCGGTCCTCGTTAATCCGGCGCAGCGTGTGGCAGATGGCAGATGTCGCTTCCTCGTGCCATGGCTCGGCAAATGCCTCAAAGATTCCTGCGAACTCGGTGGGATAGCGGTGTTCCAACTCGTCAAAATACCCGGGCAAAAAGAGCACCGAGCGCGAGTGGTAGAGCTGCCCTGCAAACAGCGGGCTTAGCTCCTTGCCGCAGTTATCCTGGATAAAGCTGCAAACGGCGTTGTTTGACCACGGTCCATGCAAGGGTTTAAGGTTCGCAGGCGTTATGCCGGCTTCGGGCATGCACATGAGCGTGGGCGCGCTGACCTCGCTCACGCACGCGTACGGTTCGGGTGTGTATTCGGCCAGGTACATATCGTGCATCGGGGTAATGAAATGCTCCATAACGATGCAGGCGGGGGAAAGAGGCATGATCCATGCGCGTCCGTGCGCCCGATCGTTTGCCACCTCGCCGGTAAAGACGGCGCCCTTGCCGGTAAGCTCCAGGCCAAACTGCTCAAACTGCGGTGCGTAGAGCTCGGTTATGTCGGTCGCTGCCCGCCGTATTTGCAAAAGCGTCCCTTTCCTTTGCAGAAACGTCCACGCCTGGCTTGATTGTGAGCCATGGCTAACACATCAATGATAAGTTCATTACGGTTAACTCTCAAGCCGTTAGAAAGGAATCTCATGGCAAAGGGATCAAAAAGGGAAGGTGGAGGCATCGGCGAGTTGCTCGCGTATGCTGGTGACCGTAAATTCCTAACGTATTTGGGCATGGCGCTCTCGGCGCTCTCGCAGCTGCTGGGCTTTGGTCCGTACGTGTGCATCTGGTTTGTCGCGCGAGACCTTATCGCTGTGGCGCCTAACTGGAGCGAAGCCACCGATATCGCGATGTATGGCTGGCGGGCCGTTGGTTTTGCCCTGGCAAGCATCGTAGTGTATTTCGTGGGGCTCATGTGCACGCACCTGTCCGCGTTTCGCTGCGCGTCCAATATTCGCAAGACTGCGAGCGAGCACCTGCTTAAGCTGCCGCTTGGCTACTTTGACACGCATGCCACCGGTGAGCTGCGCCGTATCGTAGACGGATGCGCCGCCTCCACCGAGACCCTGCTCGCGCACATGCTACCCGATATCGCCGGCGCCACCGCCATGGTCGTGGGCTTGCTCGTGCTGCTTTTCGCCCTCGATTGGCGCTTGGGCGCGGCATGCCTTATCTCGGTCGCCGTTTCGCTTGGCGCCATGGCCACAATGATGGGCGGCAAGGGCGGCGAGTTTATGAAGGCCTACATGGGCGCGCTGGTCAAGATGAACAAGACCGGTACCGAATACGTACGCGGTATCCCCGTGGTCAAGGTGTTCCAGCAGACGGTCTACTCCTTTAAGGCCTTCCACGATGCGATCGCCGAATACGCCGACATGGCACAAAACTATTCGGGCACGTTCTGCCGAGGCCCGCAGGTGCTCAACCTTACCGCGCTCAATGGTCTTGTGGCATTCCTGCTGCCCGTGGCGTTGCTGTTGGCACCGGGCGAGACGGACTTCGCGCATTTTATGGCAAACTTCACGTTTTACGCGATATTTTCGGCCGTGGTGCCGACGGCCATGACCAAGCTCATGTTTGTGGGCGAGGCCTCTCAGATGAGTGCCGATTCGCTGGCTCGCATCCGAAGCGTTATGGATTCCAAGCAGCTCTCCGTGCCCACCCAACCCAAGCACCCTGCCGGCAACGACGTGCGATTTGAGGATGTGAGCTTTACCTACGAAGGCGCCGAGGCGCCTGCCGTCAACCATGTGAGTTTTAGCGTTTCCGCTGGTAGTACCCTCGCCCTGGTGGGTCCTTCGGGCGGCGGTAAGTCAACCTGCGCAAGCCTGATCCCGCGTTTTTGGGATGTTTCCTCGGGTCGAGTGCTCGTAGGCGGTGTGGACGTTCGCGATATGGATCCACACGAGCTTATGGACCAGGTCGCCTTCGTGTTCCAGACCAACCAACTGTTCCGGCAAACACTTGCCGATAACGTGCGCGCCTCCAAGCCTACGGCCACTGATGACGAAGTACGTGCGGCCCTCTCCGCAGCTCAGTGCGACGACATTGTGGCCAAGCTCCCACAGGGCATCAACACCATGCTCGGCGCCGGCGGAGCATATCTTTCGGGCGGCGAGGTCCAGCGCGTGGCACTCGCCCGCGCGATCCTTAAAGACGCGCCTATCGTGGTGCTCGATGAGGCCACGGCGTTTGCCGACCCCGAGAACGAGGCGCTCATCCAGCGCGCCTTTAGCAAGCTGGCGGCGGGTCGCACGGTCATTATGATTGCGCATCGGCTCTCGACCGTAGTAGGCGCAGACCAAATCGTGGTGCTTAACCAGGGCAGCGTGCAGGAGTCGGGTACTCATGCCGAGCTGCTGTCCCAAAATGGCCTGTATGCCAAGATGTGGGCCGAGTACGAGCAGGCCGCGAGTTGGAAGATTACTGCTACGACCGCGGATGCCGCCGTCGCGAAGGGAGGCGAGGCCTAAATGTTCGCCTCATTCCAAAAGAAGTATTTCCTATCCGATAAAGGCATCGCCGGCGTAAAACGCGGTGTCTTCTGGACCGCGCTCACCAATCTTATTACCATGGCCGGCATGGGCTTTTTATTCCTGGTTATGGCCGGCTTTGTCGAGCATTTCGCCAGCGGGGCTGACCTGCCGGATGCCCTGCCGATCGTGGGCGGCCTCCTGGTCTTTTTCGTGTTGCTCTTTGCCTCTAACTGGCAACAGTATTACTACACCTACTGCATCTTTTACGAGGAGTGCGGCAAGCAGCGTATGGAGATCGCCGAGCGCTTGCGCAAACTGCCGCTGTCGTTTTTTGGTCGTCGTGATCTGGCCGATTTAACCGAGACCATCATGGGTGACGTTCAGACTATGGAGCACGCCTACAGCCATGTGCTGGGAGAACTCTGGGGCGCCATCATCGCAAGCGCCATTGTGTTCGCGTCATCGCTGTTCTTTTGCTGGCAGCTGGCGGTCGCGGCGTTTTGGAGCATTCCCGTGGCCTTTGCCGTGCTGTATCTGACACGCGGCCCCATGACCCCGGTGTTCGACCGCGTGCGCGCCGAGAAGGTCAAGGTCACCGAGGCGATCCAGGAGACGCTCGACTGCGTGCGCGAAATCCGCGCCACCAACCAGGAGGCCCATTATCTTGAGGGGCTCAACGCCGTGATCGATGCCGAGGAGCGCGAGACCACCAAGGGCGAGCTCGTCAACGGGCTTCTGGTCAACTCCGCCTTCTCCATTCTGCGTCTGGGCATTGCCACCACGCTGGTCACGGGCGCCACGATGGTCGCCTCCGGGCAGGTCGACTTTTTGGTGATGTTTGCCTTCCTGCTTATGGTGAGCCGTATCTACGCGCCGTTTGACCAGGCGCTAATGTTAGTGTCCGAGCTGTTTGTCGCCGAGTCGTCTGCCAAGCGCATGCGTTCCATCATGGAAGAGCCTGTGGCGCGGGGCAGCGAGAAATTTGAGCCCGTGGGCCACGATGTGGTGTTCGATCACGTGGCATTTGGCTATGGTGCGGGCGAGGACGGCCGCGCCGGCGAGAAAGTTCTTACCGATGTGAGCTTTACCGCCAAGGAAGGCGAAGTTACGGCGCTGGTCGGTCCTTCGGGTTCCGGTAAGTCTACGGTGAGCCGCCTGGCCGCGCGCTTTTGGGACGCCACCGAAGGCATGGTCACCGTGGGTGGCGTGGATGTTGCGAGCGTTGATCCCGAGGTGCTGCTGCGTGATTACGCCATTGTGTTCCAAGACGTGCTGCTCTTTGACGACACGGTGATGGGAAACA
>CABQHZ010000029.1 GCA_902464175.1 uncultured Collinsella sp. | reverse complement strand
CTTCCTTGTGCTCGCCGTAATAGGCCCTAAACTCGGCAAGCGTCTGCTCAAACATGCGGCCGTCGCCCGCGTACTCGGCGGGCATAAAGCGCTCGACCAGCTTAAGCATGCCGTTTCCCACCTTGTAGCGGTATTCTTCCACGGCAAATGTGGGCCAGCCGTGCATCTCGCAGGTATGGTTGCCGGCGGCCGCCAGGTCCTCGAGCGTATTGAGGATGGTACCGTCCAGATCAAAGATCACATGGGAAAAGGCTGCTGCCATGGGTGCTCCTGCCGTTTGAGTTGTAAAGCGCACCCCATGATACTGGGCTTGCGTGTCGGGCGTGCCTGGAATCTGAATATCTGTAGCAGCCTCGAGCTGCGCTGCGCCAGCCGCAAGTCTTTGCCGCTAGCAGATCCTGGGCAGCTGCTCTCCCACGAGCATATCGAGGATGCGGGTGGAGCCCCAGCCGGTGCGCACGCGAACGGCGGGTCGAGCGCCTTCGGCGACCGGCAGCACGCGACCGATGATGGCGGCGTTCTCGCCGTAGCGGGCGGCGCGCATGGCTGCTAGCGCCGCGTCGGCCTGTTCGGCTGGTACCACGGCAACCATCTTGCCCTCGTTTGCCACCTGCAGCACGTCGTAGCCGAGCATCTCGCAGGCGGCCTGCACATCGGGGCGCACGGGCACGGCATCCTCATCGATTTCCATGGCAACGTCGCTGGCCTGCGCAAACTCGTTGAGCGTGGACGCCAGGCCGCCGCGCGTGGGGTCGCGGAAGCAGCGTGTGTCGGGGGCGGCGGCCAGCACGTCGGCAATCAGGTGGTTGAGGGGCGCGGCGTCGCTCTCGATGTTGCTCGAGAACGCCAGGCCCTCGCGCTGGCTCATGATGGCGATGCCGTGGTCGCCCAGCGTGCCCGAGACCAGAATGACATCGCCGGGCTGGCAGTTGGCGCCGCTGAGCGTCACACCCGCGGGAACCTCGCCCACACCGGCGGTGTTGATGTAGACGCCGTCGGCCCCGCCGCGCTCGACCACTTTGGTGTCGCCGGTGATGATTTTGACGCCCGCCTCGCGCGCCGTCTCGGCCATGGTCTGCACAATCTGGCGTAGCTTATCCATGGGATAGCCCTCTTCGAGGATAAAACCGCACGAAAGATAGCGCACGTTGGCGCCCGAGGTCGCGACGTCGTTGACGGTTCCGCACACGGCGAGGCGGCCGATGTTGCCGCCGGGGAAAAACTGCGGCGAGACTACAAAACTGTCGGTCGACATGGCGATGCGCCCGCTCGCGGGCAGCGCGGCGACGCCGGCGTCGTTGCCTTCGAGCAGCTCGGGCGACCCAAAGGCATCCAGAAAGACCTCGTCGATGATGCGTTTCATCATCTGCCCGCCGGAGCCATGGCCCAGCAGGACAGTGCTATCGGTGGCAGTATGGGACATATCGAAAACTCCAATCGGGGATGTTCGGGCTAGCCTTGGTAACGGTAGTACGCCGCACAGCTGCCTTCCGAGCTCACCATGCACGGGCCAACAGGATGCTCGGGCGTGCAGGCGTGGCCGAACAACGGGCAGTCGCTCGGTGCAATGGCCCCGCGCAGCACGTCGCCGCAACGGCATCCGCGCGGCTCGACCGTCGGTTCGATCGGCACGTCATAGCGGGCGCCGGCGTCAAAGCGCGAGAACTCGGGTCGGATGGAAAGGCCCGAGGCGGCAATCGGTCCCAGCCCGCGCCACGTGGTATCGCACGGCTCAAATACCTGCTCGACCAGCTGGCGCGCCACGGGATTGCCGTCCGCATTGACGCCGCGGCGGTACGCGTTGTCGATTGCGGGCCGTCCCTCAACAACCATCTGAACCAGCATGCAGATGCCCTGCAGAATATCGACCGGCTCAAATCCGGTAACCACGCCCGGGGTCTTAAACTCGTCGACCAAAAAGCCAAAGGGCGCCAGGCCTGTGATGGTGGCGACATGGCCCGGCAGGATAAAGCCGTCGATGGTCGTCTCGGGGTCGTTGGCAATCGCGCGCAGCGCCGGCGGCGTGGTCTTGTGGGAGCAATAGACCGAGAAGTTCTGGAGCCCGCGCACATCTGCCTCCAAAATGGCGGCGGCGATGGTGGGCGTCGTGGTCTCAAAGCCCACACCCATAAAGATGACCGGGCGGTCGGGGTTTTGCTCGGCAATGTCGAGCGCGTCGAGCGGGGAGTAGACGATGCGGATGTCACGCCCCGCCGCCTTTTGCGCGGCGAGCGAGGTGGACGATCCGGGCACGCGCATCATGTCGCCAAAGGTGGTGATGATGGCGCCGTCCATCTTGGCGAGTGCGATTGCGTGGTCGATGTTACGGTTGGCGGTGACGCAGACGGGGCAGCCCGGACCGCTCAGCAGCTTGAGTTCCGTCGGCATAATGGAGCGAAAGCCATAGCGACCAATGCTCACCGTGTGTGTGCCGCAGACCTCCATCAGGTTGATGGTGCGGTCGCCGACAAGCTCATGAATGCGGTCGATGAGTTCGCGAGCGAGCTTGGGATCGCGGAATGCCGAAAAATCGATACCGGGGCGAGCCGGCTGCGCCGCCGTCACTAGTATGCCTCGGCCGGGTTGGTGGCGAGTTGATCCTCTTCGACCAGCTCGGTCATGGTGTTGACGAGATCGAGCGTCTCTTGAGCTTCCTGCTCGTCGACAATCTGGATACCAAAGCCGGCATGTACGAGAACATAGTCGCCTACCTGCGCCGTCGGCACGAGGCGCAACGAAACCGGGCGCTCGATGCCCATCATGTCGACGGTCGCCTTAAGGTCGTCGTCGCGTTTGACCACTTTACCGGGAACGGCAAGGCACATAATGTTCCCCTTTTATACGCTTTGCGCTGGATAGGCGCTTAATTATCCATCAGTTGATGGTAGCGCTCGCGGGGGTTGCGGGCAAACGCGTTACACCTGTGAGACGGCGGCGCATGGGCTAGCCAAACAGCCTACTGCGGTATGACCTGCGCGAGCCGAGCGCGGGCGACCGCCGCCTGGCCGTAGGCGATGCAGCCATCGTTGACGGGCACGGTGTGGGGAACCAAGACGGCAAGACCGGCGTCTTTGAGCTCGCGCGTGAGAAGCTGAAGCAAAAGTCGGTTCATGAACACGCCGCCCGAGAGCGCGACGGTGTCGATGCCTTCGCGGGCGCAGATTTCGCTTGCGATGCGGGCCGAGGAGCGCGCGATGGTGACGTGGAAGTCGAGCGCGAGCTTGCCGGCGGGCACGCCGGTCCTGATTCCCTCCAAAAGCGCCTCAAAAAGCGGTCTGGAGTTCAGAACATGGCAGTCGTCCGGACGGGATGATTCGGTTACGGAAAAGCTGACCATATTGCCGGTGGGGCAGGCACTTTCACTGCTGAACGCGCGCCAGGCGGCGGCTTCGAGTTCTATGGCGGGTTCGCCCTCGTAGGTTGCCTTGTCGCAGATGCCCAGAATTGCTGCCGCGGCATCAAAGAGGCGCCCCATGCTGCTGGTACGCGGGCTGTTGATGCCGCGCTCGATCATGGTGGCTGTCACGCTGCGCGTTTGCTCGTCGAGACTGTCCAAAAGCCGAGCGGCACCTGGGTGCTCGAGCAGGCCGAGCTCACTGAGCAGGGCAAAGGCGTTGCGTCGAGCGTCGCGTACGGAGGCCGCCCCGCCGGGGAGCGCCCAGGTGAGCAAATGCGCGGCGCGCTCAAAGCCGCCAAGGCTGGCAACAAGAAACTCGCCGCCCCAAATGGTTCCATCGGTGCCGGCGCCGGTGCCGTCAAAGGCGATGCCAAGGACACGCGTGTCGGTTGTAAGCTGGCCCGCGGCGATGGCCTCGGCCATTACGCTCGCGATATGTGCATGATGGTGCTGCACCTCGACGAGCGGCAGATTGTGCTCCCGTGCCTGCTCGCGCGCCCACTGGCCCGATAGATAGCTGGGGTGTAAATCGCAGGCCAAGGCGGCGGGCGCCAAGTCAAAGAGATCTTCCAAGCGCGTGCGCGCGGCGTTCCAGGCATCGAAGGTCCCGCCGTTTTCAACATCGCCGATATGCTGCGACACAAAACAGGTTGCCTCGCCGTTCGCCCCTTCACGAGTGAGCGCAATCGTCGCCTTTTGCTGCGGGCCGCAGGCGAGGATGCAGGGTACAGTGCCGTCGCATGCCGGCAGCGGTAACGGCTGCGGAGCGTATCCGCGGGCGCGGCGCACGGGCATAACGGCGCCGTCGACCACGCGCACTACAGAGTCGTCGTAGCGCGAGAGGATCGCGCGGTCGTTACCGAGCAACGAGTCGGCGATACCGGCGGCAACGAGGTGTTCCCAGGCAAGGTCGTCGTCGGTCTCGATGGGTTCTTCGCTCAGGTTTCCGCTGGTCATGACGAGCGCGTGCATACCGCAGGCTTCTGCCGCGGCAAGCAACAGATGCTGAAGCGGGGTGTAGGGGAGCATAACACCGAGCTCGGGAAGGTCGTGCGCGACGGACGGCGCGAGCGCGAGGGCGTCGGGGGAATCGCCGCTCTCGCAAACAGCAAGTCGGCGCAGCAGCACAATGGGGCGGATACTGCCGGCCAGCAAGTCGCGCTCGGCATCATCGACATGGCACAGGCGCTCGACGCCGCCAAGGTCGCGCACCATAACAGCAAGCGGTTTGTTGCTGCGGCGCTTGCGACGGCGCAGCTCGGTCACCGCCTGTTCGTTGGCGGCGTCGCAAGCCAGATGGAATCCGCCCAGGCCCTTGATGGCAACAATGCCACCGGCCGCAAGTAATTCAACACAGCGCTCGATAATGGCGTCGCTGGCCTCGCGCGTGTCGCCGACAGCCGGCGTCGCCCCCGAGTTTCCGAGCTCCATGCCGCGCGCCGCCTCACGCCAGGTAATATGCGGCCCACAATCAAAACAGGCATCGGGCTGCGCATGAAAGCGCCGGTCAAGTGGGTTGGTATACTCCGTGGCGCACTCGGGACACATGGGAAAGCAGTCCATGGACGTGGCCGCTCGGTCATAGGGCAGCGACCGGATGATGGTAAAGCGCGGCCCACAGTTGGTGCAGTTGATAAAGGGGTAGTGATAGCGTCGGTCGGCGGGGTCGAACAGCTCGCGTAGGCAGTCGTCGCAGGTAGCGATATCGGGCGAGATGAGCGTCGTATGCGCAGTCTGATCCTGTGACGCCACGATGCGAAAGCCCTGCTCGTCGGCGGCATCCCAAGTGCCGGGTTCCAAATCCGCAACGTCAATACGCTCCACGCGGGCTGCCGCAGGCGCGTGGTCCGACAGCGCGGCGACAAAGCCGTCGAGCGCCTCGGCGCAAGCGTGCGCCTCGACATGCACGCCGTCGCCCGCGTTGAGCACCCAGCCGCAGATGCCATGCGCCATGGCCTCGCGATACACAAACGGCCGCATGCCAACGCCCTGTACAATGCCCGTCACATGAATATGCACATGTCGCATGCGGCTCCCCCTCATAAAAACCGACCAAAAAGGGACAGGTTTATTTTGGTAGGTAAAACGTTAGACCTGCCAAAACAAACCTGTCCCTTTTTGGCAGGTGCGCTACAGCCCCAAGCTTTGCCCGGTGGCGGCGCAGGTGAGCTCGCCGTGCTTAACGCCGCGAAGGCCCAGCAGGCGGTCGGCCAGCTCGTAAACGCGCTCGCCGCGACCCTTGAGCGCCAGAATCTCCAAGCAGTTGTGGTGATCCAGGTGCACGTGCATGGTCGAGACGATCTCGTCGGTGTAGTCGTGTTGCACCTCGTCCAGGCGGCGCGTCAGGTCGCCGGTATGGTGGTCATAGATCATGGTGAGCGATCCGATGACCTGCTCGTCGGGCGTGCGCATCTGCTCCTTGGCGATCGAGGCGCGAATCAGGTCGCGCACGGCCTCGGAGCGGTTGGCCACGTCACCGCGGCGCGCGATCTGCTCGTCAAAGCGACGAAGCAGGTCATCGGGCGCGGTGACCGAAAAGCGGACCAGCTCGGAGCTGGAGCCACTGCATCGACAGCTCGCCTCGGCACCCGCGCCGTGAACATGTGCGTGCTCGCAGCCGTGCGCGTGCTCGTGCTCGGCCACACTACACCAGCTTTACGGAGCCGACGGAGTTGTGGTCGGCCTCGATGGCGTCCTCGTAGCCCTCGAGCGCGGCATGCGCCTCGTGCAGCGCGGTCATGGCAGCCTCGAGCTTGGCGCCGATGCGCTCCATGTCAAAGTTCTCGGTCGCATGCAGCAGCTGATGGCTCCACTCGTGAGCGAGCTCGATGGTGTCGTCGACCTGCTTGACGCTCATGGCAAGCTGGCTCATGTTCATTCCAACGTCATGCATGGGAAATCTCCTTATGTTTGGGGCAATCTAGTGGTTCAGATTCTACTACGCCCGCCCTGAGCGCCGCCGCATAAGAAAACGGGTGCGAGTCCGTCTGACCCGCACCCGTTCACTGGGGGCTGTTTGTGTCTACCATACTATCCGTGGTCGTGCGCCCTGCACCCGGCGCTCCGGCGAGCGGTGCAAAACCGCTCATGGACGGCAGATGCGTAACAAACGTATTACAGATGCTTCTCCAGCAGCGCCTGAAGCCTTGCCTTGGGTAAGGCGCCGACCGAACGGTCAACCTCTTCGCCGTTCTTAAAGACGATCAGCGTGGGGATGCTCATGACGCCAAACTTCATGGCCAGGTCCTGGTTGTCATCGACGTTGCACTTGGCAACGGCCAGCTTGCCGGACAGCTCGTCGGCGACCTCGTCCACGATGGGTGAGAGCGACCGGCAGGGCCCGCACCACGGGGCCCAAAAATCGACCAGCACGGGCAGGCTGTCGTTAACGATGGAATCGAAGTTCTCGGGGGTAATCTGCTTAATGTCAGCCATGGTGACCTCCATAATGCGACGCGGCTCGGCCGCGTAAAACTCAGTACGACCGTGCTTATACCCAGCGGCCCGCAAAGCAACCACTCGCGGGCGGCTCTTTTATATAATGGTGGGCACGCAAACGATTGGAGAGCGCATGCCCACGTCACAAAGCCAGAAAAAAGAAGCCATCGCCCAGGCCACCGAGCAGGAGCTCGCGTCGCTTGCGGCGCGTGGCGTGCGCATCGCGGGCAATGCGTGCTCGCCGATCGTGCTGGTCAAAGGCGATTTGGATGAGGCCGAGCGCTCGGGTGGCGAGCTTGCCGCCGGCGCGGATGGTGCCGCGCTGCGCAAGGCGCTCGGGGCCATCGGTTATGCGCCCGAGGATTTCTGCGCGCTGGCAAGCGTTGCCGGCGCGGGCGACGGGACGGTCGCGGTGGGCGAGGCCCTGCCGTGTGAGCTGTTCCGCGAGGCGCTGGAGGCCCTGGACCCCGAAGCGGTGCTGCTGCTTGACAACAGCGCGGCCGATGTCATGCGCGAGACCTATGCCGACATGCTCGTGGCAATCGATGACTTCGACACCGCCATGCTCAAGCCCGGCCTGGTCGCCCACGTGCAGGGCCGCCGCGTACTCGCGCTCGATGGCTTTGAGGCGGCGCTCACCGACAAGGCCGCCAAGCAGCGCATGTGGGCCTACATCAAGCAGCTGACCCCGGCGGCGGCTCCGCTGTAGCAGGCCTGCGCCGGCAAGGCGACCCGGGCGGTTGAGCCGCGCCGCGAGTCCAGTGTCGCGCCCCTACATCACGGCGCGCAGCTCAAATCGGTCGCCGTTAATGCGGAACTGGCAGTTGCCGTTCATGCGCTCAACGGCAAGTTTAATGCTCTTGGTGCCAAAACCGTGACCGGCACGTTGGTTCACGGGCATACCGTCGACCATGTGTGGCGCACGCCCAAACGTATTGGAAACCAAAAGCAGCAGCTGGCCGTCCTCAAGCCGCAGGTCGAGGTCGACAAAGCGTTTGCCTTCGGGGGCGGCGCTTGCGGCGATGATGGCATTTTCCAAAGCATTCGAAAGCACGCTGAACAGGTCGGCATCGCCCACGTGAACGGTTCCGGGCACGGCGGCGCGCAGGTCAGCGGTGATACCGTGTTTGTTGATGTCCGAGCTAAATGACGAAAGCACGATGTTGACGGTCTCGTTGGCGCAGTAGCGGCGCACGGCGGTGCGGTCGTTGGTCTCGCAGAGCTCATCGATGCGATCGAGCGCCTCGTCGGTGTGGCCCTCCTCAATTAAAACGGCCAAACCGCGCAAAAAGTGCCGCATGTCGTGGCGAAGAATCGACAGCTCGCGTCCGGACTGGCGCCAGGCCTCGAGCTCTTTGATGGCCGCGCTGTCGCGTGTTTCGAGCATCCAGCGCTCACGCTCGGCGACTTCCTTTGCCTCGTATTCGCGCAGATAGACGGCGAGAAACATAAGATAGAAGGCACAGAGCGCAAATGCCAAAAACTCAACTGTCACCACCGAGCCCGAGTGGAACAGCGTGGTGTAGACGTTGGTGGCGTAGTCAAAGATGTAGTAGACGAGCGGCAGAATTAAAAGAATGCCCAGCTCGGTGGGGCTTTTAATCGCCAGACGCGGACCGATATCGCCGGCCCAGTGTAGGAGGACGGCAAAGACGCCGAGCGTGGTTGCAATGCGCGCAAGGTAGTATGCAACCTGCGAGTCGGTGACTGCGAATGCGGCGATACCCATCCAGTTGCTAAACTGGCAGCTCAGGTAGGCGCTGGTGACGCCCAACGTCGCGAGTAGCGGACTCAAGTGGTAGCGCGCGCATAGGTAGACGGTAAGCGGCAAGTGCACGACGAGCGGATAGACCTGACGGGCAAAAAGCTCTCCGCCAACGACATTGGCGATCGAAAAGGCAGCGCCGGTTGCGGCTCCGACCCCCACCAACTCGAGTGCATGGCGTCGATTGATTTCGATACCGCATAGCGCCGCCGAAGCAAAGACGCCAAAGAGTAGCGTTGTGGCGTGGTGGATTGCCCAAAGGACCATTTCGACCGAGGAGATCATCAGCGCCTCCCGCCCTCGAAGCGCACCGCAAAGTAGGCGTCTTGGAACCCCTGCTTGCTGCTGCGCGACAGCGGAATGCACGCGCCGGAGCGCATGACGATGTCCGTGCGATCGAAGTGGTCGATGTTGCGCAAGTTGACCTGGTAGCTACGGTGGCATTTAAAGAAGGTGGCATTTTGCACCAAACGGTCCTCGACGCTGCGGAACGACTCGAGTGCCTCGATATCGCGTCCGTCGCGCAGGTGGAAGACCACGTGCTTGTTGCGCGCCTCGGCATATTCGATGTCGGACAGGCGCAGGGCGTGGTAGCCAAAGGACGTTTTGATCACGAGCTCGTCGGTTGCCGCCGGGCGCATGCTCGAAAGTTCGTCGAGTAACTGCGCCAGGCGTTCGTAAGTCACGGGCTTGAGCAGATAGTCGAAGGCGCGGACCTCGTAGGACTCCAGTGCAAACTCGGGCGACGAGGTAAGGAACACCAGGCGCACGGCAGTGTCGGCCTGGCGCAATTCGCGCGCGGTGTCCATGCCGTTGACGAGCGGCATGATCATGTCGAGCAGGATGATGTCGGCGCGCGATGCGGCATGGCGGGCCAGCAGGTCCTCGCCGCGCGTGACGAGCGCAACATCGACCGCCGTGCCCGTCTCAGTCGACCAACGGTCGATCATCCGGTGCAGTCTATCTAGAAAAGCGACGTCGTCGTCGCAGGCAATAATCTTGAGCATTCGGCCCCCTTAGTAGTTCGATTTTGCCACATTGGGCGCGGACCACTCGCGGGGGAGCGCCCGTTCGTGCCTCATGGTGCGCAACTTGCGCCGAGCGGTATTGCGGTGGCGAAAGATGCCTCCTGCGCTATCGAGAGCTCGGCTATCCTCAGCTTGCCAGTTCGAAAATGGACCTGCCGCATGATTGAATCTTTATTTCAACTTTACACCTAGGTTTACAGCTGTCTTGTCAGCTGTAAACCTAGGTGTCATACTAAAGCCCCAAGATTCGCCAAAAGAGAGGGGCCTTGATGGCACAGAGCGCGAACATGGATGCATCGGAGCTTGCACGCGATATCGCGGCCGGCCTAGCATCGGCAACGACGGCAACGGAGCGCGCGGCACTGGTGCCCGCAGAGCTCGTCGAGGCTATTCAGCAACTTAAAACCCAACGCGACGCGGTGATCCTGGCGCACTATTACGTGGCGCCCGAGGTCCAGGCTGTGGCCGATTACGTCGGCGACAGCTTCTACCTGGCAAAGCTTGCCAAGAGCCTGCCGCAGCAGACCATCGTGCTGTGCGGCGTGGAGTTTATGGGCGAGAGCGCCAAGCTGCTCAATCCCACCAAAACGGTGCTGTTGCCCGAGCCGGGCGCGGACTGCCCCATGGCTCACATGGTCAAGCGCGAGACAGTCGATGCGGCGCGCGCCGAGTACGGCGATGACCTTGCCGTGGTCTGCTACGTCAACTCCACGGTCGAGATCAAGAGCTGGAGCGACGTGTGCGTCACCAGCTCCAACGCCGTCAAGATCGTGTCCGAGCTGCCGCAGCAGCATATCCTGTTCATTCCCGACCAAAACCTCGGCCGCTTCGTAGCCGAGCAGGTGCCGCAAAAGCACGTCATTCTCAACAACGGCTACTGCCCGCGCCATCACATCATCACCGTCGAGCAGATCGTCGACGCGACGGAGGCCCACCCCGACGCGCTCGTGCTGGCGCATCCTGAGTGCAAGGCCGACGTCTTGGCCGAGGCCGACTACATCGGCTCCACCGCCGGCATCATCAAGTACGCCGAGGAGTCCGACGCGAGCGAGTTCATTATCGTGACGGTCCGTGGCGTGCTCTACGAGCTCGAGCGCCGCTGCCAGGGCACCGGCAAGAAGTTCTACTTCCCCGCGGTGCAGCCCACCTGCGTCAACATGGATCTCATCACGCTCGAAAAGCTCGTGCGCTGCCTGGAGACGGGCGAGGGCGAGGTGCAGATTGGCGTGTCGGACGAGGCCGCCGATCAGGCCAAGCTCACGCTCGACCGCATGCTCGAGTACGCAGCGCGCTAGAACAATGCGGCATGAGGGACGGTCCCTTATGTCACATTCAAGGGAGAGGATTCCTGTGGAAACCAAGCAATACCACGATATGGAGTGCGACGTCGTTATTGCCGGCTGCGGCGTAGCGGGCCTGTATGCGGCTCTCAACCTGCCGACGAGCATGCGCGTGATCATGCTCTCCAAGGGCGCTGTCGACGAGTGCGATTCGATGCTCGCGCAGGGCGGCATTTGCGTGCTGCCCGAGGGCTCGGACTACGATGCCTTCTTTGAGGACACCATGCACGCCGGCCACTACGAGAACCGCCGCGAGAGCGTCGACATCATGATCCGCTCGAGCCGCTCGGTCATCAACGACCTGCTGGCGATGGGTGTGGACTTTGAGCGCAAGGCCGACGGCAGCCTCGACTTTACCCGCGAGGGCGCGCACAGCCGCCCGCGTATCGCCTTCCACGCCGATATTACGGGCAAGGAGATCACGACCAAGCTGCTCCAGGCCGTCCGTAAGCTGGACAACGTGCAGATTCTTGAGCACGTGGCCATGACCGATATCCTGACCGACGAGCGCGACGGCGCCACGGTATGTACCGGCATCGTTGCCGTGTCCGTGGACGAGGACGACTCGGTCCGTCCCGCCGATGAGCTTGCAAATGCTAACGAGGGCGTGCATGCCGGCGAGCCGTTTGAGATTCACGCGCGCCATACGTTGTGGGCGACGGGCGGCATCGGTGGCGTGTATGACCATTCGACCAACTATCCGCAGCTCACGGGCGACGCTTGCTACATCGCTCAGGAGCACGGCATTACGATGGAGCACCTGGACTACGTGCAGATTCACCCCACGGGCCTGTTCTCGCCGCAGCCAGGTCGCACGTTCCTGATCAGCGAGAGCTGCCGCGGCGAGGGCGCGATTCTGCTCAATGCTGCCGGCGAGCGTTTTACCGACGAGCTGCAGCCGCGCGACGTGGTCGCCGCCGCCATTCGCGAGCAAATGAAGCATGACGGCACCGAGCACGAGTGGCTGAGCTTTGCTCCCGTCGAGCGCGACGTGGTGACTGGGCACTTTGCCAACATCCGCGCACGCTGCCTGGAGGACGGCCGCGACATCTTGGACGAGCCCATCCCCGTCACGCCCACGCAGCACTACTTTATGGGCGGCGTGTGGGTCGACAAGGACGGCCGCACCTCCATGCCCGAGCTCTACGCCGCCGGCGAGACGGCCTGCAACGGTGTGCACGGCAAGAACCGTCTGGCTTCCAACAGCCTGCTCGAGTCCTTGGTTTGGGGTCGCCGTGCCGCTTGGCGTATGCGCACCGGCGAGTCGCTTGCCGTGGAGCAGGCGGGCGAGCCCGCGCTCGACGGACGTCACCGCGCCCTGAGCGCCGATACCCTTGCAATCGATGATTTGGCCCGTGCCGCCGGCACGCAGGCCGTGGAGGAGTAGACCATGAATCCCATTACCATGAAGCTCGTCGTCGATGATCTGATTCTGCAGGCGCTGCGCGAGGACATCACTTTTGAGGACGTGAGCACGGCAAGCGTGTGCCCCACGGCGCGTCCCGCTACCGTCGAGCTCATCGCCAAGGCCGACGGCATCATCGCCGGCCTGGATGTGTTCGCCCGCACCTTCGAGCTGCTGGATTCGCAGAGCTCGGTGCTGTTCGATGTCGCCGATGGCGACGAGGTGCACGCCGGCGACCATGTGGGCCAGGTGCGCGGTGACGCGCGTGTGCTGCTTTCGGGCGAGCGCGTGGCACTCAACTACCTGCAGCGCATGAGCGGCATCGCCACCTATACGCATCAGATGGCTGCGGTGCTCGAGGGCACCAAGACCGTGCTCGTCGACACGCGCAAGACCACGCCGGGTATGCGCGTCTTCGAGAAGGCCGCAGTCGAGATTGGCGGCGGCAGCAACCATCGCTACAACCTGTCGACCGCCGTCATGCTTAAGGACAACCACATCGACGCCGCCGGTGGCGTGGCACGTGCGATCGAGATGGCGCGCACCCATGCGTCGTTTACCACGACGGTCGAGATTGAGTGCGAGAACCTCGATATGGTGCGCGAGGCCGTGGATGCTGGCGCCGACATCATCATGCTCGACAACATGACTCACGACGACATGGCCGCCGCCATCGAGCTTATCGACGGCCGCGCCAAGACCGAGTGCTCGGGCAATGTGGACGCCGACAACATTCGCGCTCTGGCCGACCTGGGCGTCGACTTTATTAGCTCGGGCGCCCTGACGCACTCCGCGCCGATCCTCGACCTCTCGCTTAAGCACCTGCGTCTGCTGGACGGTAAATAATGAACGCCCGCGAGCGTCGCCGTTCCATCATGGCCGTGCTCGAGGGGGCTAAAGATCCCGTTTCGGGCAGCGCGCTTGCCCGCGAGGTGGGCGTGAGCCGTCAGGTCGTGGTGCAAGACATTGCCTTGCTGCGCGCCGACGGGCACGATATCGTCGCTACCAACCGCGGCTACGTGCTGCAGGAAGCCGAGAGCAGCCCGGCTGTGCCCACGCGCTTGGTCAAGGTGCGCCACAGCGTGGAGCAGGCGGGCGACGAGCTCACGAGCATCGTCGATGCGGGCGGCGCCGTGCTCAACGTGATCGTCAACCATCGCGTGTACGGCAAGATCACGGCCGACCTGGACATCCGCAACCGCCGCGATATCGAGCGCTACCTGCACGACATCGCCAGCGGCAAGAGCTTTCCGTTGCTGACGGTGACCAGCGGCTATCACTTCCATCGCATCGCGGCAGAAGACGAGCAGACTCTCGACGAGATTGAGACCATGCTCAAAGAGAAGGGCTACCTAGCCGACCTGATGCCCTACGAAGATGATTTATCGTAGTAACGAATGCAAAAGGAGGCCTCCGCGGCGATGCGGAGGCCTCCTTTTTTGTGCACGGTGTACTTTTGAGTGTGCAAGTGGGGGAGTTGTTACTCCTCGACGATCTCGGTGATAGCGCCAGCGGGGCAAGCGTCCTGGCAAGCGCCACAGGCGACGCAGGAGTCCTCGTCAGCGACGGTAGCGACGTCCTGGAGCTCCAGAACGCCAGCGGGGCAGGAGTCGACGCAAACGCCACAAGCGATGCACTCGTCGGCATCAATTACGGGATGAGCCATGGTAGTTTCCTCTCTGTTGACCGACGCTACAGGCGATGTGCGTCGGTGTGATTCGGGCAAAAACATACCACGGGAACGACCGTTTGCAATACCCTCTGACCGTCATCTTCATACCGTTCGCCGAGTATGCCACGGCTTACTAAAAAACACGCAGGTGGGGCCGTTGAGCTGCACGAATGTTAGCTAAAGGTGACTTGAAATATAGGATGATTGAGCGAGCTTGCGCAAGCCGTATCCCGTTATTCGGCCGAGAAACGGGTCGTATTTTCCGGTTGGGCCACTGGCGGAAACTACGACCCGGAATTTGCATTCAAAACGGGACGCAGTTTCCAGTTGAGCCTTCTAACGGAAAGCGTGTCCCGGAATCGGCGCTCAAAACGGGACGCGCTTTCCCCGGGGTCGCCCCAAGGTCCCCCGCGCGCCTCCAGATCCAAGCCTCAGCCAACTCTACATAGATCTCATTAGATTTGTCGAGAACTCAAACAGCGCATCTACCTGTACTTTTGCGGACCTAAACTCTCGACAATAAGAAATCTTATATGAATTGACTTAGATTTTGTATATTCCGGCCCATAAGGGGATACACTACATCCTGAAAGACAAGCCGAAACACCGCGCGGCAGACCGCCGAGTCGGTGCAAACGCACAAGAGAGAGGGAATTTCTAATGGGCAAGATTCTTGGTATCGACCTTGGTACTACTAACTCCGCAATGGCCGTTCTCGAGGGCGGTTCTCCGACCATTATCGTGAACGCCGAGGGCGACCGCACCACCCCGTCCGTCGTGGGCTTCCGTGCCGACGGCGACCGCGTCGTGGGCAAGGCCGCTAAGAACCAGGCGGTCACCAACCCCAAGAACACCGTGTTCTCCATCAAGCGCTTCATGGGCCGCAAGTACTCCGAGTGCACCTCCGAGCTCAAGACCGTGCCGTATGAGGTCAAGGAGGGCCAGGGTGGCCGTGCCGTCGTCAACATCGAGGGCAAGGATTACACCGCCGAGCAGGTGAGCGCCATGGTGCTCGCCAAGATGAAGGCCGACGCCGAGAAGTATCTGGGCGAGACCGTCACCGACGCCGTCATCACCGTTCCGGCCTACTTCAACGACGCCCAGCGTCAGGCCACCAAGGATGCCGGTAAGATCGCCGGCCTCAACGTCAAGCGTATCGTCAACGAGCCGACCGCTGCTGCTCTGGCCTACGGCCTGGACAAGCAGGGCTCCGACCAGCGCATCCTGGTCTTCGACCTGGGCGGCGGCACCTTCGACGTCTCCATCCTCGATCTCGCCGACGGCGTGTTTGAGGTTCTGTCCACCTCGGGCGACAACCACCTGGGCGGCGACGACTGGGATCAGCGTGTCATCGACTGGATGGCCGACAAGTTCCAGCAGGAGAACGGCGTCGACCTGCGTCAGGACCCCATGGCCCTGCAGCGCCTGAAGGAGGCTGCCGAGAACGCCAAGAAGGAGCTCTCCGCCGCCCAGCAGTCCACGATCAACCTGCCGTTCATCACCATGAACCAGTCCGGCCCGCTGCACCTCAACTACACGCTGACCCGCGCCGAGTTCGAGAAGATCACCCGCGACCTGCTCGAGCGCTGCAAGCAGCCTGTCACCAACGCCCTGCGCGACGCTAAGCTCAAGCTCTCCGATCTGACCGAGGTCATCCTCGTCGGCGGCTCCACCCGTATGCCCGCCGTCCAGGACTTGGTCAAGACCATGACCGGCAAGCAGCCCAACATGTCCGTGAACCCCGACGAGGTCGTCGCCGACGGCGCTGCCGTCCAGGGCGGCGTGCTCACCGGTGACGTCGAGGGCATCCTGCTGCTCGACGTGACCCCGCTGTCGCTGGGCGTCGAGACCATGGGCGGCATCATGACCAAGATGATCGACCGCAACACCACGATCCCGACCTCCAAGACCGAGGTTTACTCCACCGCTGCCGACAACCAGACCAGCGTCGAGATCAACGTGCTCCAGGGCGAGCGCGAGCTTGCCCGCGACAACAAGTCGCTCGGTAAGTTCCAGCTGACCGGTATCCCGGCTGCCCGCCGCGGCGTGCCGCAGATTGAGGTCACCTTCGACATCGACGCCAACGGCATCGTCAAGGTCTCCGCTAAGGACAAGGGCACCGGCAAGGAGCAGCAGATCACCATCTCCGGCTCCACCGCGCTTTCCGACGACGAAGTCGATCGCATGGTCAAGGATGCCGAGGCTCATGCCGAGGAGGACAAGAAGCAGAAGGAAGAGGTCGAGGTCCGCAACCAGACCGACAGCCTGTGCTACTCCACCGAGCAGACCCTCAACGAGCTGGGCGACAAGGTTTCCGCCGACGTGAAGTCCAAGGCTGAGGCTGCTATTGCCGACGCCAAGAAGGCCCTCGAGGGGTCTGACGTCGAGGCCATCAAGGCCGCTGGCGAGTCCCTGCAGTCCGTTGCCTACGAGCTGGCTCAGGTTGTCTACGCCGACGCTCAGCAGCAGACCGACGGTGCCGCCGGCGCCCAGCCTGCCGACGACGACGTTGTCGACGCCGACTACGAGGTTGTGGACGACGAGGACAAGTAATCATGTCCGCCCGTAAAGCTCGCACGGAGGCGGCTGCCACTGGCGCCGCCCCCGTTGACTCTGAGGAGAAGGACGTGAAGATTCCCGTAGAGGCCGTCGACGATACCGAGGCTAACGAGGCCCCGGCCGCCGAGGCTGCCGAGAACCAGGTAGAGGATTCCAACAAGGAGGCGACGATGACCGAGGACGAGATGGTGGAAGCCGCTATCCGCGCCGGTGAGGAAGCCGCCGACAACGACTTTAAGCTTAAGTTCGAGCAGGCTCAGAAGGAGCTTGCCGACGTGCGCCATGAGCTCGAGGCTGCGGCAGAGGCTCAGAAGGCCGCCGAGGACAAGGCAAAGGACGCCACCGAGCGCACCGCCCGTCTGCAGGCCGACTGGGAGAACTTCCGCCGCCGCACCGCCAATGAGCGGATTGCCGAGCGCGAGCGCGCGACCGAGAAGCTCGTCACCGCGCTGCTGCCGGTGGTCGACGATATCGAGCGTGCGATCGATCATGCCCGCAGCCAGGAGCTTACCGACGACTTTAAGCAGTTCGTCGACGGCGTTGGCGCGGTGCATGCCAAGCTACTCGACGTGTTTGCGCATGAGGGCGTTGAGCCCATCGACCCCAAGGGCGAGGCGTTCGATCCGCTCGAGCACCAGGCCGTAGGTCGCGTCGAGGACGCATCGCAGTACGACGAGACCGTCAACGACGTGTACCAGAAGGGCTACCGCATGGCGGACCGCATCCTGCGCTCTGCGATGGTGACGGTGACCTACGGTGGCGAGAAGCGCCCCGCACCGGAGCCCGAAGCGGCGCCCGAGGATGCTGCGGCCGATACGGCCGAGGGCACCGAGGAGTAATTGAGAAGGGCCCCGGGGCAACACCCGGGGCCCTTTCTGGCCTAGTGCCATATGAAAGCATGAGCCGTCGTCCGCAGGGGCGGCGGATGAAACAGGAGAGGAGCTACGATGGCTGCAGGCAAAACCTTCTATGACATCCTGGGCGTATCCAAGAGCGCCTCCGACAAAGAGATCAAGAGCGCGTTTCGCAAGCTCGCGCAAAAATATCACCCCGATGCCGGCGGCGACGAGGCCAAGTTCAAGGAAATCAGCGAAGCCTACGAGACGCTTTCGGACGAGAAGAAGCGCAAAGAGTACGACCAGATGCTCATGTTTGGCGGCATGCCGGGCGCAGGCGGCGCATATGGCGGTGGCTACGGTGCCGGCGCGGGCGCCAGCGGCTGGGGCGACATCTTCGACAGCATCTTTAGCGGCAACGGCGCCTGGGGCAGCGATTGGGGCTCGGGCTTTGCCGGGGCCGCGGGCGCTGCCGGTGCGGGCGCGGGCCGCAACCGCGCGCGCAAGGGCGGCGACCTGTCGCTGACTGTCGACGTAACGGCCGAGGACGCGTTCCGCGGCGTGACGCACAAGGTCACCTACCGCATTCCCTCGACGGGCGAGCAGCAGACCATCACGGTCTCGGTGCCCGCGGGCGCGGTCGACGGCGGCAAGCTGCGCTACAAGCGCCGCGGCGAGTACGGCGTTGCCGGAGGCGAGCGCGGCGACCTGGTCGTGACCACGCACGTGGAGGAGCATCCGCTGTTTAAGCGCAAGGGTGCCGACGTGACCATGGAGGTGCCGATCTCGGTCTACGAGGCGGCGCTCGGCTGCACGGTCGACGTGCCCACGCCCGGTGGCGCGACGGTCCGTCTGAAGGTGCCCGCGGGTACCCAGACGGGCAAGAAGTTCCGCTTTAAGGAGATGGGTGCGCCCGACGTTAAGCATCGCGGCCGTACGGGTGCGCTGCTCGTCGAGATCAAGGTGCAGGTTCCCACGAACCTGTCCGATGATGAGCGCGAGGCTATGACCAAACTGCGCGAGGCCGACACGCGCGATTATCGCGAGAAGGTCAACCGTTACAAGGCGACGTACTAGGGCGGTTGCGTGGCCCACGGGCTGGCCGCAGGCTTATGATGGAGATGTGCGAGACGGAAAGGGGTCAGGTAGCATGGCCGAGGACAATAGGAACAAACCGCTGTACATGATCAGCGTGGCGGCCGAGCTGACCGGCATGCACCCGCAGACTCTGCGCGTCTACGAGTCCAAGGGCCTGGTGAATCCTCAGCGCTCGGGCGGTAACACGCGCCTGTATTCGCGTGCCGATATCGAGCGTCTGGAACTCATCAACCAGCTGACCGACGAGGGTATCAATCTCGCCGGCGTGGTGCGCATTCTCGATATGAAGGAGCGTGCTGAGGAGCGCGAGCGCGAGAACGAGAAGCTCCGCGCTCGCGTGCGCCAGCTCGAGGACGAGCTGCACGAGTACAAGATGCAGAAGAAGATCACCGCTCTGGCCCCGCGCGACGGCTCGGTCAACCCCGAGCAAGTTATGCGCAAGCTACTGGGCGCCGGCGGAGACCTATAGTTACGCGGTTTTACCAAACCGCGTAACGGCTCGACGCTGCGCGCCGCCCAGAGCGACAATTTGTCATTCAAAAGGCAAGGCATGACCAGAAGGTCTATGCCTTGCCTTTTTCATGCCAACTTGTTCGCTCTGGACGTCGCTCGCTGTCCGTCCTCTGCCTGCGGCGTTGCCTTGCTCCGGATGCGGTAGGGTAGTCATTGGGGACGTTCTTAAACGACTAGTCGAAAGGGACACTCTTGCGCCAGGTCTGCCGGCCCCACGCGGGGCTCGTCCTGTGCTTTACTGAGATAAAGTGAACGCGCAGATTCGTAACCCACTCGCAACCGTTCTATGGCACGATATTGAACGAATGTATGC
>CABQHZ010000028.1 GCA_902464175.1 uncultured Collinsella sp. | reverse complement strand
ATCTCGATCAAGCCGATCTCCATCGCCAAGAGCCGCCGCATTGTAGAGTATGCCTTTGAGTATGCCCGCCGCTGCGGCCGCAAAAAG
Source organism: uncultured Collinsella sp. (assembly GCA_902464175.1). Classification (GTDB taxonomy): domain Bacteria; phylum Actinomycetota; class Coriobacteriia; order Coriobacteriales; family Coriobacteriaceae; genus Collinsella. Next base: position 19,646 of record CABQHZ010000028.1, on the reverse strand, counting down.
GTGACGGCCGTGCACAAGGCCAACATCATGAAGGCGACCGACGGCCTGTTCCTGCGCGTGGCGCGCGAGGTGGCCGCCAACTATCCCGATATCGAGTTCAACGACAAGATTGTCGACGCCACCTGCATGGGCCTGGTCCAGAACCCCAATGACTTCGATGTCCTGGTGCTGCCCAACCTGTACGGCGATATCGTGAGCGACCTGTGCGCCGGCCTGGTGGGCGGCTTAGGCATGGCCCCCGGCTCCAACATCGGTGCCGACTGCGCCATCTTCGAGGCAACGCACGGCTCCGCGCCCGATATCGCGGGCCAGGATATCGCCAACCCCACGGCCGAGATCCTCTCTGCTGCGATGATGCTCGACCACCTGGGCGAGAACGACGCTGCCAATCGCATTCGTGCCGCCGTGTCTGCCACGCTCGACGAGGGCGAGCAGGTTACCGGTGACGTGCGTCGTGCCCAGACCGGCTCCGTCGAGGGGGCCGTGGGCACGCAGGCCTTTGCCGATGCCGTTATCGCGCACCTGGCCTAAGGTATGCACACTGCAAACGCCTAAATAGTACTTAAGTGTTTGCGTATAACCTAAGAATCAATACGCCCGGCGCCTCGTCGGGCGTATTCTATTGAGGACTATGTTTCCTAACAAGGAGTAACTGATATGGGTCTGATTCAAAAGAAGGACGAGAAGGACGAGATCGACGGCATCCAGATCATCGAGCGCGGCGAAGGCCCCGACGGTGATGAGGACGAGAAGATCGACCTGGTCGCCGGTAAGTCTGCCGAGCACATTGCCGCCGGTACGACGGCCGAGGAGGAGGACGCTCGACTGGAGGCTCAGATTGCCGCGGACGCCGCTGATGAGAACCTCATGCCCGAGCCGCAGGACGAGGACGACGACGCCGATACCGACGAGGACGACCACGCCTCCAAGCACAAGAAGACGATGATTGCCGCCTTCGTGGTTGCCGTCGTTATTGCTGCTGTGATCGGCTTCTTTGTGGGCAACGGTGGCTTTGGCGGCAAGGGCGTTGGCTCCTCGACCCTCACCGAGGACCAGCTCGATTCGACCGTGGCAAGCTATAGCTACAACGGCAAGAAGAGCGATATCACCGCGCGCGAGGCCATCGAGAGCCAGTACAGCCTCGATACCGTCAAGGATAGCGATGGCAACTACACCGCTCCTTCTGCCGACGTCATCCTGTCCTACGTGCGCAACCAGATTCTGCTGGACGCTGCCGAGGACGAGGGCGTTACCGTTTCTTCCAAGGAAATGAAGCAGTACGCCGAGGATTCCATCGGCACCTCCGACTACAAGACCATGGCCACGCAGTACGGCGTGTCCAAGGACCAGGCCAAGCAGATCGTCCGTCAGTCCGCGACGCTGCAGAAGCTCTACAAGAAGAAGGTGGGCGATAGCTCTGCAAGCATGCCGACCGCCCCGACCGAGCCTGCTGACGGCAACGAGGAGACCGCGAGCAAGGACTACGCCGACTACATCATCAACCTTGCCGGCGATGAGTGGGATAGCGAGAAGGGCACCTGGAAGGACGCCGACAGCACCTATGCTAAGGCGTTCGCCGACGATGCCTTTACGGCCGATAGCGCAACCTATAAGCAGGCCATGACCGCCTACTACACCGCCTATCAGCAGTATTCCTCCCAGGCCTCGAGCGCCAGCTCCAAGTGGACCGAGTACGCCAACGGCCTGTACGCCAAGGCCAACATCAGCATCTACGGCCTGTTTGCGTAAGGGCTTACAGGGCTTGATTCGCTTGCCACACAATCGAATCCTTGCATGATCGATAACACCCCCTATACAAAAATAGGGGGTGTTTATTCATGTAAAGCGCAAACGATTTCAGGCCAACTGGTAGTAACAATGTGGTACCACTGTTCATCTGGTAGTAACCAATTTTGAGACGAAATCGAATGGAAATTGCTAAGAATTAGTTTGGTAATGAAAGAAACGCTTCATGTCTACCTGCGGAAATTACCGTTTACGGGCCAAAAATAACCGTTTGGCAACGATATAGTAATTTGAACGAAATGTGGTGGACGTTTGAATTGAGTGTGTGCTAACGTACATACCAGCAGCCCAAAAAAGGGACTGGGTTGTCTAAGTTTGCGCACCAATGCCGGCAAGCGGAGAAGCCGGTATGCACAAGGCGCGGACATGGAACTCGTTGGTGAACAACGAAAGAAAGGTTGGAGGAGATACCATATGATGAAGTACCTCCAGAAGCTCGGCAAAGCGCTGATGCTTCCCGTCGCGGCGCTTCCCGTCGCAGGTATTCTTATGGGCGTGGGCTACCTGCTCGCTCCCGCAGTCATGGGTGCTGCCGGTGACACTACCGGTTTTGCCTATACCGCCGGTTTCCTGCTCATCAAGGCAGGCGGCGCTCTTATCGATAACATGGCCTGGCTGTTCGCAGTCGGCGCCGCTGTCGGCCTTGCCGACGATCACGATGGCACCGCTGGCCTCGCTGGCCTCGTCGCCTTCCTGATGATCCAGCAGCTCCTGAACCCCGCTGTTGTTGGCACCATTCGTGGTATGGACGCCGATGCTCAGACCGCTTGGCTTGCCACGACCGAGGGCATCGCGTTCTCCAAGATCGCTGGTAACTCCTTCATCGGCATCCTGTCCGCCATCATCGGTGGCACTTGCTACAACAAGTTCAAGGATACCCGTCTTCCCGACTGGCTGGCCTTCTTCTCCGGCAAGCGTTGCGTCGCCATCATGACCGCCGTCATCTGCATCGTCGTCTCCGTTGTCCTGCTCTTTGCTTGGCCGCTCATCTTCGGTGCTCTTGTTGCTCTTGGTGAGGGTATCGCCGCCATGGGTGGCATCGGCGCTGGCATCTACGCCTTCCTCAACCGCCTGCTCATCCCGACCGGTCTGCACCACGCTCTGAACAACGTGTTCTGGTTCGACACCATCGGCCTGGGCGACCTGACCCACTTCTGGGCTGGCGAGACCTCTGCTGACGTCAAGTGGAGCCTCGGTATGTACATGTCCGGCTTCTTCCCCTGCATGATGTTCGGTATCCCGGGCGCTGCCCTGGCTATGGTTCAGACCGCTAAGAACAAGAAGGCTGCTATTGGCCTGGTTGTCTCCGCTGCTATCTGCGCCTTTGTCTGCGGCGTCACCGAGCCCTTCGAGTTCGGCTTCATGTTCCTGTGCTTCCCGCTCTACGTCGTGTACGCTGCCCTGTACGGCATCTTCACCATCATCACCTACTATGTTGGTTTCCGTGCCGGCTTCTGCTTCTCCGCTGGTGCTACCGACCTCCTGTTCTCCTCTAGCCTCCCGGCTGCTGCCAACACCTGGATGATCATCCCGCTGGGCATCGCTGCCTTCGTGGTCTTCTACCTCGTGTTCCGCTTCGCCATCACCAAGTTCAACCTCATGACCCCTGGTCGCGAGGATGAGGATGTCGAGGAGACCTCCGCTTCCGCCGCTGCTGGCGACGACAAGTTCGCCGCTCTGGCCGCCGCTGTTCTCGCTGCCGTCGGTGGCAAGGAGAACGTCAAGACCGTTGACTGCTGCGCTACTCGCCTGCGCTTCGAGCTCGGCGATTCCGCTCTGGTCGACGAGGCTGCCTGCAAGAAGGCTGGCGCTCTGGGTGTCATGAAGATGGACAAGGGTGCTACCCAGGTCATCATCGGCACGCAGGTCCAGGCTGTTGCCGAGGAGCTCAAGAAGCTTCTCTAAGCCTTAAAGACGTATCTGTCTTGCAAAGGGTCGTCCCGCTCCGCGGGGGCGGCCCTTTTTGCTACTTCAATACTTGATGCAGCGATGTAATTGGTATTACAGTGTGCAGGCTATCAACCGGCAAACAATATTGAAATATACTGGTTGACCTGCTGTTATTCCATTAAAACTGCTATAGTACGTGGTGTCTGGTTACAACCAATTTCGAGTCATTTATCCGGCAGGTATCATTATGGCAATGGGAGCGCGCAAACAACCTCTGTACGATCAGCTCGTCGATCTGTTGACCGATAAAATCGATCACGAACTTCGGCCCGGCGACTATTTGCCGTCCGAGCGTGACCTGTCGGAGCGCTACGGGCTCTCGCGTACGACGGTTCGCCTTGCCCTGCAGGAGCTTGAGCGCCTGGGCTTGGTGGTTCGTCAGCGTGGCCGTGGAACCATGGTGTGTGACCGCTCTCTGCAAACGGCAAACCTCACGCAGACCTATAGCTTTACCGAGCAGATGAAGGCGATCGGCCGTGTGCCCAAGACGACGATTCTTGAGTTTACCGAGGTCGAGGCTGACAAGAATATTGCCGTAGAGATGAACGCGCGCCTGGGCGAGCGTCTGTACAAGATCAAGCGCCTGCGTATTGCCGATGGCGTGCCGCTGATGATTGAGTGTACATATCTGCCGAGTCGCAAGTTCTTTGCGCTTAAGCGCCCCATGATCGAGAACAAATCGCTGTACGACATGATCGAGCAGGACTTTCACGAGAAAGTTCGCGTGGCAGAGGAAGAATTCTACGCGAGTATCGCACGCCATTCCGACGCTCGTCTGCTCGAGATTACCGAAGGCGCACCGGTGCTGGATTTGATTCGTACCACATATGACATGAACAACGAGGTTATCGAGTATACGCGTTCGGTTGCGCGTGCCGACCAGTTTAAGTACAAGGTCTACCACAACCGCGCAGTCTAGAGTTATTGGGTATAAACGGCTTGGCGTGTTTTGCGGCGGGTGCAAAATATGCCAAGCACAAGAAGGCAACGAACAATCGCTCGAATTAACAATGCAGTGGTTTTTGATCCGCCCTAAAACGCACTGCGGGTACGGGAGCATAGATGAGCACGTATGCTATCAAGGCCGACAAGTTCTTTTTGCCGGCGGGGCCGCAGCTGGGCGGCTACCTCATGGTCGAAGACGGCGTCTTTGGCGCTTGGCAGGCCGATGAGCCCGCTTGCGAGATCAAAGATTATTCGGGTACATGGATTGCGCCGGGCATGGTGGACACCCACATTCATGGCTTCTATAACCATGCCACGACCGATAACGATGCCGAGGGCATCAACATCAGTTCGACCGAGCTCGCTCGTCGTGGTACCACCAGCTGGCTGCCTACGACCTTTACCGACGGCGTGGAGCAGATCAAGGACGCCTGCGCCGCTATTGCTCAGGCAGACGAAGAGCGCGGGCCCGAGTTCTGCGGTGCTCGTATTCAGGGTATCTACCTGGAGGGTCCGTTCTTTACCATGAAGCACGTGGGTGCCCAGAACCCCGCCTTTTTGATTGACCCGTCCGAGGAAGTTTTTGACGAGTGGCAGGAGGCCGCCGGCGGTCGTATCGTCAAGAGCGCTATGGCGGCCGAGCGCGATGGCGCTGCCGCTTATGCCGCGGCTCTGAGCGCCAAGGGCGTCGTGACCTGCATTGGCCACTCCGATGCCACCTATGATGAGTGCGCCGCCGCCATCAATGCTGGCGCCAGCTGCTTTACGCATACCTATAACGGCCAGCGTGGCCTGCATCACCGTGAGCCTGGTGTCGTCGGGGCTGCTATGACTACGCCCAACACCTATGCCGAGATCATCTGCGATGGCAAACATGTGAACCCCGCTGCCATTAAGGCACTGCTGCAGGCCAAGGGCTGGCAGCACACGGTGCTGATTACCGACTGCCTGGGTTGCGGTGGCATGCCCGAGGGCAAGTACACCAGCGGTGGCATGGATGTCATTATGAAGGACAACCTTTGCTGGCTTGCCGATGGCTCTGCTATTGCCGGTTCGGTGCTCACGCTCGCACAGGGCGTCAAGAACATCGTCGACTGGGGTCTTGCGAGCGCCGATATCGCAATTCGCATGGCGACCGAGGTGCCCGCGCGCTCTGCTCACGTCGAGGATAAATGTGGCAGCATTATGCCTGGCCGCGACGCCGACTTTGTCGTGTTCAATCCCGACCTTACCCTGGTCGAGACGTATGTGGGTGGCAACAGCGTCGGTAACGCGTTTACCGAGTAGCCGCCAAAGAAACGATCCGAGAGGGGATTTAGATGATTTACGGTGCACTGGGCGATATCGAGGAATACCGCGGCATGCTCAAGGGCCTCGATGTGCTGATCGATTGGCTCGAGGAGAACGATCCGGCGGAGCTCGAGGTCGGCAGCCATCCGATTCTGGGCGACAAGGTCTTTGCAAACGTCATGGCTCCCACGACGCGTCCTGAGGCCGAGGCTCACTATGAGACGCATCAGCGCTATCACGACCTGCAGGTCGACGTCGAGGGTCGCGAGGCCTTTAAGGTTGCCACGGGCAGCCTGACGCTGGTCCAGGAGTTTGACGAGAAGGACGACTACGATCTGGTCGATTCCGACGCTTCGATTGCCGGCGATCTTGCTGACGATAAGTTTGCACTGTTCGTTGCCGGCGAGCCTCACATGCCCACGCTCGAGTTCCCGGGCGATGGCGCACAGCCGGTCAAGAAGATCTGCTTTAAGCTGCTTGCAGATGCTTACTGGGAGGAGTAGCGCGCTGCTCGGCTGAGCTGTTCGTCTGCTGGCGTGATTCCATTGAGGAGCGCGCTTGAGCCCCGTTAATCGCGGTTCCCCGTTTGGGAGGCCGCGGTTGGCGGCGCTTTTTGTTGAGTAGGGGAGTTGCCGACGGCGTGGTGCTTGGATTGACGGGCGTGCCTGAAAATCGGCAACAAAAAAGCCGCCCGAAGGCGGCTATCTTGTGCAATGGAGCCAGCGACCGGGCTCGAACCGGTGACCCCCGCTTTACGAGAGCGGTGCTCTACCAACTGAGCTACGCTGGCGGCCATGTGGTGACGCAACTGAGGCGTCAACGGCTGTCTATGATACGGGACATCGCACATCCGCGCAAGTGTTCTGACGGCTTTTCTCACTTTAAATGCACTAATATTGGAGACGCGATGTCTTGCTCTTACGGGTCTCAAACAGAATGGGGCTGCCATGGCTCAACCCAGGATCCTTCTTACACGTATCGATGACCGTTTCATTTACGGGCATGACGTTGAGCTGTGGAACGAAGCCGTGGGTTCCAACCTTGTCCTAATCGTCAACGATGAAATCGCGGCGGATTCGCGCCAATGGGCACCCATGAGGGTCGCGGCGCCAGAAGGCGTTTGGACGCGGTTTTTCTCAGTGCAAAGGACCGTCGATATCATTCATACCGCAACGCCGCGTCAATGGATCCTGATTATGGTGGCCTCACCCGTCGATGCGCTCGCGCTGGTTAAGGGCGGTGTGCCGATCACCAAGATCAGCATCGGTCACATGCAAGCAGGGGAGGGCATGCGTCCCGCAACGCCCGCGGTTGCCGTGAGCGACGCAGACGTCGCTGCCTTCAAAGAGCTGCAAGCGCTCGGCATAGAGCTAGAAATCCGCTACCTCCCCAGTTCCGCCCCCGACCCCATCGGCAATCTGTTCAACTGATCCTTGGGGACGGAGGAAAACGGATCGTTTTACCCTTGCGAGGGACGCGTGCGATGCCGCCTGTCAAAAACTATGCCCATTTACTACGTTTGATCGGCTATCGCCGAGCATGTCGAATTTGAGAAAAACAAAACCGCAGGTAGACGGCTTGCTAATTTTAGAAAAAACGGTGCATGGTCGAGTATCCTCGACCAAACGTAGTAAATGGGCATAGTTTTGATATGCCACTCATACAGTGACAGCGAAATTGAGCCCTAGGGACGAAAAAGCGCCCGTCGGCGGTGTGCCGGCGAGCGCTGCTATGCGATATGTCGCGTTGTAGGCTTAGTGCCTCATAAAGTGGTATTCGATCACATTGCTGTAGGGGTGACCAGGGCCCACAATGCCCTGCGGGAACAGCGGCTGATGCGGCGTGTCGGGGTACATCTCGGCCTCGAGGGCAAAGCCGGCGCCCCAGCCATAGTTGGCGTCGTCCTTGGCATGCTCGTCGCCCAGCCAGTTGCCGGTGTAGAGCTGCACGCCCGGGGCAGTGGTGTAGTAGTCCAGTTCGCGACCGGTCCACATCTCCTCGACGTGCATCGCGCGGCGCAGATTACGGCCGTACTGATAGCCATCGATGCACAGACAGTGATCGTAGCCACGGGCCTGCTTAATCTGCGGGTCGTCGGCTTCCATGCCGGGGGCGACGGGGCGCAGCTCGCGGAAGTCAAACGGTGTTCCCTCGACCGGAGCAATCTCGCCGGTGGGGATATTCTGCTCGTTAATGGGCAGGTAGTGGGCGGCGTTAGCAACAAAGAAGTGCTCACAGTCCATGCCGGCATTATGGCCGGCAAGGTTAAAGTACGTGTGGTTGGTCATGGACACATAAGTGGCGCGATCGCTCTCGCAGCCATACTCGATACGGAAACGTCCGGTGCGCGTCACGGTAAACACGGCCGTAAAGGTGCGGTTGCCGGGGAGACCCAGCTCGCCATCCTCAAGCGAGGTGGTCATGCGCACGGCATTGTGGACCTCGTCGAGTTCAACATCCCATACACGCTTGTGCAGACCATGTTCAAGATCGCTGTGCAGGTTGTTGACGCCTTCGTTGGCCGGCATATGCCAGTCCGTGCCGTCGATGGTGATCGTGGCACCCGCAGTGCGGTTGGCCACGGGGCCGATGGTCGCGCCAAAGCAGGCGGGGTTGTCAAAGTAATCCTCGAGCTTATCGAAGCCCAACACCACATCGCGCACGTTGCCGGCAATGTCGGGCACATCGATACCCAGCACGGTGGCGCCATAGTCCATAATGCGAACGCAGATCTCGGGCCCGTTGAGGGTGTAACGATGAACGGGGGTACCGCACGGCGCGGTGCCGAAAAGCTCGGAAGTGATCATTTAGTTCCTAACATCGAGGTATTCCGGACAAACTGTAGCGCGAACAGGCGAGATTATCACTACACCCCACTAAAGCAGGGGGTATTTTTCTCAAAAAAGTGATGATTGGGGCTGTGTGGGCGCTCATTTTTGGCGCGCGCGATTCTGATACAATTTGTTCGTTACTGTTTGAACGGTATGCGCGCATAGAACAGCGAGGATTCATCGTGATTAAGGCAGAGCGACAGGATAAGGTTCGTCAGCTGCTCGAAGAGCAGGGCACGGTCTCGGTTAAGGAGATTTCGGATGCGCTGGGCGTTTCGGACATGACGATTCGCCGCGACCTCGAAGAACTTGCGAGTCTGGGTGAGATCGAGCGCGTGCACGGCGGCGCCCGCAGTGCGCAGGGTCGTCCCCACGCTATGTTGCGCCATGAGTATTCGCACAGCGAAAAGCGCACCAAGCATGCCGAGGAAAAACTGCAGATCGCACGCCGTGCTGTGGAGCTTATCGAGGAGGGCTCTACTATCTTCTTGGGCACGGGTACCACGGTTGAGCAGATGGCCTCGTTGCTGCCGGCGTTTCGCCTGCGCATCGTGACTAATTCGCTTTCGGTGTTTAACCTGCTCGAGGCGCGCGAGGACTGCGACCTGTGCCTCGTGGGCGGCATGTACCGTCGCCGCACTGCCGCTTTTGTGGGGCCAACGGCCGAGGACACCCTGCGTGCGCTGGGCATCGATGCGGCGTTTATCGGCGCCAACGGCATCCTGGATGGCGACGTGTCTACGTCCAACATGGACGAGGGCCGTATCCAGCAGCTCGCCTTTAGCAAGGCCGACTCGCGCTATCTGATCGCCGACTCCAGCAAGATCGGCAAGCGCGACTTCTACACCTTCTGCCGCCTGGACAGTTTGGACGCCGTGGTGTGCGAGCCGGATATTGCAAATGAGGATCGCGCCGCCATCGAGGAGCATACGCAGGTCATTTGTTAGCAAGCGCTGCGGGAGATCGGACCAAGTATTCAGTTTGTGGGCTAGACCAGGCGGCCGTAGTCCTGTGACTGATGAAAGACATGGGCGATATAGATCGTATCGCGCTCAAACTTGTAAAGACACACGTATTTGTTGACGGTAAACGATCGATAATTGCGTGCCGCCAGCTCTCGTATGTGGGAGAGGGGCCGTAGGAGCGGCTGCTCGCGAAGCAGATCAAGCTGATATTCAAACTCAGCAACAAAATTGCCTGCTGCACGTGGGTTCATAAGGATTTGAGCAAGGTATCTGACAATAGCCTCGTATTCATATTGTGCGCTTTCGAGTATTACGACGTTATAGGCCATATTTGTCTCGTATCGCGGTCGCGAAGGAGTCGTAGTCGCTGTAGTCGCCTTGCGATATCTCGTCTTCTGCCAACATCATACGAGACAGCAGCTTGGCTTTGGCGATTTCGTCTTGCATGAGACGATACTGGTCGCTGCTGATGCAGTGCATGGCCTCATAGCCGTTCTTAGTTACGGTGACGTCGCGCTCGGACTCAACAAGCGCGGTAAATGCAGCGGTGTCCTTCATGTCTCGGACGGGCACACAGGTGGGCATAGGTACCTCCTTTGCGTTGGGACACAATTGTACCACGCCTTGACAAGAATTCGGTACCGTCAAATTGTCTCAATCTGTAACGGGTGGGTGTGATCGGAGAGTCTGAGGGTCTTTATGGGTGGAGCAAACGGCGTGACATGCGCTGTTGAATCCGTACGCCCGCTTGCGTTTTCGAGTGAAGAGGCAGCAAAGTTGATTGGCGTAAGCGCGAAGACCCTTGCAAATTGGCGCTGTCCTAGTAAGGGGCCGGAGTACATTCGCCTCGGCAAATCCTCGCGATCCCATGTTCTTTATTGTTACGATGATCATGAGGCTTGGCTGCACTCTCTGCGCCAGCAGGCCAAGGTAAATTGATTGATAGCTGTTGGGCGCGGACAATATCGTTTGGACGGGTATAGCATGGTTCCATGCTCCGCGTTGCTAATTGCGCCGCTGCGTCATTTGTGAAATGGAATGATTGATGATGGAGAGGCGTGAGGTTCTCGGCTTGCCGCTTTTCACTTGGACTAATGACTGCGGCGGCAGAAAAATGTCCTGGCGAACGACTATCGTATAGAACGCAGCGGTGGTTAGATGGGTCTTCGCGGTTTGAGTGGTACATGGATTGTCGGATGTGGGAGACGTGAGAAACCCATGGTTTGGGGCAAGGTTGCTATTCTGACGAGTTTATCTCTTCATCCCTGTGGCAAAATGAGGACATATTGTCCTGTTATCTATCCAGAAGGTGCGTCATGCAATTATCAGCAGATGAGGTAAAGGCCAAGAGACAGGAGCTCGGCTTGACTCAGAAGGAATTCGCCGCTGCCCTAGGCATGGGCCCCAACGGCGAGCGAACGGTGCGCCGCTGGGAGGCAGGCGAAACAAGGCCCACCGCAGCCGAGTCGAAGTACATCTCCACCCTCGGCCATCGCGCCCCCTTTGCACCCGCAGGGGAGGGGAAGCCTGCCTTCACCTTCATCGACCTGTTCGCGGGCATCGGCGGGATCCGCATGCCGTTCCAGGAGCTGGGCGGCAGGTGCGTCTTCTCCTGCGAGTGGGATAAGTTTGCGCAGAAGACCTACCGCATGAACTACGGCGAAACCCCGGCGGGGGACATCCGTGAGGTCGCCGCTTCAGACATCCCCGACTTCGACGTGCTGCTCGCTGGCTTTCCATGCCAGCCGTTCTCGCTTGCGGGTGTGTCCAAGAAGCGCTCCCTTGGTCGCGCTACGGGCTTCGAAGACAAGACGCAGGGCACGCTCTTCTTCGAGGTTGCACGCATCCTGAACGAGAAGCGCCCGAAGGCGTTCCTGCTCGAGAACGTGAAGAATCTGATCAGTCACGACAGGGGCAGAACGTTCGACGTCATCATGCAGGTCCTCCAGGACGAGCTCGGTTACCACGTTCACTACAAGGTTCTGGACTCCAAGGGTTGGACATGCCAGCACCGCGAGCGCATCTACATTGTTGGCTTTCGCGACGATGTGGAGTTCTCTTGGGACGACCTCGACTGCCCGAACAGTGGTCAGAAAGCCGCGGAGATTCTGGAGGAGGATGCGGACGCGAGGTACGTGCTCTCCGACAAGCTGTGGTCATATTTGAAAGCATACAAGGCCAAGCACGAGGCCGCCGGCAACGGGTTCGGCTACGGTCTTATCACTCCATCGGACACCACGAGGACGCTCTCCGCACGCTATCATAAGGACGGTAGTGAGATCTTGGTCTCGCGCGGCGAGGGCGAGAACCCCCGTAAGCTGACCCCTAGAGAGTGCGCGCGCTTGCAGGGATTTCCCGACCGGTTCATAATCCCGGTCTCCGACACACAGGCCTACCGCCAGTTCGGCAATTCGGTGACGGTCCCTGTAATACGGTCGGTGGCCAAGCTCATGATGGGAGCGTGTCAGGATGGATTACGGGGCGCTTAGCAGCTACTTCGACGGCGCGGTCTCGAAGACCCTCGCGGACGTCGATATCGACGCAGGTAGGAGTAATCAGCACGAGTTCAACGGCACGCTGCCGCTGAGGTCGCTGTTCGGTGACGACGACATCCGCGACATCCGCACCACGTTCGCCTACATGTGCGACGAGGCGGAGCCGGAGATGTGCGACGGGACCGTGACTTGGTACGATGCGCGCCGCAAACATCCCACGAGAACCGAGTACCGTCTCTACTACAAGGACAACCCCGCCATCAGGCAGGCATCCGCTGGCGACCTAATGGTGGTCGCCAACTCCGATGACCTCGGGCTGCTCATCATCTTCGCTAAAAAAGGCTCGACCATCGAGTCGCAGCTGAGGTGGCTGTTCGGCTTCGAGGAACCCGACCGCTCGGGCTATGCCGTATCAAAGGGCGAGCGCAACCGTATCGGTGCGGTGGCCTCGCGCATCCTCGGCATGATTGGTATCGAGACGCGCGCTCCCTTGAGCGCGGATATCTACTTGGACGATATGGTCAAGAGGTTTGGACATACGTTTCCGAAGGGCATCGACTTTACGGAGTACTCCATCTCAACCCTTGAAGGTCTCGACTGGGCGGATGACCCCGATCGAAGCCTGCTCGCGTGCTACGAGCGCGAGGAATTGCTGTTCAAGGTGTTTGAGCGCCATCTGCTTGAGAGAGACCTTGCGCCCTATTTGAACGGCCAGCTCGACGTCGACGGCATTCTGAAGACCACCATGTCGACCTTCCAGCGCAGGAAGTCCCGCGCGGGCACAGCGTTCGAGCACCAGCTTGAGTTCCTGTTCAAGGGTAGGGGAATCCGATACTCCGTACAGCCCTACACCGAGGGAAAGTCGAAGCCGGACTTCATTTTTCCGTCAATCGAGTGCTACCGGGATGAGGGGTTCCCCTCCTCGAGCCTTACGATGCTCGGTGCGAAGACGACCATCAAGGAGCGCTGGAGGCAGGTGCTCGAGGAGGCGAACCGCATCGAGCGTAAGCACCTTATCACGCTGGAGCCCGCCGTGAGCGTTGACTACACGAACGCCATGCGTGACAGCAAGCTCCAGCTCGTCATCCCCTCCCAGCTTTTCCCCACCTACACGCCTTCACAGCAAGAATGGCTCATGGATGTGGGAGGCTTCTGCGAGATGGTCGAGGAGAGGCAACGGGTACTTGACTAGGCCGGGACAATAAGAGCGTTGAGGCGGCGCGCAAGCGCATGACCATCCTGAAGGGCTCCGAAAAGATTGTGGCATCGCTCAATCAGTTCGGCGTTGTCCGGCGCGTGAGGCGGGGCACTACGTGATTGCAGAGCCCATCGAACTGAATGACGAGCTTACGCGGTTTTTGGTCTTTGCCGACATGCTGGTAAACCGGTCGAGTTACCGGACGTTCCTGGAACTGCGGGACGTGGCCGAGTTGTTTCCGTTCGCGTGCCGTGTGAGCAAGGAGGGACTTGTGGCTGACGAGCGGTTCGAGGTGAACAACTTCGGCGGGGAGTTCTCGGTGGGGGTACGGGAGTAGGAGAGTACAGGTCACTCCTACGACGCAACACCTTTGCCACGCGTGAAAAGCATATCGTCAATCGAAAGCTGCAGGATTTGCAGTTTACCCTGCTCCTCGGCTGGTATCAGCGACGAATCGAGCTTCTCCTTAAGGACTGCGACTATGTACTGGCAGTTGATTGTGCTGGCGCGTGCGATTATGTCACGCAACACCTTACCCTCGATGTTTTCAAGGACGTCATGCACTATGAAGCGCGGAGTCTTGATGCCCTTTGATTCTGCAAACTGCTGATACGCTAAATCAAATGCGGCGATGAGTGACTTGCGTGTGCCCGTGCTGGAGCCAGCGGTATCACGTATTGCAACGGGGAACTTGTTCGACTCTTCATAGTAAACGAGCAGCGGCGATTCGTTGTTGAACTCCCTGGCAAGCGGAGTGAAGAATGCGTTAAACGCAAGCATCATTGCAGCAAAATCGTTGGATTGCGGCTCGTCGCCATCATCAGACGAGCCAAGCGATGCGATTTTTCCCTCAATGCTGGTCTGTTCTACCTCAAAGCTGTTGAGCGTATCTATTACTTCTCGGCATTTGCCGATACTGCTCGAAAGCTCAACTAGGCGTGCCTGAAGCGACTCGTACTCATCGATGAGGTCTTGCTCCACCAATGACATGAATTGGCTGTTCTGCGATGACAGTTTGCTGATTTCACGTTGCACAGATGCACGCTCGGCCTTCAGTTTTTCTGCCACACTCGCGAAATAGGCAATCTTGTTGTCGCAGAGCTGGTTGTTGAATGCGACCATCTCTTCGAAAGTTGCATTCACCATCGGGATCATCGAACAGACTTCCTCGAAAAACCGTCTGCTCAAATTAACGTCGGCTTGTCTACCGCGCTCTTGCATAGCAGTCTGCAGGGCCTCTTCATTTCGTTGCAGCCTGTAGTCTATGTCTGAGAGTTGCAGTGTCAGAGATGCGTATCGGGTGCGTGTAGCCGCGATTTCATCGCGGTTGGCCCTGTAGACATCGGCGTCGATGATGCTGTTGAGCTTGCACTGGACTTCTTCATGCTCGGCTTCGAGCCCTGCAAGTATCTGCTGCTGCTCGCTGACCGTATCGACGTTCTGGACTTTCTTATAGCGTTTGATGGACTCACGCGTCTTGTTCAAGTCCTTGTTGAGGTCGTCACGCTTTTTGTCGAGCGCCGGATCTGAGATGCCGAACAGAGCGTTGTAGACACTCCGGTAGATGGATGTGCTGCCGCTGGGAACGGTTTTGAGGAAGGAATTATCATCCCCGCCTACGGACACGCGGACAAATGAATTGATCAATTGGCGAAACGTGGGCACATTCGCTTCGTTCCCGAAAAGCAAGACATTGAGTCGTTGCTGGTAAGCTTTCTGCCCCATCTTTTCGCCGTCTATGTAGTACCTTCCATTCGGGAAGAGGTCGATTGTGAGAATCACGTCATCGTCATCGGGAAAATCCGATGTCAGTGTCATGTCGACGGCGATCTTGTTTGTGACGATGAAATCGCGTAGCTCCTCGGTCACCGTGCCCGTGTCGGCGTCTGTGTAAATGAGCTTCCTGTCCTTGGCGCCCATTGCGATATCAATGAGCTTGAGGAAGGTTGTTTTTCCAACGCGATTGTGCGATTCGGAGTCCTCGGTATCGACGATGAGGTTGGCACCCTTGTGGAATAAGACCTCGCGAACTATTTCGTCAGTTGTTGTCTTGCGAATTCTAAGCGACTTGATGAACATGTAGCCCTCCCTTCTCGTCTATTGACACGCGTCCGAGGAGGAAGAGAAAGTCCAAAGCCATGACAAAGAAGTCGTAGCTCACTTCTTTCTTGACCAGAGTGTTCGCCGTTGCCTCATAGAGTTGACCGGCGTCCAAGCCTGGGTTCTGGTCGATGTAGCCATCCAAGGCGGCAGCGATGTAATAGACCGTGCTCGTCGGCTCATTATTGCGATCAAGCAGCAGCATCGTCATCACCTGGCCTCAGAAGGACTCTGCATTTTGCCACGGCAACGGCAATCAACGCAACGCAGAACTGGTTGATGATTTCTTCGGGGACCTCGTCAGCCTGAAAGCCTGCGTCATTCACAATCATGTTATAGATCTCGTTCTCGATGAGCTTGAGCTGTGCATCGCCGTTTCCTACGCACAGCTTGCCGTCATCGCGAACGTCTGCCACATTGACAAACATCTTGTTCAGCCTTTGGATGATGGCTTCGCTGTCGGGGAATTCCTTGATCACGCTGTCGAGACGAGCGTAGTTCTCAGAATACTCGTTGATGATGTTTAGGTAACGCGGTGCGTGGTTGTAAATCAGCTTCTTCTCTATAGGAGGCGGAGGCGTAAGGGGGAAATCTTCGCCCGTTGGCTCAGTCGACGAAATCATGATTTGCAGGAGTTTATACATGAGCGTCTTTGTAAGCGGCCGGTGCGGGCCAGACGAGACGGGCTGGTAGATGTTTATGTCATGTGAGTCATAGCTATTGGAGTCGCCGGTTATGTTCGTGGCGACCTTTCCAATTGCGCTCTGGCTTGTCTGCGTTGGCTTATCGCGAAGCATGGATGTTCGCCGAGTTGTTGCTGCCTACGACGTTTGTGGCAACTTTACCTGTAGCGGTCTGCGAGTTGTCGCTTAGACTCTTTTTGATTGACTTGATCTCTTGCTTGTTTTGGAGCGAGATGACGGCGGCGGCGATGGATGCGATAGACGCGATAATACCAAGGATAAGGTTCACAGTCTCCATCTTGCCTCCCAAATGTCAAGTCCAATATTCTAGACCATTATCGAGCGTTCGCTCGTTGCGTTGCCTCTAATTCTTGCTAATGGTCACAAACTGCCGAACGGACTGGATGACCTCACTTTGTGACCGACCTTTAGCCTATTTGCATGGTTAAGGGACGGTTCGTTTGTGCTGGCCTATGTCAATCGAAAGGCAGGCCGACATGGACGGAGACGACCATAGCATCGACGACGAGGAAGAGGTCGCAGCGCAGGCGGGCGGCCAAGAAGGGGTCGCGCAGGCGGAAGAGCCGCAGGCAGTGGACTCGGAGAGGGGCTACCAGGCGCTTCTCGCCAAGCAGGAGGCTCGCATCAAGGAGCTTGAGGGGCAAGTGGCCGAGGCTGCCAAGAGCGCCGAGGTGGCGGACGCCCTGCGCGGCGAAATCCAGCAGGTGAAGGCCAGGCGGCCGATGAGCGCATCGCCTTCGCGGCAGACATGGCGACGTTCGCAACCATGAACCTGACCCACCTCTTCTACTCATGCACGGCGCTGGAGGTGGTCTCCGGTTTGGGCAACCTCGCAGGTGTCAAGTCGTGCGGTTCGCGTTCGCTTCGCGCTCGTCGCCCGCCGAGCTGGACTTCCGAGGCTTCGACCCGTCTGCGCTCACCGACCTGACCTACTGCTTCTCGGGGTGCTCGTCGCTGGTGACGATCTACGCCGACGCCACCTGGGCGCTGCCTTCGAGCGGGGTTTCGGACTCGCAGTGCTTCTATAACTGCTACAAGCTGACGGGCGGCAACGGAACCACGTATGCAAGCAGCAGGACGGTTTATACCCACTTCCGTATCGATACGACGGCTACGCCTGGTTACCTGACTGTCTCTGCTTGACATGCTCTTTGGCTACGGTATTTGCGTCAGTCTGGGTAATATCCGAGAACATTTCATCAACGATGCGGACATGGCATTCATAAGCTGCATACCTGCTGGACCTCACCGCATTTTCCGCTTCCTGCAGGCGTGTTGCAGCATCCCTGAATCGGGATTTTGCCGCCATTTGCCCCATGATGGAGTCTGGGTGGTTGTCACTGAGTACGTCTGCGTCTCTCAGTTCTATTTCCGCACTTGCAATGCGTTCCATAAGCAGATTGTATTGGGCATCGCCGACCTCAGACAGGCAGAGCACAAGGTCTTTAAACGCTGCTGCGGTCAGCATTCGATTGAGCACTGCCCTGCAAGCTTCTGGCTCGGCATTCGCCTTCGCGACCATATCATTCACGAGGTATTTTTCCCATTCCTCATGGTCTCCGCCGTTGCCGCCAGACTGTTCCGGAAGCCACTCCGCACTAACTTTTCTCGTCATACGCTCGATGGACAGAACAGCCTCGCCGCTGAGACCAAGGAAGTCAGCAATATCTTGGAGCTCGTACGTATCACAATCGGTCTCCCCGATGAGAAAACCTACTGGCTTTCCGAATATGTCAGCCAGATCTACGAGGTCATCCCATTGAGGAAACTGATCTCCTTTTCGAAATCGGCTGATCTTTCTCGCAATCGCCTTGCGGCCGTTCTCCCTTTCCACTGCATAGCGGTCATCGGCTAGCGAGGCATCATCGGCACCGTTACGCTTTTGATAGAGCAGACGCGCAAGGCCGATATTGCTAATGCCTCTGCGCCCCTTTTCTATTTCATAGCTTTCCATCAAACCGCTGAGTCTCTTTGGAAAAATGTCCTTAGGGCGATCTTTGCGGACGTACATTGTCTTAATCATTCCTCATTAACAACAGATAAGACAATTATAGGACATATACCGTCTTATTTACCGATGGCATGATAGCACTGTCGAAAGTGAGCACCCCAGTGGAAGCGGTGCTGAAGTGAAAGAAAGTGAGGAAAAGGCAATGACGACTTGGGACTATGCGCAATTGTCGCATCTGGCGAAAGAGCTCGGTGGGCCTCAGGCGCTGATCAGCAATATCAGAGCGGGCGGGATTTCCGTTGGAAGAATCCAGGGTGGAGTAATCGGTTCTGTAGCCACGCTAGTCGCAGGTGGAATCGGACTGTATGCCTACGACAAGCACCAGAGGAAGATCGCTCTTGCTGAACAGAGTGCAACCATTCTCAAGGCGAACATCGAAGTATACGAAGAGGCACATTCGTCAACAGAAGTTGATGAGGCTACGAGAGAGACGCAACATAGTGAGGAGGAAACGGTAACTGAATCCAGTGGCGGCGAAGAGGCCTAGCCACCAGATTCATTAGACAGCCACTACCACGAGGAGCCCCGGTATGTACCAGGGCTCTAATTCGTTCTTATACCTTGCAGCGGATACTTAGATCTCTCGGGACTTGCAGTAGAGCGGGTCGCCCTCTCCGACCAGCACATCCCACCGCCATTGCGGGGTCTCGGTGCCGGACTGGCAGAGCGCATCGAGGGGCATGACTTTTTGCTCGGGCGAGCAGGGGCAAAGGTCTGCCTTGATGTGGGCCATGTCTTCGGCCTGGCCGGCGAGCTTTTTTATCCGGGGACCATGCTTTCGGCACGCGATCCCCCATCCTCAACCTCCCAAATCAAAAACTCAATCTGTAACACCTAGACTCGATTTGAGCAGATATCTGTTACAGATTGAGACGTTTCGGCAGAGTGATTCCCGTTTGTCTTGATTTGTAACAGGTAGAGGCAAAAAACTCGACTTGATGTTACAGATTTAGACAAACGGCTGCCGACCCGCGCGAAAACAAAAAGGCCGCATGCGAGCCCGTGGGGGATTCACATGCGGCCGACAGGGTATGTGACTGAAACTAGGCCATGAGCAGGCCGGTCTCCGCGACGTTCTTGTACCAGTACGCGCTCGCCTTGGGATAGCGCTTCTGGGTCTCAAAGTCGATGTAGAACAGGCCATAGCGCTTGTTGTAGCCGTTGGTCCAGGAGAACTGGTCCTGCAGCGACCACACAAAGTAGCCGTCAACGTTCACGCCGCCGTCGATCGCCTTGAGGATCCACGCGAGATGCTGGCGCATGTAGTCGATACGAGGGGCGTCGTCGATAAAGCCATCCTCGAAGTCGTCCTTATAGCCCATGCCGTTCTCGGTGATGTAGATCTTCTTGT
>CABQHZ010000027.1 GCA_902464175.1 uncultured Collinsella sp. | reverse complement strand
GGATTTGCAGCGACGGACCTCAGGACGCTCTTACACCACGTCTGCGCGCGCGACCCCTGCCCTGGACAGTTAGTTCAGATACGTATTTATTTAAAGCCCCAAAGGGCCGTTCGGAGCTTTCTGAGCTCCCCGGCGGACGCTATGCCGCCCAAAACTCATCGTTTTCGAGCATTACCGCTGCACATTTACCCTCAAATCGTCCTCGAGGGCCCTTAGAAACGCCTCGAACGCGCGATGCCTTATACGTATCTGAACTAACTGTCCAGTAGCCATCGTCAACCCTCGCGGTAGAGCTCGATTTCCCGCAATCCCCTCAACCAATTCCTCCGACTTCATAACACCCAGCCGTTCATGGCACACAACACCCCACTGAGCGAAAAGAACGACGCGGCGACCGCGTTTCGCCAACGGCTTAGTACCTTGTAGTTATGACGACCGTGATTTCACATCTCTCCGCCCTCCGCGCGATTCGCCGCGCACGACGGGCTTACTCTGCGCTTCCGTGGGACTCCATCGACGTCGGACAGCAATCACAAGCTCTGGCTAGCTGCATTCCCAATAATGACGCGATAGACTTTGGCGCACTTTCGATACTCGACGCCTGGAATGAAGATGATTCCGAACTACTCGATCTTCTCGTTTCAAACGAATACAACAGACGCCCCGACAAGCGACTTCTTCAACATATTCTCTCCGCTCCGCTTCCTGAAGGTGCAATTATGCACGTCGAGGCCGACATCTACGCAACGTCTCCTGCCATGACAGCCATGCTGTGTTCCAAAAATGAATCGGTTGCCAAAACCTTAATGCTTCTCATGGAGCTGCTCGGAACGTATTCTCTTCCGCCCGAGGCAACCTACCCCATCGCCTATGACGACATCTGGCCCAAGGCCGACACCTTCGAAGCGACGAACGATCTCGATTGCTGGAGCGACCAGTCGGTGACCGAGCAGCAAAATGAAACCCGCTACGAACAGGCGCACTACAAATGCGAGCCAGCCACGACCATCGAGGAGCTCGAGGCGATCGCACGGTTCGCAAAAAGTAGCTCATACACCTCGTTTCGCACAGCAGTCAATCTCGCCCGACCCGGATCTGCATCCCCAGCCGAATCCCTAATGTTTGCCGTTCTCGGAGCGCCCATGCGCTTTGGCGGATTCGGATGTTGCAGCCTGCCCATGGGAGGCCTGCTACTCAACCATCGAATCGACTTCGACACTCTTGCGGTCAACATGTCCTCGGGCATCCCCTATGCCATCTGCGACCTATATTGCCCGGCAGCCGGAGTCGACAACGAATACAACGGAATTGGGCATGAGCTTCAAAACGCTCGCATCCACGATGGCAATCGAAATAATGGCCTCAAGGCCATGGGCATCCACGTCCTGGTTATCAATCGCGACCAAATGAAAGACCTTGTTGCACTCGAAGCCTTCGCCCAAACGATGCATCGACTCACAGGAGTCCGATTCCGGTACCGTATCAAGGGCTATCGCAAGCGTCAGGCCGCTTGGCTCAACGCTCTGCGGGCCGGAACCGGCCTCGCGCCGGTCTAAACGGCGAATCACCCGTGCGCCGTCGAGCAGGGCTGGGCAGTTAGTTCAAATACGTATAAATGGACGCATTGAATTAGACTGTTTTGCAGTTATCTCTATACCATTCGCCCTATTTGAAGGCAGGGTAGACTTCAAAACAGCGCCATATGGACTAACTAAAGCTCCAAAACAACGTATCGGCATTGAATTGAGTAATTCGAGTCCTCAGAACTTATACGTATCTGAACTAACTGTCCACCTCGGATTTCGACGTCCGTCCAAACGCCCCCAAACGCCCTCAATTACCCTCCATTTGACAGCGGCAACAGGGTCGCTCACCATAGCAGGCGACAAATCAACGAAAGGATGAACATGGCAGCTGCACAGCCGCTTAAGATTCGCATGGTTGCCGGACTTGGCAACCCTGGCGAGGAATATACCGAGACCCGCCACAACGCTGGCTTTAAGGCAATCGACGAGCTGGCCCGTCAGGCCGGTGTCACGTACTGGAAAAACCAGGCCGGCGCCGAGGTCGCACTCATCAACATCAACGATCCCGAGGAAGAGGGTGGCAAGCGCCAGATCGTGCTGGTCAAGCCGCAGTCGTACATGAACACCTCGGGCGGACCCATCTCCAAGCTCTGCCGCGAGTACAAGATCAAGGCCGAGGAGCTGCTCGTCATCCACGACGAGCTCGACATTCCCGCCGGTGACGTGCGCGTCAAGGTGGGCGGAGGCCATGCCGGTCACAACGGCCTGCGCTCCATCATCGACAAGATGGGCAGCCGCGACTTTAGCCGTATCCGCACCGGCATCGGCAACCCTCCCGGCAAGATGGCCGTGGCCGACTACGTGCTCAAGCAGCTGCGTGCCCGCGAGGCCGAGGATTTCCAGGACACCTGCGCCCGCGCGGCCGACGCCGCGGGCCTCGCCATCGTGCACGGCGTGATCTATGCCCGCGACCACGTCAACGGCGCCGCTTCCTCCAACGGCAAGCACTAAAACCTACCATTTAGGGATGTTTATTTTGGCAGGTTTTATCTACAGAAACGCCCCGGTGGCCGCATCGCAATAAACCCCGCGCCGCCATACACGCATAACACCCCAAAGGGGGCCGGCCTCATCACAACCCGAGGCCGGCCCCCTTTGCCGTTTCGCCTGATAAAACCGACCAAAATAAACCTGTCCCTTTTTGGTAGGTCGAACCGGATAAACCCTTTTCCCACCTGCCGAAGATACACGTAAGCGACATGCCCATGAGGGTATAATTTGCACCGTATGTCTGCACAACGCCTGTGCGCGTACGGTTTTATTCGGGCTACCGTCCATTTCCGTGGAGGCACGGTTCGGCGGCCCTAACAAGAGAGGGGTTCTATGTATAAGATCCTGGAGAAGACGCAGTTCTCGGAGAAGGTGTTCAAGTTCCGCATCGAGGCGCCCGCAATCGCCAAGCATGCGCACGCTGGACAGTTCCTCATGGTTCGCGCCAACGAGACGGGCGAGCGCGTCCCGTTTACCCTGGCCGGCTGGAACGGTGACGAGGGCTGGGTCGAGTTCATCTTCATGGTGATCGGCAAAACCACCGAGATGCTTTCCACCTACGAGGCCGGCGAGTCGCTGCGCGACGTCGTGGGCCCGCTGGGCGTTCCCACCGAGATGGCCGAGGGCCCCTGTGCCGTCATTGGCGGCGGCGTCGGCCTGGCAATTGCCTTCCCGGTCGCCAAGCACCTGGTCGAGACCGGCCACGAGGTGCACGCCATCATGGGCGCCCGCACCAAGGACCTTCTGCTCATGGAGGACCAGTTCCGCGAGCTCCTCGACGAGGACCACATCCATATCACCACTGACGACGGCTCCTACGGCGAGCAGGGCGTTGTCACCGCTCCGCTGGAGCGCCTGCTGCAGGACAAGGCCGTGAGCCAGGTCTTCTGCGTCGGCCCCGTTCCGATGATGAAGTTCTCGACCCTCACCGCCCAGAAGTACGACACCCCCATCACCGCGTCGCTCAACCCCATCATGGTTGACGGCACCGGCATGTGCGGCTGCTGCCGCGTCGAGGTGGGCGGCGTGACCAAGTTCGCTTGCGTCGACGGCCCCGATTTCGATGCCACCTTGGTCGACTGGGATGACCTTCGTGCCCGCCAGGCCGCTTACCGTTCCGAAGAGGGCGAGTCCCTCAAGGCCTATGAGGAAAAGAGCTGCGCATGCCACTAGTTAACGGTCGTTTCGTTGCCGATATGAAGTCGCCCCGCACCCCCGATAACGAGGAGCCGGCCGCCGAGCGCGCCTGCGACTTCCGCCCCGTCGACAAGGGCTTCACCGAGGAGATGGCGCTGGCCGAGGCCGAGCGCTGCCTCAACTGCAAGAAGCCGTTCTGTGTTGAGGGCTGCCCCGTCAACATCAACATCCCCCGCTTTATCGAGCAGATCCGCGCGAAGGACTTCGGCGGCGCTCTCGATACCATCCGCGAGGACTCCATGCTTCCCGCAATCTGCGGCCGCGTCTGCCCGCAGGAGAACCAGTGCGAGGGCAAGTGCATCCGCGGCAAGAAGTCCGAGCCCGTGGCCATCGGCCAGCTCGAGCGCTTCCTGGGTGACCGCCCCGAGCTCGCCTCCACGCCCAAGATGGCCCCCAAGAACGGCAAGAAGGTCGCCGTCGTCGGCTCCGGCCCGTCCGGCATCACCTGCGCCGGCGAGCTTGCCCGCAACGGCTTTGACGTCACCGTCTTCGAGGCATTCTTCACCGGCGGCGGCGTGCTGGTCTACGGCATCCCCGAGTTCCGTCTGCCCAAGGCAGTCGTCAAGCGCGAGATTGACGGCCTGGAGGACATGGGTGTCAAGTTTGAGTACAACTCCGTCGTGGGCAACATGGCCACGGCCGAGGAGCTGTTCGAGCAGGGCTTCGACGCCATCTACGTGGCGACCGGTGCCGGCCTGCCCAAGTTCCTCAACGTCCCCGGCGAGAACCTGCCCAACGTCTTCTTCGCCAACGAGTACCTCACCCGCGTGAACCTGATGAAGGCCAACAAGTTCCCCGAGTACGACACCCCCACCAAGCACGGCAAGAACGTCGTCGTCTTTGGTGGCGGCAACGTGGCTATGGACGCCGTCCGTACCGCCAAGCGCCTGGGCGCCGAGCACGCCATCATCGCCTACCGTCGTACCGAGGACGAGATGCCCTGCCGTCGCGCCGAGCTGCACCATGCTAAGGCCGAGGGCGTCGAGGTTCTGCCGCTCGTCTCCCCGCTCGAGTTTGTCGCTGGCGAGGACGGCTCCGTGTGCGCCGTCAAGGTCCAGAAGATGGAGCTCGGCGAGCCCGACGAGTCCGGCCGCCGTCGCCCGGTGCCCATCGAGGGCGCCATCGAGGAGATCCCCTGCGACGTCGCGATCTCGGCTATCGGCACCAACGCCAACCCCTTCGCTGCCAAGATCGGCGGCAAGATGGAGCTCAACAAGTGGGGCTACATCGTCGCTGACGAGGAGACCGGCCAGACCACCGATCCCCGCATCTGGGCCGGCGGCGACATCGTCACCGGTGCCGCTACGGTCATTCTGGCGATGGGCGCCGGCAAGAAGGCCGCCGCTTCGATCACCAAGAGCCTGCTGGGCGAGTAATCACCTACAGCGCTAGCCATCAAACGGCAAAGTCCCCGTCGAGCACACGCCCGGCGGGGACTTTTTTCTATGCCGGCCGCCCCAACCACCACGATGGGGCAGGCGCCTTTGTGGTGGTTGGGGGCCTGGTCGGTCGTTTTGTCTCAATCTGTAACAGTTAGGCCCCGTTGAGCCCCGTAGTTGTTACAGATCGAGATATTGCTCCAGCCGCCCCCGCTTTATCTCAATCTGTAACAGTTAGAGGCCAAATTCCTCGCTACATGTTACAGATCGAGACATTAGGTTGACGGCCGAACAGCTCATCTCAATCTGTAACACCTAGAGTCCAAATATCTGGCTTGGTGTTACAGATTGAGATTTTGTAAAAGCCGAGAACGAGAGCCGCCACCAAAACCTAGCGCTTGCGGCGCTTGGTCGCGGCGATGCCGGCCGCGGCAACGGTTGCGCCGGCGATGCCCAGAGCGGCGACCGTCATCGCGGTGGAGTCACCCGTGCTGGCGAGCTCCGTGCCGCCGGACTTCTTGCCGTTCTCGCCCTTACCCTTGGACTTGTCCGTCGTCACTGTGGTCGTCGTCGAAGTCGAACCACCCGCAGGAGCCCCGGTACCGCCAGAGCCATCCGCACCGCCACCCTGCTCGCCGCCGCCAGGCGTCGGCTTGGGCTCGGGCTCCGGCCCGGGCTCCGGCCCGGGCTCCGGCTTGGGCTCGGGTGTCGCCTCATCGGTCACCGTAATCGTAATGTTCAGACGCTCGGAATACTCGCTGTACGACATGCCAGGGCGCTGTGCCGCAATGCGCACATACATATTGCTATCGAGCGCAATAGGCTCGGTGTACTTTACGCGGCCTTCGTCGCGGCAGGGGCAGGTGTCGTTGGTGGTGTACCAAATCGTCGTGCCATCCTCGGCCGAAAGCTCCAGCTTCGTGCCCTTGGGCACCGTAATGTAGTTCTCCTTGGGCGACCATGCACCAAACGTCGTCGCACCAATCGTCGCCACCGGTCGCGCCGGTCGCACTGCCTCGGCAGACACGCGAACGTCGACCTGCTTGGACAGCGCCGTGTCGTCCACCGTCGCCGTCAACGTCGTCAAGCCAGGCAGAGCACCATGCAGCGCAAACGTCGCCGCGCCGTCCTCACCCGTCACAGCCTGGGTGGCATCGACAGAGCAGATAGCCGAGGACTCCAGCCCAACACTAACCTTGGCGCCCGCAAACGGCTTGCCCGCCTTATCGGTCACGTGCGCCACCAGCTCAAAGTCACTACCCTCAAGCATGGTCACGGCCTGCTCCACGTTGAGCTTGAGCTTGTCGGCACGAACGCCCACGACAAGCTCGCCACTTGCCCAGCGCGCCATGGCCGTGCCGGCGTAGTTGCGAACACCGTCGAGTTTAAACGCCGCCGTCGAGCCCGCCTCACACGCATCGGCGTAGCGAATACGCAGCACGCGCGACAGCGGCTTGCCATCGGGATCGTCCTGCTTGTCGAGCCACGTATACGTCACGTCGCCCAAGCCCTGCGCGCACAATGCGGCCAGGGCATCGTCGCTCGCATCCATATACTGCGCAAACTCAACCTCGATGCAATCGGTATAGGCATGGGCCGAAGCCACCTCGGGCGCCGCCGTCGACACCAAGCCAATGTTCACCTCAGTCTGAATCGGCGGCACACGCAGCCAAGCCGAACGCGCCTCCTCATACCCGTCCTTGGTCACGCGCACCTGATACCAGCCGGTCGGCGTATTCCAGTTGTAAGCACCGTCCGCACCCGTCGCAAGCGGATTGTCCTGCTCATACTCCTCGGCATCCCAACGCACTGCATTGGTACCGGCCGCATCGTCGGCGCTCCACAGCTCAACCGTCGCGCCCTCGACCGTATTGGACAGCAGGCCCTCGTACACCACGCCCGCAGGATCGGGTGCGGCCTTGGCGGCCACATTGCGATAACGTGCCTCGAAGATCGACTGCATCTTCTCGTCCGAAATCAAGCCGTCCTTGTTGGCGTTATAGACCTCGGCATCGGTCAGCTCGCCCCAGTTGACCGTAATACGATTCTGGCACGCGCGCTCCACCTGCTCGCAGGCAACATCGTAGGCGCATTCGGCATTGGTCAGCTTAATCGCGCGCTCCGAACCCACGCTGGTCGAAGCCGCGTCATAGGCAGCGCCCACCACGGTACCCGCCGAACCGGCCGTCAGCACGCCGGCGATTGTCATAATGGAGCCCACTGCCACATCGGTGCTGTCGTGGCAGAGCTGGCGATACAACAGATCCTCAAACGCACGCGCCTTCTCCATGGCGTCACGCAGCGCGTAAATGCACTTCCAGTCATCCTCGGTCTTCTCGGGCTTGGCAAGCAAGCGCGTATGCTGAAGCTCATAGCCCTCGCGCTCGCCCTTCACCTTCTGCATGCGGACGTTCACGTTCTCCCAGTTCTTGCTGGCATCGTTCACGCCGTAAATGCCGGTAAAGATACCGATACCCTGGGTTGCCGCGGGAAACGCCTGTCCGGCTGCCTTCCACGCATCGGTCTTAAAGACCTGGCCGAACATCTCGCACTCGATCTTATAGCTCTTGAGCGAACGGATCGTGCGGATGAGCTTCATATGGGCGCTCACGTCGCCGTTGCGCTTCCAAGCCATAAGCCAGCCGCGAATCGTAGAGTTATTGAGGCTATGGACCACATTCCAGTTGTCGTACAGGTTGTCCAGAATGTCGCACTGCATGGCGATCGAGTTAAACAGAAGCGCCTGGTTCTTGTTGTTATTGGAGTTCTCGATAAACTCCGACTCTATATAGGCCGTCTGCTCGCCATCGGGCGCGGCGACCTTAAAGCCCTTGACGGTATCGTCGTCAGCCGCCTTGTAGCTCAGCGAGCTGCCGAGTGCCTGGCCCAAATCGTTAAACCCGCTCGTCGACTGGCCGTTGTACTCGCTGGCCTTAATGCCCGCACACTTGTTGAGCGCCGCAGCGGTTGCGTCATTCCAGCTTCCGTATTGGTTGAGCCGGCCAATACCCATCGACTGACCCACCAGATCCTCGGCCTGTTGGGCAATAAACTCCGCTCGCGACGCATGGTCGACAAGTTCCTTGATGGCCGCCGCGTCCGCCGCATTTGCACCCTGAGCCGACGCGAGCTCCTGGTACCAATCCTCGCCGGTGCCGTAAGCATCCTCAAAGATCATCTTGTCCACGTTGACGCCATAGCTGTCGCCCTGCTTGGTCAGCAGCGCCGACGAGCCCCCAACCGCAGCCTTGAGCTCAGCCGCAAACTGCGCGGCCTCGTCGTTGCCAGCATCATCGCCCTCGCCGTCGCCGGCGGCAGGGGCGCGACGAGCCTTACGGGCAGCTCCACCTTGGGCTTCGCCCTCCTTGCTAGCTTCGCCCTCTTTACCGACCTTCTCTTCCTCGGCAAACGCATCGGCGACCATCTGGTCAATCGCGTCGTTAAACGCCTGGTCGACATCATTAAACGAGTTATCCATCATATACTCGTGCCACTGCTGCACGGCATTCGAGAACTCCTGCTGGCGCTCCTCGGCCGCGGCGGAATGCTTTTTGGCCGACGCGTTGGCGTCAAAACTCAGCATGGTCATAAGCTGGGCATTGGAGATGCGGTAGGTCTGCGGCATAAAGATCTGCTCAAAGTTGCCGCAGTTCACATAGGTCGAGTCATTCGCCTTGTTGAACTCGTCGAGCAGCTTAAGGTAACCCTCGTCCACATACTCCGCCACATAGCGCACATGGGTGCCCTCGCGCGACTTTTGAGTCAGAGGAATCGTCACCGTCTTGCCATCCACGCAGTCCACGTACAGGTCGAGCGTGTCGGCGGCCTCTTCGTTTCCCACCTCGAGCGTGATGTCAAAGGTCCAGTAGGCGTTCTTCTTTTGTGGCAGATGATGGAAGGTCCACAGACTCTTTCCGGTGTCCTTGCCGTCCTTGACCAGGTTTTGCGTTCCGCCACGATACGTCACATCAAAGTTCCAGACCGAAGCGCCCGGAACATAGCGCACATAATTGCGAGCCGTCACCTCTGCGGCAGCGGCGGCGACATCGGTCGAGCCCACGCGCGCCTCGAGCGTCACGCGCTCGGCGGCAAGCGTATCCTGCGGCAGGTCGTATTCAATCTTGGCACGGCCGAGTTTATTGGTCTTGCCAGTATACTTTGCGGCCGAGGCGCCCGCGCCCACGGTAAGCTGCACGCTTTTGCCGGGCGCCGCATAAACGTAGGCCACATTGCCCAGCAGGCTGTGAACGTCGGTGTTGTCGACCTCGATGCGCGATCCGCTAACCTCGAGCGTGGTGCTTCCCAGCGGCAATGTCACCTCGCCCAGCGTAATAAGCGGCGAGATAGCAAAGATGCCCGCGGCCTTAGGCTTAAAGCGCACAAACACATCGGCGCCCATGCCCTTCTTCATATCGAGAACGAGGTTGTCGCCCTCCCACGTCGCGTCAGTCCACCATGTACGGGAGCTATCACCGGGATCGCGAGAGCCCGCGGACACATCCTCGACGGCATCCTTGGCCAGCGGAATCTCAATCTTGGCAGCCTGGCTGTCCTTGAGCTCGTAATGAATGCGCAGCTCGGTCTCCACGCCAACGACCGCGGACGAATCGGCGATAACCGAGCCCGCCGTCAGCCCGCGCTCGGCACGATACGTCTCCACGTCAAACGTGGGGACGTCGAGCGTCACGTCGAGCTGTTTGCCGTCCTCAATCTTCACCTGCTTTTGCGCGATATGCTTACCCACGGTCAGCCCTAGGCGGCTAAACGTGGAATAGCTCGTCGCTTGAATGTCGTAGCTCGTCTTGTTAAAGGCGACGATGGTGTACGAACCGGCCTTAAGGCGCGGCGTCTCGGCCTTCATGATAGGCGTGGTGCCATCGTCTTCGTAACCCATCAGATAGGTGACACCGTCGGCAACTAGCTTGCCGTCGGACGTACGGAACACCAGCACGCGGTTGGCTCCCTGGTAGTCTCCCTTGGTCGTGACCGTCGCCGTACCCCAAGGCTTCAAGTCGATATCGACCTTGCCAGCCGAGGGCTTCACCGTCGCCGTCGCCCCACCCAACTTGAGGCCGTCTTTGGGCACGAGCGTTATCTCCAGATCCTGGTCCGCGTCGGCAATGGCCTGCGACACCACGAGCGCTGTACCCTGGATACGGTAGTCGTTTTCCTTGTCGCCCTTGGCAGGCTTAAGCGTCTTGCCGCCGCTCTTCACCGTCAGATCGATGTTATCGAGACTATCGAGCTCAATGCGTTCGGTCTTATCCTGGCCTGCGACCGGTTCGAGATAGGCCACATTGAGTTCAATCGCGCGCGAAGTCGGAATCTTGGTAAAGTCCTCCGCCTTAATCTCTCCGATATTCCATGTGCCCGTCATCTGGTCGCCCGGGCGCGCCAGCACCATGTCATAATAACCGCCGAGCGAAATGCGCAGGATGGCTGCTGTCTTGGAGAGAGCGTCCGCTGTA
Source organism: uncultured Collinsella sp. (assembly GCA_902464175.1). Classification (GTDB taxonomy): domain Bacteria; phylum Actinomycetota; class Coriobacteriia; order Coriobacteriales; family Coriobacteriaceae; genus Collinsella. The sequence continues at coordinate 9,241 of CABQHZ010000027.1, read as the reverse complement.
AAGCTGCCGTCATCGCCAACCGCCAGCGGCGTGGACTGCCCCGCCTGCACGAGTGTAGCCGTCGCGCTCTGGGGAAGTTTGCCCGTCACCTGGGCCGCCTCGCCCATCCACTCAAACGTGTAGGCAGGCTTTGAGGAATCGACGGAGTCCTTGCGATCGGCCACGGCATCGGCAAGCTTTTTGACCATCGAGGGGTTGCCAGCCGAATCGGTCGCATAGGCATAGATGGTCTGGCCTTCACTAAAGGGAATCGCATACGTTACGCCATCGATTGTCACGCGCTCATTATAGTCGCCCGGATAGCCCGCCTCACCAAACTGAAGATCGGGGTTCATCACGCGCAGGGCAACGGCATTATGGTTCGTCTCGTTTCCGTATCTCGTGTTCTCAAAAGCTCCCCACTCTATCATTTCCACGCTTTTGGGTAGCACAATCTCTTTGCCGGCAATCGCAGGATCAAGAGAGGCGAACGCGAGCGCCCCGATAGATTTGACGCCATCGCCAATCGTCACCGACGACACGTGCGAGCACCCGTCAAAGGCATAGCGCTCGATTCGCTCCACCGTGCCCGGCACATTGATCTGCGTAAAGGTGAGTACCGTTGTGTCCGAGACATAGAACTGCGGCACGCCGCAATTGGCGAAGGCACGATAGTCGATAGTCTTAACCGAAGGCGGCAGCGTTGCCACCACGTTGTCGTCAAGCTGTTCGCAGCCCTCAAAGGCCTGCTCGGGAATCGTGGTAAAGGCCGCGTTATTGGGCCAGATCACCGTCTGAAGTGTCTTGCTTCCGGTAAACGCATTCCAGCCCAACTCCTCGACCGAATCGGGCAGTGCGATTTCCTTGATGCTGCTGCCTCCCAGGCCGCCAACGGTGCGGACATGCGAATCGGGGGCGAAGGTGACCGATGTGAGAGCGGCGTTTCCCATGCCCTTAAGGCTCACGACATTTTTGCCGTCGATGGTCGAGGGCACCTCCAACGTGGTAATGCCCGCGTCGCCATACTCGATAGAAATTTCGTTGGTGAGGCTATCGATCGAGAAGTAGTACTGCGCGGGGGTCTGCTCGCCGGCCACGTAGCCATCGTCGTATTCGTCCTTTACGCCCGTGGCGCCCTTCGAGGTTGCCCAGAGTTCAAGTTCCTCGTTCCAGGTTGCCTCGGTGCCGGAAGCCTCCTCTTGCTTTTGCTGCTCGGCGAGCTCCTCGCCCTCGACAAGATCGGTGGCAAGCGTACCCGCAGGTGTGCTCTCGGTCTGTCCGGCGCCCGTCAGGCCCGCCGCCGATGCAATCTCGGAGGCCGGGGGCGTAGGGGTGTCACCGGCCTCGAGCGCTGTGGGGTCGGCAGCGCCGGCATCGGGCGCGGGGTCGGCGGAAGCAGAGTCTGACGTTTGGGCGTCAGCCGAATCGGCGGAAGCGGCGTCGTCCGCTTGGCCGTTATCCGTCTGCACAAAAGTGCTATCGGTGTTGAGGGCCTCAGCAAACGCGCCCACAGGCAACGAACCCGTCACCATAGTGAGGGTCACCGCGGCAATGGTCAGGCGGCGGCAAAGCGCTCGAACAGTAGTCCACCTCATGGTCGTTCCTTTCCTGCAAACCAAAAGTCATCCAGCGTAATCGTTGTCCAAAAACAAAGCGAACGGTAGGTTCATATATACGAACCTACCGTTCTACCTGCGCAAACCACCACAAAGGGGACAGGCACCTTTGTGGTGGTTTTGGACTTAGCCGGCCGGTTTGTCTCGATCTGTAACAGTTAGAGGTCAAATTCCCCGCTTGGTGTTACGGATCGAGACATTAGATTGGCGGCCATTCGGTTCATCTCAATCTGTAACATCTAGAGCCGTTTTGGGCAGTTTGGTGTTACAGATTGAGATTTTGCTAAAGCCGAGGATGGGCGCCGTCACCAAAACCTAGCGCTTGCGACGCTTGGTCGCGGCGATGCCGGCGGCGGCTACGGTTGCGCCGGCGATGCCTAGGGCGGCGACCGTCATCGCGGTGGTATCCCCCGTGGTAGCCAGGACAGCATCGCCCTTCTTGGCCTGCGTGGTTTTCTCAACCGTCTTGGTCGTGGCGGTTGTCGTGGCCGGCTTGGCCGCGGGCTTGGTCTCGGGCTTCACCTCGGGCTTGGTCTCAGGCTTGACTTCAGGCTGCGGTGCGGGCTTTTCGGGGTCGACCGGAGTCGGCGTGGCTTCGGGCGTAAACGTCAGATCGGTGTTAAGCCACAGGGTGTAGATCCAACCGCTCTCGGGATCAACTACACTCGCTTCGCCCACCTGGTAGCCGCACTCCTGACCGTTGATCACCAGCTTGGTGTCGGGCGTGAAGTAGAAGCCGCGCGCGGGCTTGAGGTAGATACCGTAGCGATAGGTCACGCCTGGCTTAAAGGCGTCGATGTGATTGGTGATGTGCTGGTCCCAAAACTCAACGGAATTCACCTCGCTACCGTCGCTACCCATCCAGTACTCACACTGAGGAAGGGAGTTGGAACCCGTCGGAACATTCGCCGTAAAGACCGGCCTATCGCCCGCCTTGAAGGTGGTCGTGGCGCCGTTGATCTCGATAACGTCGATGGCCCGCCATTCGTCGATCGGCTGCTCGCACAGCATATTGTCGGCGTTTGGCGCGAAGACGCCGTTGGCGGTCTTGATGTGGTGCGCCCAATGACCGTTGACGTACATCATGCAGTCATCGGCCACGGTATTGTCGCCCTTGAGCCTCAGCTCAACGGAGTACATGTAGAACTTACCCTCCTCGAAGTGGTCAATCTTCTTCATGCCCGGCGTGTACTTTGCGGGGTCGGAATACCAGAAGGCAACGGGCTTGAGCTCCGCAGGGTCGCTGCCATCCATCTCTTCCCAGCACTCATAGGCGATCTCATACTTATCGGCATCGGCGGCAGGAATCGTCGCGGTCGCACGCGGCGCCTCGCCGGGCGCGTAGTCGATTTTCACATCGTTGACATTTAGATTCTCAAGTGCTTCGTTTTCCGACGAAGCAGGCATCGTAATTGTTTTAATAGCAGGGACATACAGGAATTCTCCGCTTAGACTCGACTTTACGGTTTCCCCGTTTACGGTAACAACGGTTTCATCGCTGAAGGAATATCCGTCTTTTGGCTTCAGCATAAGAGAATACACGTACTCTTTCCCGCTTTTAAACTTTGTAATAGTCGGCAGGGAACCATGTGAGCCGTTATCGGAATACCAGGCAGCAACGGGTTCGTTGTTTTCAAATTCCTGCCAGCATTCATAAGCGATTTCGTATTTATCTGCATCGTAGTTAGAGACACCTGCCGTCGCCTGCGGACCAGTATCCAGCTGCCAATTGAAGTTCGTATTCTGAACATTGGCAAAGGAGATGGATTCCGATTCTGATTCCGCTGCCGGGATAACAAGGCACGCCCTCTCGTAGACATGGGTGCGGGTGTAGTAGTCATCCCGGATCTCGTTAATAGTGGGTTTCCCGATCGCCTCGGTGTCCCCTTTAAAGGCGTCGTCCGGATCACCGATGATGATATTCCCGGGCTCTGTACCCGTATACGTAAGCTTGGATCCATCATAGGTGGTCGTCATCTTGGACTTATTCTCCTTGTACTCCGTAAAGTACTTCTGCTCCTCCTTCTGTCTCTGAATCTTGCTGATATCCAGGGTAAGCGTTGTTTTATTGCTCGCACTGTCATACGCCGCATGGACGATCAAGTCCCCCAGGCCGATAAAAGTCAAAGCGCTACCATCGAGAGCAGACTGGTCTCCATCTACAAGGGCAATCCCCTTCACATACTCAATCGTTTCTTCTTTCTTGATGTCGGTGTAATTGTTCCGCACCGTAATATTGACCCTAACGCCGCTCCCGCCTGTCACATCGGTCACGCCACAGGGCATGACGGCGTTGTTTGCCGACGAGCTGTCGGTGCCACCAAGAGAGTCATCTTGGTTGGCAGCGCCCGCATCGTTTGCCGTTGCCGCCGGCGCTTCCTGCTGATCTTGCTGAGCTTCTGCCGTGGACGGTGCCGCCGGAGCCGCGTCAGTCATCGGCGCAGCCGGAGCCACCGGTACCGACGCCGGAGCCGCCGTATCCCCCGCAACCGTCGGCGTCACCGGAGCTGCGGCAACCTCATCCGTCCCAGCGGCGGGATCGGCGCATTCCGTCGCCAGCGCCACGCTCGGCAGCAGCAGCTGACCGACCATAAGCACGCACGCGCCGGCGCAAGCGATTTTGGCACCCACACAACGCCAGGTACCGTGAACCAGCGAGCAGGTACGCTCGCGCTGGGTTTGCTTTTCAAAGTGGCTTCCGCACATAACGGCCTCCTTGGTCGATGGGCCATACCACCACAAAGGTGCCTGTCCCCTTTGTGGTGGTCCTGTACCACCAAGATGTGCCAAATGACTCCGTACGCCTAGGTTCGTAGATGCGAACCTAGGCCTCTACCTGCGGTTTAATTCAATATGATTTCGTTGTCGCCACACGCGTCCCGAGAACGCTACAATCGAGGACACAATCATTCGTCCATCCAAAGGACCGTCCTTGAACCTGAGCAAGCCTAAAATCAACGCGCTTCTGGCACTCGCGCTCTTCACCTTCGCCTTCCTTGCCGCCGAGTTTCGCTTCGACGTCAACGTCGGGCTGCTCGCCGGTGCCGAACGCGTTGTGATCGCACAGGGCTTTATTCTGGGCGCGAGTGTACTCGGCTTTATCGGATACGCGCCGCTGCTCGGGCTCGCACAGCGCAAAGGCCACTCATTGGCAGCCGCCAACGCCGCTGTTCCCATCGCCATCCTGGGATTGACCCAAATCCAGTCCCCCACGGCTCCACTTGCCCTCGAGATCCTAGGCTGCATCGCATTCTTTGGACTCGGACTGTTAGGCGCCGCAGCGCACCACGCCTTTTCGTTGGCATTCCGGGATGACCCCAAACTCGCCACTGGAGCGGGAGCAGCCTATGCTGCCGGCATCCTGATGCAGTTCGCCGTCAACCTGATTGATTGCGGCGGCATCGTCGAGCTCATCATTCTTGGCGCGGCAACGATCGCCATCTCCGCCCTCAGCGCTGCTCCTCAAAACACAGAAACAGCCGCGAACCCCGCCATCAATCCCTTTATTGAGCCCTCTCACGCCCTCGCCAAACAGGCATGCTGGAGCATCGCGCTCGTCATGATTCTTGCCTGCTTGTTCTCGACCCTGGACAACGTGGTCACGCTCTCCAATGCCCACGGCACCATCGCCGTACAAGCCTGGCCGCGCCTCTTTTTGGCGGCGAGCGGTCTTGCCGCCGGTCTTATCTTTGACCTTGCCGAGCGCCGATACATGGGACTTGTCATGCTCGGCATCGCCGTACTCTCGACCATTTCCATCCTGGCCGTGGAGGCCGGCGCCGATCCCAACCTGGGCCTTGTCGTCTTTTACCTGAGCTCGGGCTTTTTCGTCACGTTCTTTACTGCCACCTTTACGCAGCTGGCACCGCGCATGCATACGCCCGCGCTGTGGGCTGGCATGGGCCGCGCAGCCAACAACGTGTGCGCATTCACTACGTCGGGCATCTCGCTGGCACTTGTGACCTCGGGCAATGTCGCCCTCATCATGATCGGCGCGCTCGTTTTGCTCGTCGCCGCCTGTGCGGCATTCGTGGCAGCCGGCTTGTTCCGCCTGCCCCAAACCGAGCAGGAGCGCAAACATCAACAGCTTGCCGAGGAAGCACTGGCAGCACCGAGTAGCGAGGAGCAACGCCAGGCCTTCATTACCGATCACGCTCTCACCCCGCGCGAAGTCGACGTGCTCATAGCCGTTACCCAGGACGAACGTCCACTTAAACAGGTCGCGGAGGAGCTCGGCATCTCGATGCGCATGGTCCAGCGCCACCTGAGCTCCATCTACCAAAAGACCGACACGCAGACGCGCGCCGGCCTCACCAAAGCCTTCCCCTCCGCCTAAAAAACCACCACAAAGGTGCCTGTCCCCTTTGTGGTGGTTTTCTATGGCAGCGGCTCCTCGCAGCAACACCCCTCTAACAAAGCGATGCTACATATCGACCGAAACCCGGCAGCGCAAACTCAAAACGCCCTTGCAAGGGTTCTTCAATCACTCCTGCCTCAATCAGACGTTTCTTATATGTCGAAATCGAACCAGAGCTTTTCTTAAGCCTCGTAGCCAATTCTTGCCTGGTCGTCGTCCCCACCGGATTCATTGCACGAAGGAAATCCAAGTCCCCCTGCGACAGTTCCGCTGCTGTCGAGGCAAAAACGCGCGATTCGAGCTCCTCTTGCGCAAGCTTTGCACCACGTTCGACATCTTCAATAGAAACTTCAGGCTCTTGACGCGAAGCGTTCCACGCCCGATACCCCACCAGCTGGAACATAAATGGAAAACCATCGATCGCCTCGGCAGCACGCTCGACTGCCTCGTCAGAAATCGTTTTGCCGCCGTCTTCAATCGTCAAACGGAACGCCTCTTTTACCTCAGTCGGTGAAATTGAACCCAGCGAATGTTGGGCTGCACGGCGCAGAAACGAGGTCGATTTTCCCGTCAGCAGTGCCAGCACACGAAACGGCAGTCCCGCCATAAGCAAAGCCACCTTTTTATTCTCGCTCACAAAATGCTGGTAGGTGGTAACGAGCTCCGTCATTTGTGCAAACGATGCATCCACCTCGTCAACGGCGATAAGCACCCCAGTATCAGTCGCTTCAAGCTGAGCAAACAGAGCGTTCATCTTGGTGCGCCAGTTGGCACCACCATATTCCATGTCAACGTTTTCCCAGCTCATACTCCCTATGGGAGCAAGTCCAACGCTGGTCAAGCGCTTAGAGACGGGCTTTTCAATCAGAGAGGCAGCCGATTCGTTGAGACGCTGCAAAATGTCTTCGAGCATTCCATCCGAAGCCGTTACATTCGCCGTAATCCAGCCCTCTTGCTGTGCGCGATACGACAGATATGCCAAAAGTGCCGTTTTGCCCGTCCCGCGCGCACCATAGAAAATCGAGCAGAGATTGGGATCGGAATTGTCGTTTTCAAACGCCAACACCATATCATCGATGATTTGCTCACGACCGGCCATATACGCTGGCACGCGACCGAACATTGGCGTGAATGGATTTGCCTGCCTGTACGCTGTTGCTGCCGCCATAAAGCCTCCCTTGGACTTGCGTAATTCAATTATGCCCTATTGTCTTTGAGTATTTTGAGCACCGTTGAGTTTTTTGAGCATCTTTGAGTTGCTTGAGCATCCTTGAGTTCTTTGAGCGAACGCCCATCAACAGCGTCGGTTGCCTTCCTCGGCTTAAAACAAAAACCACCACAAAGGTGCCTGTCCCCCTTGTGGTGGTTTTGGTCGGCTAGCCTTCGAGCTGAGCCACCTTGTAGCGGTAGGCTGCGGCGATGACGTCCTTGCAACCCTCGCGGCCCAGCTTAGCGCGGTTGACGACGATGTCCTTGCCGCTCGTCATCTTCCACTTGCCAGCGCTGTAGCGCTTGTAGAACGCCTCACGCGCCTTCTGCTGCTGCTTGACCAGCTTGGCGCCCTTCTTTTTGTTAAGGCCACGCTTCTTGCGCACAATCTCGACGCGGTCCTCAAAGGGTGCGGTCACCAACACGGCAATGTGATTGGGGTTGTTACGCAGCAGGTAATCGGACAGACGACCTTCGATGATGCAGCTCTCGGTCTCGCCCAGGTCCAAAATCACCTGGCTCATCTTTTGAAACAGCTTGTCCGAGTACGAACGCGCATCGTAGCGGTCGGGCAGGAACGCCATGTTCTCCACGGCCAGACGCTCGTCATAGGCGGCCATCTTGTCGAGCGACTCACCTGCACGCAGCGACGCGCGCACCAGCAGCTCGTTGTCATACAGCGGAATCCCCAACTCGTTGGCGAGGATGCGTCCAATCTCGTGGCCCTCGGCACCAAAGTCGCGCGCGATGGTAATGACCACAGGACTCTTCTTGTTCTCCAGATCGCTCATCGCGATTCCTTTCTAACAAATGAGAAAAAGGCGATTCCTGATTCCCATTTTGTCACTTACGACCGTCCTGGTTTCCCAAGTGCGGCAGATTGCCCCGAAAGAGGAGCGCCGCGTACTAAATGTACGCAAGCGACGATTGAGGGGCAAGGTGCCGTGCTTGGGGAAGCAGGACTATGCGGCCACGATGCGGCGTTGATACGCCCTCACCAGCAGCGAGATACCAAAGTTGAGCACAAAGTACATCGCAAACACCAGGCCGTAGAGCATAAGCACCTGCGACAGATCGATCGCGTGGGCCATCACGACATTTGCCGTGTACATGAGCTCGGCCACGTTAATGCCCGAAAGATACGAGCTGTCCTTAATAACGGTCGTGCACTGGCTAAACAGCGCCGGAATGATTGTCTTAAACGTCTGCGGCAGAATGATGTAGCGCATGGTGGCAAAGAAGCCGAAGCCCTGGCTCTGCGCCGCCTCAAACTGGCCGCGCGGAATCGAGTTGAGACCGCCGCGCACAATCTCGGCCATAACGGCGCTGGTGAACAACGTAAAGGCGATGGTCGAAATCACAATGTCCAGACCCTGCACCGTAAAGTAGATAAACAGGATCCACAGCAGGTTCGGCGTGCAGCGGAACAGCTCGATATAGACGCTCACCAAAATGCGGAACGGGCGGGGCGCATAGCTCTTGACGAGCGCCAGCACCGTGCCAAAGATGAGCGAGAAAAAGATCGACAGCGCCGAGATCTCGATCGTCTTAACAAAGCCGCCCCAGATGTAGAGCAGGTTGGTCGCGTTGAAGATTTCCATGCGCTAGGCCTCCTCTACGTTGTCGAGCCCCAGCTCGGCCAGGCTCACGCCGTGCGGACGCTCCTTGGAGCGACGCTCGAGCCACTGCACCAGCATGGCGAGCGGAAAGCAGATGATGAAGTACATTAGGCAGCAGACGATGTATCCCTGCAGGTAACCGTACAGGCTCACAAAGTTGTCGGAACGGTACATAAGGTCGCCGCCGGCCACAAGCGCCAGCACCGACGTGTTCTTGACCAGGTTGAGCGCCTGGTTACACAGCGGCGGCAGAATGATCTTGAACGTCTGGGGCAGCACGATGTACCAGTACGCCTGCGCTCGGGTGAAGCCCTGGCTCTGGGCCGCCTCCATCTGACCGCGCGGAACCGCCTCAATACCAGTGCGGATGACCTCCGAAATGTAGGCCGCGTGATACAGGCCCACACCCAAGAAGCCCAGCACGAACGGCGCGATGCGCACCGGCTGGTCGGCACCGGTTA
>CABQHZ010000026.1 GCA_902464175.1 uncultured Collinsella sp. | reverse complement strand
GGCTTCGTGCTGCGGAATGCATTCAGAGGGAAACCCGTCGGGTCCCTTCGTCCTCGGTCTTCTGGGATTGGGGCTGAAGGGAATAAAGCGCGCTTCGCGCCTCGCGTCTTATCGATCGGGATTGAGATGCATTTGGCGCTTCTTGCCTTACGACTGTAGCGGCTGCGGTCCCGTTTGGGATCGCGGCCGTTATGTTGTGGGTCAAATATGAACGTTGTGTTAATGAGTCGGTGGACGGTGGTGTTTTTCGGTGAGCGGCGTATCCTTCCAACGGTTTATCTAGTGTGTCAGTTGAAAGGAAGAGGGCGCTCATCATTGTTTGAATGTGAACTGCCGTTTGACCACAAGACGTTGCATCTGGAGCTCGAGGATAAGAACTTCGCGGGTGTGATGGAAGGTCATCAAAACGAGTTTAAGACTACAAAATCTCAGGAAGAGCTGGTAGAGGAGTCGCTTGCCAACCCTTATGGCTCGCCTTCGCTCGAGGAGCTTTGTGCTGGCAAGAAGGATATCGTCATCATTAGCTCCGACCATACGCGTCCCGTTCCCTCGCGTGTGACGATGCCTATTCTGCTGCATCACATCCACGCTGCCGCTCCCGAGGCGCGTGTGCGCATCCTGGTCGCGACCGGCATGCACCGTCCGTCGACGCACGAGGAGCTCGTCAATAAGTATGGCGAGGAGATCGTTGCTAACGAGGAAATCGTTATGCACGTCGCGACTGACGACAGCATGATGAAAAAGATCGGCACCCTGCCTTCTGGTGGCGAGTGCATCATCAACAAGATTGCGGCCGATTGCGATCTGCTGCTTGCCGAGGGCTTTATTGAGCCGCACTTCTTTGCCGGTTTCTCTGGTAGCCGCAAGTCCGTCCTGCCTGGCATCGCCAGCTACAAGACCATCATGTACAACCACAACGGTCAGTTTGTGAACGATTCCCACTCGCGTGCCGGCAACCTGTGCCACAACCACGTGAGTGAGGACATGTTCGCCGCCGCCGAGATGGCTCACCTTGCCTTTGTGCTCAACGTGGTGCTCAATGGCAAGCACGAGGTCATCGGCTCCTTTGCCGGCGACATCCACAAGGCGCACGAGGCCGGCTGCGAGTTCGTGAAGAGCCTTGCCGGCGTTGAGCCCGTCGAGTGCGAGATCGCCATCACCACCAACGGCGGCTACCCGCTCGACCAGAACATCTACCAGGCCGTGAAGGGCATGTGCGCTGCCGAGGCCACGCTTCCCGAGGGCGGCGTGATCATCGACGTCGCCGGTTGTGCCGACGGTCACGGTGGCGAGGGCTTCTATCACAACATCGCCGACAACGATCCGGCGGAGTTTGAGCGCGCCTGCATCGATCGTCCCAAGGACGAGACCCTGCCCGACCAGTGGACGAGCCAGATCTTTGCCCGCATCCTGGCGCATCACCCTGTGATCATGGTCACCGACCTGTGCGATCACCAGATGCTCAAGGATATGCACATGACGCCGGTCAACACCCTCGAGGAGGCGCTCAAGCTCGCCTTTGAGATGAAGGGTGCCGATGCCAAGGTCGCCGTCATCCCCGATGGCCTGGGTGTTGTTGTCGCACAGCACTAGTGCGCGGCTTAAACGAATCGTTTATAACCGACAAGAAAGATAAGGTTTTATGCTTACCAAACTCCTCTGCGAATTCGGCGCAACGGCCCTCATGATCGTCTTTGGCGTGGGCGTTCACTGCGATACCGTGCTCAAGGGCACCAAGTATCAGGGCTCCGGCCATATGTTTGCCATCACCACCTGGTCCTTTGGCATCTCGGTCTGCCTGTTTGTCTTTGGTGGCGCTGTGTGCATGAACCCCGCCATGGTGCTTGCCCAGTGCATCGTCGGCCTGGTGCCGTGGGGCAACTGCATCCCCTTCATGCTTGCCGATATGCTCGGCGGATTTGTGGGTGCCGTGATCGCCTGGTTTATGTATGCCGATGAGTTCAAGGCTTCCGAGGGCGTCGTCGACCCCATTGCCCAGCGCAACATCTTCTCGACCAACCCCACCACCGAGGGCGCGAACTATGCTCGTAACTTCTTCTGCGAGGCTATCTGCACCTTCGTGTTCATCAGCGCCATCCTTGCTGCCGCTAGCCGCGCCGGCGAGAACGTTCTGATGCTCGCTATCTGCGTCGGTCTGATCGTTTGGGCTGTTGGCATGGGCATGGGCGGCATCACCGGCTTCGCCATGAACCAGGCTCGTGACCTTGGTCCTCGCATGGCTTATCAGGTGCTGCCGATCAAGAACAAGGCTGACAACAACTGGAAGTACGGCCTGCTTGTTCCTGGTATCGCTCCGTTTGTCGGTGCCGCTCTGGCCGCGCTGTTTGTGCATGGTTTCTTGGGCATGTTCTAGTCTGAGGCTACATAGGTTGTCCGCCGTCCGCATGGGGTAACTTCCCAGCGCGTCCTCGGACATGAAAGAACCCCCGCTGCGCACTTCGTGCGGCGGGGGTTCTTTCGTCCTGCGGAGTGCGCTGGGAAGTTACCCCATGCGGACGGCTGCGGGGTCTTTGCTGCGCTCGAGCAAGCAACCCAACATATATATATCTGAAATTAGATGGGAGGGGCTTGTTGCTGGTAGGGGCGTTGGGTAGCTGTTGACACTTTGGGATGCGTGGCGTCTTGAGTCGGAGCGGAACTTTGGAATGGGATCCGCAATTTGGAGTGGGGCTTCCACTTTGGGAAGGGATGGTTACTTAGTTGAAGAGAGGCTTAATGGCTGATAGGTAGTCTTTGGCTACGTCCTCTTTTGGGGCTTGGAAGTTGTGCCAGGCCCACCATTGGACCATTCCTACGAAGCTTGAGGCTATGTGGTGTAGTAGGAAGCTTCGGTCCATGGTGGCGGCGGGGCCGTTTGGGTCGGTAGGGACGGTTTCGGCTGCTCGTGACATGATGGTCTTGCGTAAGCAGTCGGCGAAGACGCGTGAGCCGGCGCCGGCTACGAGGGCCCGTACGCCCTGACGACGATCCCACAGGTTGCTAAGGATATGCTCGACCTGTAGGAGTGGGTCATCGAGGGGTGTACCGTCATCGTCGAGGGCATGGGTGCAGATATCGCACACGAGCGCGGCGAGTAGGTCATCTTTGCTCTTGAAGAGGCCGTAGAACGTGGCCCGACCCACATGGGCGCGAGCGATGATGTCGCCGACGGTGATCTTGCCGTAGTCCTCTTCGCACAGCAGCTCGGAGAACGCCGCGACGATGGCGGCGCGGCTTTTTGCCTTGCGGGCATCCATGGCTATGCATCCACGTGAACAAGCAGGCAACGGAGCGTGCCGGAGCAGCCCTCGTAGGGGCGCTTACCGGCGCCGTAGCCGACGGCCTCGATGCGGTAGCGGGCCGGCAGGTGCTCGGACGTGCGCAGTGCGGCGACGATGGCAGCGCCCGTGGGCGTCACGAGTTCGCCGGCGACCGGCGCGGGCGTGAGGGCGATATTGCCCGCCTGGCACAGGTTGACGACAGCGGGGACGGGAATGGGCATGAGACCGTGGGCACAGCGGATGGTGCCGTGACCCTCGGAGAGCGACTCGACCACGATGTCCTCAATACCAAGGTCATCGAGGCAGATGGCGACAGAGCAGACGTCGACGATGGAGTCGACGGCGCCCACCTCGTGGAACATGACGGTCTCGGGCGTTTTGCCGTGGGCCTTGGCCTCGGCGGCGGCGAGCGCGGTAAAGATGGCGAGCGCGCGACGCTTGGCGCCATCGCTTAGCTGCGAGCCATCGATGATGGCGGTGACGTCCGCCAAAGAACGGTGATGATGGTGGTGGGCGTGACGGTGATCCTCGTGGCCATGACCGTGGGCCTCATGGTCATGCTCGTGGCAGTGCTCGTGTTCGTGCTCGCCATGATCATGATGGTGGTGCTCATGCTCGTGCGTGTGCTCGGCGGGTGCTTCGTTGCCGTAGAGCCAGGCCATGTCGTGGTCGTGGTTCTCGAGCTCCTCTGCCAGTTGAACGTCAAAGTCGCAGGCGTCGATGCCATGCTTGTTTGCGCGTGTAATGGCAATCTCAAAGCCGTCGACCGGCAGCGTGGCGAGCTGCTCGCGCAGATGCTCCTCGCTGGCGCCCAGGTCGAGCAGAGCCGCGACGGTCATGTCGCCGCTGATGCCCGAGGTGCCGTCGATGATAAGCGTGTGCTGATGGTTGGACATGGAATGCTCCTTAACGGGCACAGGGCGTGCCAGCGCTCAGATGATTGATAAGACTTGCCTGGTAGGCGGCGCCAAAGCCGTTGTCGATATTGACGACCGAAACGCCGCTGGCGCAGGAATTGAGCATGGCGAGCAGTGCGGCCACGCCGCCAAAGCTTGCGCCATAGCCCACGCTGGTGGGGACGGCGATGACCGGACAGCTCACAAGGCCTCCAATGACGCTCGCCAGGGCGCCTTCCATGCCGGCGATGGCGATGACCACCTGTGCCTGGGCAAGTTCCTCGGCATGAGCGAGCAGGCGGTGCAGGCCGGCGACGCCCACGTCGTAGAGGCGATCGACCTCGTTGCCGTAGAATTCGGCCGTCAGTGCGGCCTCTTCGGCGACGGGCAGGTCGCTCGTGCCGGCGCAAGCGACGACGATGCGTCCGTTGCCGGTGGGGGAGGGCATGCCACCTACCAGGGCGAGCTGGGCGCTCGGGACATATCCCAGGTCGATGTCGTTGCCGAGGAGCTCCGAGGTGCGGGCTGCCTTTTCGTCGTCCAAGCGTGTGACCAGGATGCGCTCCTGGCCGGCATCGAGTAATGCTTTGATAATGGCGGCAATTTGCTCGGCGGTTTTACCGGCGCCGTAGACAACCTCGCCGGCTCCCTGGCGCACTCCGCGCGAAAGATCGAGCTGTGCAAAGCCCAGATCGGCGGTCGGCGCCGTCTGGATGTGCGTGAGGGCATCGGCCGGTGCAACATTTCCATCTGCCACGTCACTTAGCAATTGCTCAAGATCGCGTTTGTCCATATAAGTTCCCTTCGACGTAGTAAAGTTTAGCACGCAAAGGGCTATTTCCGAACATTAGAGCAAAATTGTTCGGAAATCTAATATGTCAGATTTGATGGGTTTGTGAGGCCAACTCGCTAGTCGCGCAGGATGATGTCCATGGCGAGCATCAGGTTGCGCTCATCGATGGCAAACGGTGCCGCCTCGCGCGTCTTGGGCTTGGCGCAAAACGCGATACCGGTGCCCGCGGCCTGGATCATGGGGATGTCGTTTGCCCCGTCGCCGATCGCGACCGTGTGGGCCATATCGACGCCGCACTCAACCGCCCAATCCAGCAGCTGGATGAGCTTGGACTCCTTGGTCACGATGTCGGCCGCCAGCTTGCCGGTGAGCTTGCCGTCCGCGACCTCCAAGCGGTTGGCCAGACAAAAGTCGATGCTCGCGGCGGCAACGATCTTGTCGGCGACCTCGTGGAAACCGCCACTTACTACGCCGACCTTCCAGCCCTTGCTGTGCGCCGAGCGCACGAGCTCCAGCGCACCGGGGGTAAACGTCACGCGCTCAAAGGTGCGCTCGAACACGCTCTCGTCCAAACCCGCAAGCAGTCCCACGCGCTCCTCGAGCGCCTGTTTAAAATCGAGTTCGCCGCGCATGGCGCGCTCGGTGATTTGCGCCACCTGCTCGCCCACGCCGGCTTCCTCGCCCAACAGGTTGATAACCTCCTGGTTGATGAGGGTGGAGTCGATATCCATAACAATGAGGCGTGCAGTCATGACGGGCCTTTCCATGTGCTGTTTTATTGGGGCATATTGTCGCACGTGACGAGCGCGGGCGGGTGCCGCGGCGCGTCAATTGTTTCGTCTCCGTCAAGTCTTTGGGCAGGAGCCACTTTTTCGCGGCACATCGACACAGGTGCGATAAGATAGAACGCCATGTCTGGCTGCGCGGTTTACGCAGGCTGGGCAAATCTGTACGACGCCGCCCGGAACGACACGGGGCGGCACAGATCCATAAAGGAGGATCACTGGTATGAGCCAGACCCGTCCCATTGACGAGCATTCCATGCACACCCGTACCTGCGGCGAGCTTCGCCGCGAGAACGTGGGCGAAGAGGTCACCCTCACCGGTTGGGTGAGCCGTCGCCGCGACCACGGCGGCCTTATCTTCTGCGACCTTCGCGACCGCGAGGGCATCACGCAGCTCACCTTCGACCCCGAGCACTCCGACGGCGACGCCTTTAAGATCGCCGAGACCATGCGTCCCGAGTGGCCCATCAAGATCCACGGTGTCGTGCGCGCCCGTGGCGAGGAGACCACCAACACCAAGCTCGCGACCGGCGAGATCGAGGTCCTGACCGACCACGCCGAGGTACTCAACACATCCGTCACCCCGCCGTTCCAGATTGAGGACGGCATTGAGACCAGCGAGGACACCCGTCTGCGCTATCGCTATCTGGACCTCCGTCGTCCCGAGATGATGGCCAACCTCAAGCTGCGCTCCGACTTTACCTTCGCCATTCGCGAGGCGCTGCACAACCGTGAGTTCATGGAGGTCGAGACGCCCTCCCTGTTTAAGTCCACGCCCGAGGGCGCCCGTGACTTCATCGTTCCCAGCCGCATCCAGCCGGGCAACTTCTACGCTCTGCCGCAGTCCCCGCAGCTCCTGAAGCAGCTGCTCATGGTCGGTGGCGTCGAGCGCTACTACCAGGTCGCCAAGTGCTTCCGCGACGAGGACCTGCGTGCCGACCGTCAGCCCGAGTTCACCCAGGTCGATATCGAGATGTCCTTCGTGGACCAGAACGATGTCATGAGCGCACTCGAAGAGGTCCTGGCCGATGCCTTCGGTCGCATGGGTGTCGAGATGCCCACGCCGCTGCGTCGCATGAACTACTGGGAGGCCATGGACACCTATGGCTCCGACAAGCCCGATACCCGCTATGGCATGCACTTGGTCGACCTGACCGACATCTTCGCCAACTCCAAGTTCAAGGTCTTTGCGACTGCCGCAAACGAGGAGGGCTCTGTCGTCAAGGCTATCAACGCCAAGGGCGCCGGTGCCTGGGCACGTGCCAAGATCGATAAGCTCGCCGGCGTGGCCTCCACGTATGGCGCCAAGGGCCTGGCCTGGATCGCCTTCCGCGAGGACGGCTCCATCAACAGCCCCATCGTCAAGTTCTTCTCGGACGAGGAGATGGCTGCTCTGCGCGAGCGCATGGACGTCGAGCCTGGCGACCTTGTGATGTTTGCCGCCGGCCCGCGCCTGCTCTCCGACGAGATCCTGGGCGGCATGCGTTCCCACATGGCCAACGCGCTCGAGATCAAGCGCGAGGGCCACGACTTCCTGTGGGTCGTCAACTTCCCGCTGTTCCACTGGGACGAGGATCGCAAGGCCTATGCTGCCGAGCACCAGCCGTTCACCCTGCCGACCGAGACCGACATCGCCAAGATCGAGGCCGATCCGCTGGCAGCCGGTTCTTGCACCTACGACTTTGTCATGGACGGCTTTGAGGCCGGCGGCGGCGGTATGCGTATCCACAACGCCGAGATGCAGATGTCCATGCTCAAGCTCCTGGGCTTTACCGAGGAGCGTGCCGAGTCTCAGTTCGGCTTCCTCATGGAGGCTCTCAAGTTTGGTGCGCCCCCGATGGGCGGTTTCGCTTTGGGCCTGGACCGCGTGTGCATGCTGCTCACCGGTTCCGACTCCATCCGCGACGTCATGGCGTTCCCCAAGACGGCCAGCGGCTCCGACCTCATGTCGGGCGCCCCGAGTGCCGTTAGCGGCGCCCAGCTCAAGGACGTCAGCCTGCGCCTGATGTAGGCAAGCGGCTACATATTGCCCGTAACGAGGGAAGGACGCGTGCCTTCCCTCGTTTTTTATACGCCGAGATTGTGAGGGCATGGGATGACCGGGCATCGCGGAAAGTGCGTCCCGGAATCTGCGTCCAGAACGGGTCGCGCTTTCCCAAAGGGGGTCCTCTGGGAAAGCGCGACCCAGAATTCGGCAAAATAATGGGGCGCAGTTTCCGGTTGAGCTGTCTAACGGAAACTGTGCCCCAGAATGAGCGCTCAAAACGGGACAGGCTTTCCGCAACAACTGTCTGGCGGAAAGCCCGACCCAGTTTCCTACAGCGAGTCTCTCTGAACGAGCTGCATGTGCATGACGGTGGTGGTGGGCTCGGCACCCTTGATCATGTCGAGCGCAATGTTGGCGGCCATGTGGCCTTCTTCGCGCAGGGGCTGACGGACGGTCGTGAGCGCGGGGACGCAGCGCGCCGCAATCTCGTGATCGTCGAAGCCGACGACAGAAACGTCCGCCGGAACAGATAGGCCTGCCTCGTTGAGTGCGGTGATGACGCCAGCCGCGATACGGTCCGATCCGCAGAGCACGCCATCGAAAGCAATCTCGCGCGCGAGGATCTGGTGCATGGCCTGATAGCCGTCTCCGCTGTTCCAGCCGGTATAGATAACGTTTGCGCCTGGGAGGTCTTCGCCCAGAACGGTGCGGTAGCCGCGCAGGCGGTCGACAACAGCGGGGTTGTCTTGCGGTCCCAACACGGCGACGATATCTTTGCGCCCGCGCTCCTTCATGGCGTGTGCCGCAAAGCGTCCGCCCTCTTCGTCGTCAGAGTAGACCGTCGAGAACACATCGCGATAGGGGTGGCCCTCGAGCTGGCCGCACAACACGGTGGGTACGCCCAGCTCGCGCAGCACCTCGAGCAGCTCGCTGCCCTTGTAGGGGGAGACGTCGATCACGGCGTCGAACGAGCGGCGCTCAAAGTGTTCGCGTGCGCGGTTGCGCTCATGCGTAGAAGACGCCTGCAAGATAACGGGCAGATAGGACGACTCCGACAGTTCCTCGGTAATGCCGCTCAAAAATTCGCTATAGGTGGGGTCGCTGAAGAGCTCACTCAGGGGCTCGGTCACGAGCACGGCGATGATTTCCGTGCGCCCGACAGCGAGCGCTCGGCCGCGAGCGTTGGGGACAAAATTGACTTCCTTGGCCGCTGCGCGGACGCGTTTTTTGGTTTCCTCGCTAATGCGGGGCGAGTCGTTGAGCGCGCGCGATGCCGTGGAGCGCGATACGCCGGCAGCTGCGGCAACCTCGGCAAGCGTAGGTGCGGTGCGAACTGGTTGGGTCATGGCGTCTCCTGGAAAATGCGGTCGATGTTGTCACTGATACGGGCTGGTGCGGATACAGCTTACTATAGTGCACCTGAACAGCGTTCATGATATCCGGTGACAGGTGTCGTTTTGCAACCAAGCCGCAATCGAATACGTCTCGTGTGGGTGAGATATCAGCGGGCGTGGCGGTTGCCTACGAGCTTAAGAACGATGTTTTGCGCTGAGGTTCGATACTCAGGGTGACATAAGTGACGCGGTTGTACAACCGGTTGCACCGTTAATCCGGCAGAATCGACCGTTCAGCGGACAACCGGTTGCACAGGTTTTTGCATCGCCCGTAAGATAAGGACAACCGGTTGCACAAGAATCACTACGATGACGAAGGAGCATCACCATGGACGCCATTAACGATTGGGAAAACCAAGCGCTCACCCACAGGAACCGCCTGGCACCCCATGCGTACTTTATGGGTTACGAGACCGCCGATCTCGCCGCTACGTACAGCCGCGAGCTGTCGCGCGGGTTTGTCCAGCTGTCCGGCTCGTGGCAGTTCCGCCTCTTTGAGGGGCCTGCTGCCGTTTCCAACGAGGAGCTCTCCACGTACGAGCCCGAGTGGGATCACGTGGAGGTTCCGCACCTGTGGCAGGTGGATGGCTATGGCAACCTTGCCTACACCGACGAGGGTTTCCCGTTCCCGGTGGATCAGCCGTTCGTTCCCTCCGACGACC
Source organism: uncultured Collinsella sp. (assembly GCA_902464175.1). GTDB lineage: Bacteria > Actinomycetota > Coriobacteriia > Coriobacteriales > Coriobacteriaceae > Collinsella. Next base: position 10,577 of record CABQHZ010000026.1, on the reverse strand, counting down.
CCACGGGCGTCTACCAGCGCATCGTCAACCTTCCCGCCGTGCCTGCCGGCGCTCGCGAGATCATTCGCTTTGACGGCATCGAGAGCTATGGTGAGCTGTACGTCAACGGTCAGTTTATCGGCATGACCAAGGGTTCGCGCCTGTCTGCCGAGTTTGACGTGACCGACGCGCTCGTCGAGGGCGACAACCTGTTTGCGGTCAAGGCTCTGCAGTACAGTGATGGCAGCTATATCGAGGATCAGGACATGTGGTGGGCCTCGGGCATCTTCCGCGATGTGTACCTTATGCAGCGTCCCGCCGCGCACCTGGTCGACTTTAGGTTCCGCACGCACCGCGAGGGCGATGCCGCTCTGATCACGCTCGATACGGTGGCCGAGGGCGCTACCCGCGTTGTGTATACGCTCAGCGATGGCGGAAACGTGGTGGCTACGGGTGAGTGCGTCGACGGCCATGCCGAGTGCAGCGTTGCCGATGCCCACTTCTGGAATCCCGAGGACCCCTTCCTCTATGACCTTACGTTTGAGGTCTACGACGGCGACGAGGTCAGCGAATACGTTCCGCATCGCCAGGGTCTTGCCGAGGTGACGGTTGAGGGCAATCATATCTACCTCAACGGCACTTACTTTAAGATGCATGGCGTCAACCGCCACGATCACGACGATCACAAGGGCCGCGCCGTGGGCCTCGATCGCATGCGCCGCGACCTGGAGCTCATGAAGCGGCACAACATCAACGCGGTGCGCACCTCTCACTATGCCAATGACCCGCGCTTCTACGAGCTGTGTGATGAGTATGGCATCATGCTGGTCGCCGAGACCGATATGGAGAGCCACGGCTTCGAGAATATCGGCAACATCGCCCTGGTCACCGACGATCCGGCATGGGAGCCGGCCTACGTCGACCGCATTGAGCGCCTGGTGATGCAGGAGCGCAACCACGCCTGCATCATTATGTGGTCGATGGGCAACGAGAGCGGCTATGGCTGCAACATCCGCGCGATGTACGCCAAGGCTCACGAGCTCGATGATCGTCCGGTCCATTATGAGGAGGACCGCAACGCCGATACCGTCGACGTTATCTCCACGATGTACTCCCGTGTTTCGCAGATGAACGACTTTGGCGAGCACCCATTCCCCAAGCCGCGCATCAACTGTGAGTACGGTCACTCCATGGGCAATGGTCCCGGAGGCCTGTCCGAGTACCAGGAGGTCTTCGATCGTTGGGATTGCATCCAGGGCCAGTTCATTTGGGAATGGTGCGACCACGGTTTGGCTGCTGTGACCGAGGACGGCGTGGCCTACGACATGTACGGCGGCGACAACGGCGATTACCCCAACAACAGCAACTTCTGCATCGATGGCATGGTGTTCCCCTGGCAGCAGCCGAGTCCGGGCCTTACCGAGTACGGCCAGGTTATCTGCCCGGTCCGCATGGCTTATGACGCCGAGGCAGGCGAGCTGACCGTCACCAACAAGCGTTGGTTCACCACCCTCGAGGATGTCTGCCTGTCGGCCGAGACCCTGGTGGACGGCGACGTGGTCTGCCGCAAGACGCTCATGCCCGGCGCGGTTGCCCCCGGCGAGTCCGTCCAGCTGCCACTGGTGATTCGCGAGGCCGCAGTGGGCGAGACCCTGCTGACCGTGCGCGCCTACACCATGGCCGCTCACGTCTGGTGCGAGCCGATGTTCCAGCTGGGCGCAAGCCAGTTTGCCATCGCCAACCATCCGGCGCCGGCCATCGCGGCTCCCGCTCGTCCTGAGCTTACGGTCGAGGAGACCGAGCAAGAGATTCGCATTCGCTCCCTCAACGGTGAGCTGACCTTCAGCAAAGTCAACGGTACCGTGAGCGAGTGGAAGGCATCCGGCCGCGACGTCATGGCCTCTGGTCCCCAGGTTGGTTTTTGGCATCCGCTCGTCGATAACCATGCCCAGGAGTATGACTCACTGTGGAAGGACAACTTCATCGATGTGATGCAGACGTCTACCCGCAAGGTTTCTTGGAAGCAGGATGGCAATGCGGTCGTCGTTACCGTGAGCCAGCGTATCGCTCCTCCCGTCCGCGCGTTCGGCATGCGCGTCGAGCTCGTCTACACCGTGCTTCCGAGCGGTCGCGTCGACCTCAAGGTTTCCGGCGAGCCCTACGGCGATTACTCGGATATCATCCCGCGCATCGGCATCTCCTTCGAGGTCCCCGGTTGTGATCGTGCCGTCGAGTGGTATGGCCACGGCCCGGGCGAGAACTATCCGGACTCGCTGCGCGCCAACCCGGTCGGTCATTACCGCACTACGGTCGACGACATGTTCACGCCCTACGTTATGCCTCAGGATTGCGCTAACCGCGAGGGCACCCGCTGGGTCGCCCTGCGCTCTAGCCACGGTGACGGTCTGGTCGTGACGCGTCCGAGCGACGCCGCTTCCAACCCGTTCTCCTTCTCGGCATGGCCCTATAGCTGCGAGGCCATCGATAACGCCAAGCATGTCTACGATCTTGTCCCGGGCGACACGGTTACGGTCAACATCAACGATCAGCTGCTCGGCCTTGGTTCGAACTCCTGGGGTTCCGAGGTGCTCGATTCCTATCGCACCCGTTTTGAGGGCTTCAGCTTTGAGGTGTCCCTGCGACCACTGACGTCTGCCGATCTGGCTCAGGCGCTGGCACCCATTAAGGAGGCATAAGTCATGCATGTCTTTAACTCGCGCGCCGATTTCGACGCTCAGATGAAGTCCGTCAAGAAGTGGATGCGCACCGGTCAGGCGCTCGATGGCGTTGCCGACCTGCAGCACGACGTGGCTTACTCCATCGGCGACTCGTTGGTGTACTGGTGGGTCTATGCCCGCGAGGCCGCTACCGCCGATCTGGTCGGTCACCGTCGCTACCATGCCGTGCTCGCCCCGCTCGACGGCGACCTGACCGTCGAGGTGGCTTCCAAGACGGATCTTACCCGCACGCGCGCCTACAGCGATATCGACGATCGCGAGCGCTTTGAGGGTATGGGGGAGACCGTGACGATTCCCGCCGGCGGCGTTGCCGTCGTCGAAATTGACGAGGCCTACCGTGTCGTGGCCGATGTCGCGGATTCCCGCGTCGTGGTACTGCACGTGACGGTTGAAGGTTATTCCTTCCCCAACAAGTAGTATTCGTCCGTTTGGGCGTTTGCTTAGCGCCGTTAAGGGGGATGGCTTTGTTGACTCCCTTTTCCCCATTCCCCTTAGCAGGTGCGCCGTCCGTGATTGCACTTGCAGCCCGGACGGTTTTAGATGAGATATAACGGATGATTGGGAGGGCTTATGAGCTCTGAAAAACGAGGAACGATTGGTTCCTTCGCTCTGCTGGGCATGACGGTCGCCGCCGTGTTCGGTATCAAGAACATCATCAACAACAACGCGGCCATCGGCTTGGCAGCTGCGCCGTCGTTCTTCTTCGCCACGCTTTTGTACTTTGTCCCCTATACCCTGGTTACCGCCGAGTTCGTCGGCCTTAACAAGGACTCCGAGTCGGGCGTGTACGCCTGGGTCAAGACCTCGATGGGCGGCCGCTGGGCATTCCTGACGGCGTTTAGCTACTGGTTCGTTAACCTGTTCTACTTTGCGTCCGTCCTGCCCAACGTCATCATCTACGCGAGCTACGTGTTCTTTGGTGCCAATGCCGAGCTTTCGCAGCTGTGGATCACCATTATCGAGATCGTCGTCTTTGCTATCGCCACGTGGGTTTCGACCAAGGGCGCTAAGTGGATCGGCTCCATTTCCTCCTTCGGCTCGACCGCGGCTCTCGGCCTGACTGCCGTGTTCATCCTGCTGTCCCTGGCTGCTGCCTTTGGCGGCGTCGAGTTCGCTACGGCTCCTACGCCCGCTAACATGGCTCCCGACATGAGCAACTTCGCAACTACGTGGGGCTTCTTCGGTACGCTTGCCTGGATCATCCAGGGCGTTGGCGGCGCTGAGTCCGTCGGCGTGTTCCTCAACGACCTTAAGGGTGGCGTCAAGGCCTTCGTGCGCACCGTCGTTATCGCCGGCCTGACCATCGGCCTTCTGTATGCAGGCGCTTCGCTGCTGGTCAACCTGTTCATTCCCGAGGGCGGCGTTGCCATCTCCACCGGTATCTTCGACGTATTCGGCGCTGTCTTTGCCCACTTTGGCATTCCCATGGAAGTGTCCACGCGCGTCATTGGCCTGATCCTTCTTGCCGCCACGTTGGGCTCCCTCATGATGTGGACCTCCGCTCCCATCAAGGTTTTCTTCACCGAGATCCCCAAGGGTGTCTTTGGTAGCAAGATCGTCGAGCTCAACGAGCACGGCATTCCTGCCCGCGCTGCCTGGCTGCAGTTCGCCATCGTCGTCCCCATCCTGATCATCCCGGCCCTGGGCTCCGGCAACCTCGACGACCTGCTCATGATCGTCACCAACATGACGGCTGCCACTGCTCTGCTCCCGCCGCTGCTGATCCTGCTTGCCTACTTTATGCTGCGCAAGAACTTCGACGCCGCTCCCCGTGACTTCCGCATGGGCTCGCGCAGCTTTGGTCTGGTCGTTGCTGCCTTCCTGCTTGTGGTCTTCTGCTTCGTGCTTATCTGCGGCACCATTCCGCTCGATCAGCCGCTGTGGCTGACGCTGGTCTACAACGTTGGCGGTGTGGTTGTCTTCCTGGGCCTTGCCGTGATGTGGTACAACCGCTATATCAACCGCCTGCGCGAGACCGATCCCAAAGCCGCCGAGAGCGAGCTGCGCCCCTCCGTCCTCGACATGATGGAGTAGCGGCTAGGATTAATCTACGGCTGTGGAATAAATCGATTCCCTTTCCTAAGGAGGGGCCTTACGAGGCCCCTCCTTTTGTGTTTTGGGGCATGGTTTTGGACCCCGTGGTCAAAAAATGCCAAATATGAGTACTGTTGCAAAAGAGGTGTCATATTTTTCGGCCTGTTCTGAGCGAAAACGGGCTCAAAATCAATTTATCTAACCCCCTTTAAAGAGCGTTTGACGGCTTTCAACCTCTTCGAATCGCTTAAAGTAGGCAATTTGCTCTCGATTTTGCTGCTACTAAATTGGTGACAGTACTCATATTTGCCACTTTTTGCCCACGAGGTGTTCAGAGGAGCTCTCAACAAGCATCTAACGCTACAATAACTACCACGTGGCTGGGTTTGCCGGCCGAATGTGCGATGCCGCGGGAGGGGACATGGTCGAGTTTACAAAGACGATTAAAGATCCGTTGGGACTACATGCCCGCCCGGTTGCGCTGCTCTACGACATTATTGCCAAGCATCGTAGCGACGTGTCGGTCAGCATCGGCGATCGCCATACCGACGGTCGCGACGTTATGGGCCTCATGGCTCTCTACGGCGAGTGCGGCGAGGACATCATCTTCCGCGTTTCGGGCGTAGACGAGGCTTCCTGCGTCACATCGATCAGAAACCTCTCGCTCTAAGCATGACAGGGCGCGGCAAAGGACAGCTCTTTGCCGCGCCTTTTTGTTTCGTATGGGAAACTTTTCCGAAAACTGAATAGGGACCCTTTCCAAAAAGTTAACCACGTGCTAGTTTACTGTAGCGAACATAGACGTGGTTAACTTTTGCTGCGTCGATGTTGAGGACGAACTGACGTTAGGAGCACACTCATGTCTTGCGGACCGCAGATGCCGGCCATGCCGCTTTCGATGGTGAAAGCGGGCGAAACCGTGCACGTGTCTCGTGTAAAGGGCAATGAGGACATGAAGCACCACCTCAAGGACCTCGGCTTTGTCGAGGGCAGCGAGGTTCACGTAGTGAGCTCGAGTGGCGCCAATATCATCGTTACCGTGCTGGGCGCACGCTTTGGTATCGATACCAAGGTCGCCATGCACATCATGACCGTCGGTTAGTTCGCAGCATTCCAAAAAAGCTGAAAGGGGGAAAAGAATATGAAGACGTTGGGTGACGTTAAGGTGGGCGAGAGCTCTACCATCGTCAAGCTTCACGGTGAGGGCGCACTTCGCCGTCACCTTATGGACCTGGGGCTCATCAAGGGCACTTCGTTCAAGGTCGTAAAGGTTGCACCGCTCGGAGATCCGGTCGAGATCAACGTGCGCGGCTACGAGCTTTCTATCCGCAAGGAGGAGGCGGCCGTCGTCGAGGTCCAGTAAGGACTCGCGGCGTATATTTCTGCAGATAAAGTTAGGTTTTTCTAACTTAATGCAGCAACTTTGAAGCACATTATCCAGCTCGCGCGGAGAAAGCAGCGCGGGCACACAAGGAAGAAGGATTGAATGGCGGATTCTCAGATCCATGTCGCGCTGGCGGGTAACCCCAACTGCGGCAAGACCACGCTTTTCAACCTGATCACCGGCGCCAACGGCTACGTTGGCAACTGGCCGGGCGTCACGGTTGAGAAAAAGGAAGCCAAGCTCCTGAGCGACAAGAGCGTCACGATTACGGACCTCCCCGGCATCTACTCGCTTTCCCCCTACAGCCCCGAGGAGCAGTGCTCGCGCGACTACCTCATGAGCGGCGAGCCCGATGTCGTTGTCCAGGTGGTCGATGCCACCAACCTCGAGCGCAACCTGTACCTGGCGCTTCAGGTCATCGAGACCGGCCTGCCCGTGGTCGTTGCCCTCAACATGGCCGACCTGGTCGAGAAGAACGGCGACAAGATCGACACCGCCAAGCTGTCCAAGAAGCTCGGCTGTCCGGTCATGATGATCTCGGCCCTTAAGAACAAGGGCATCAAGGAGCTGTTCGAGCAGGTAAAGAAGTCCGCTGCTTCCAAGGGCCAGGTGCCGGAGCACAAGTTCGATTCCTCCATTGAGGACGTTCTGGACCACATCGAGAACAACCTGCCGGCGAGCGTTTCCGCCAACAAGCGTCGCTACTACGCCGTCAAGCTGTTCGAGCGCGACGCGGACGCCTGCAAGCTCATCAACCTCACTAAGGAGAAGGCCGCTCGCGTGGAGCAGCTGGTCGCCCAGTGCGAGCAGGACTGCGACGACGATGCCGAGTCCATCATCACCGGTGAACGTTATGGCGTGATTGCCCACATCATCGACGAGTGCCTCACCAAGGCTCCGGCCAAGATGAGCACTTCCGAGAAGATTGACCGTGTGGTTACCAACCGTATCCTGGGCCTGCCGATCTTTGTGGTCATCATGTTCTGCGTGTACTACATCGCCGTTTCCACCTTGGGCGGTACGGTGACTGACTTCACTAACGACCAGCTCTTCGGTACCGACGGCTGGTACGTGCTCGGTCAGGGCCGCGATGCCTACGACGCGGCCGTCGAGGCTGCGGGCGACAATGCCGACTCGGTCGACCCGGCACAGTACGGCCCCTATGTTCCGGGTATTACTACCGTGGTGCACGACGCCCTTGTGGCGGGCGGCACCGAGGACGGTGGCCTGGTCGATTCGCTGGTCTGCGACGGTATCGTTGGCGGCTTGGGCGCCATCTTCGGCTTCGTTCCGCAGATGTTCCTGCTCTTTGTGATGCTGTCCTTCCTGGAGGACTGCGGCTACATGGCCCGTGTCGCCTTCATCATGGACCGCGTGTTCCGCCGCTTTGGCCTGTCCGGTAAGTCCTTTATCCCCATGCTCGTGTCCTCGGGCTGCGGCGTCCCCGGCGTCATGGCCACCAAGACCATCGAGAACGAGAAGGACCGTCGCATGACGGTCATGACCACCACGTTCATTCCCTGTGGCGCTAAGCTGCCGATCATTGCCCTGCTCATGGGTTCCATCATCGGCGATTCTTCTACCACCGCCGCGTGGATTAGCCCGCTCTTCTACTTCCTGGGCGTCTTTGCCGTCATCGCCTCGGGCCTCATGCTCAAGAAGACCAAGCTCTTTGCCGGTCGCCCGACGCCGTTCGTTATGGAGCTTCCTGCCTACCACTTCCCGGCAATCCGCTCTTGGGCGCTGCATGTATGGGAGCGCTGCTGGGCCTTTATCAAGAAGGCCGGCACGGTCATCTTCGCCTCTACCGTCGTGGTTTGGTTCCTCTCCAACTTTGGTAGCTACAACGGTTCCTTTGGCTTCCTGCCTGCTATGGACGGCATCCCCGAGGAGTTTATGGACTACTCCGTGCTCGCCATGCTGGGCAACCTGGTCGCCTGGATCTTCGCCCCGCTCGGCTTTAGCACCTGGCAGGCAACTGCGCTGACTGTCTCTGGACTTGTCGCCAAGGAGAACGTCGTCGCCACCGCCGGCTCGCTGCTGTCCGTTGCCGACGCCGCCGAGACCGACCCGAGCCTGTGGACCGCGTTCGCCGGCATGTTCCCGACCATGGGTGCTTGCGTTGCCTTCGGTGCCTTCAACCTGCTGTGCGCCCCGTGCTTTGCCGCTATGGGTACCATCCGCAACCAGATGGACTCCGGTAAGTGGACCGCGATCGCCATCGGTTACGAGTGCGCCTTCGCTTGGGTGATCGGCCTGTTCATCAACCAGTTCTACAACCTGTTCGTTCTTGGACAGTTTGGTGTCTGGACGGTTGTCGCCATCGTGCTGCTGGTTGCGATGCTCTTCCAGATCTTCCGTCCCATGCCCAAGCATGCCTGGACCGACGAGGACGAGACCAACACCGCCTCCGCCACTGTTTCCGCCTAAGTCCAGATAAGGACGAGCCCCTTTCCACGAAGCCCGGGTATCCCGACGATACCCGGGCTTTTTTGGTGCACCAGCTAAGTTGCGGTGGAATAGTTCCTGTTTGGCGGCCTGGATGGCGAATCTAGGAACTATTTCACCGCAACTTAGGTGATGGGGGAGATGTGGCGTTTCCGCAGATAAAAGCGACCAAAATAAACCTGTCCCTTTTTGGCAGGTGGGGGATGGTGTAAAGTAAGTGGTGGTTAACTAGAGGAGGCTTGCTATGGCACCTATCGATATTGTTGTTCTGGCTGTGATCGGTATTGCGTTTGTCGCCGTGTGCGTGCGCATCTACCGTAAGGGCACTTGCGCCGACTGCGCCCAGGGCGGCGTTTGTACGGGGCATTGCTCCAACAAGAAGACCTGCGCGGCGCTTAAAGGCGTGGACAAGATTGCCGAGGATCTTGGTCACGGCATTCAGTAATAAAACCCAGGCTCAAACGCCCCGCGAGCATCCGTTTGCGGGGCGTTTTTCGCATTTGGGGGTAGGCGCGGCGAGTGGACGAGTGATTTTGGGGTATCGTTAACCGTATTGTTAATTAGCAACTTACCAACACCGGAGTAACTCTATGAGCGCTCGCGTAACCATGAAGGACATAGCCGCCGAGCTCGGCGTTTCCATCAATACCGTGCACAAAGCCCTGACGGGCAAGGCCGGCGTGAGCGAGTCCGTGCGCGCCAAAGTTAACGATAAGGCCGAGGAGATGGGCTATCACCGCAACACGAGCGCTTCGAGCCTGCGTCGCAAGGACATCAACCTGACCTTTTGCCTGCCGTGCGCATCGCGCGAGGGTGCTTACTTCTATCGCTACCTGTGGGAAGGCTGCAATCGCTTTGAGCAGGAGGTTATCGACCAGGGCATTAGCGTCGAGCGCGTCGAGTTTGGCGTCGGCGGCTATGCCGATGCACTCGAGCAAATCGATGAGCGCCTGCAGGTGGGCGAGAAGATCGACGGCCTGCTCGCTTACGTTCCGGGCGACGACCGCGCGACCCATCTGCTGGAGCAGATTGCCGAGGCGGGTGTGGCGATTGAGCTCGTCGATGGCGACCGTCCGCACCTCGACCGCCTGGGCGCCAGCTTGGCCGATTATTCGACAGCGGGTAGCCTAATGGCCGAGCAGGCGGCCAACCTAGTTCATGCCGCTGGTGCCGATGCCCGCGTTCTACTCTTGGCTGGCGATCCCTATACCGATTCGCACTACCTGACCGCTCGCGCCTTCCATACGTACCTGCGCGAGCATAACGTCCCCTGGCAGGTCGAGGACCTTACCGGCGCTCATGCCCAGATCAAGCAACTCGAGCGCGAGCTCAACAGTCGCCTCAACGGCCCGGATGCCCCAGAGCTGATCTGCAGCGTGTTCGCCGTGGGTTCTGAGCTGGTGGCTGACGCGCTCGTCTCGGCCAATAAAGCGGGCGAGGTCATGGTAATCGGCAACGACCTGTTCCCCGAGAGCGCGCTTGCCCTGCGTCACGGCATCTTTACCAATATCGTCTACAAGGACCCGGTGGGCTTGGCCTATCGTGGTGCCAAGACGCTGGGCGATTACTTGCTGTGGGGTAAAGCACCTGCGGACCCCGTGCAAAAGGGTGCCGTGGAGATGGTGTTTGCCAGCAACGTCGATCGTTACTGCAAGCTCGCGGGTATCTAGCCAGTCTGGGCGGGTACCCCCGCTTGCGACGTACATTTTTGAGAGTATTCAGCAACGTTGGGTTCCGCAGGGGGGCATAACGACTGTTTTGAGGGCCTTTGGTGGCGAGTTTTGCCATCAAAGGACCTTATTTGTGCCGATCAGGGATCGCGCGTTTGGGAAACTGTGTCCCGGAATCGGGGCTCAGAGTGGGACACACTTTCCCAATGGAGCTCTAGCGGAAATTGTGTCCCAGAATCAGCGCTCAGAACGGGATACAGTTTCCCGAAGACAACCGTTAAACCCCCAAAATCTACCGTTCATCCCATGATGGTTAGGTGAACG
>CABQHZ010000025.1 GCA_902464175.1 uncultured Collinsella sp. | reverse complement strand
CCTATACGCCGCACCATTTGAGATTAAAGCTCCCGGCAACGGGGGCTTTTCTTTTGCGTCAGCTTGAGTGCTTTCGTCCAAAGGGACGATTTCCTGTCGACTCGTGTAAGATTCCGAGTAGATGTCGCGACTTATTCGCGACCACTCCTTCTCAAGCGACCGATCAGGGTGATATTTCGTGGCAGAGCGTCCGACATACAAGCTCAGGTTTCTCGATCCCAAGAAGCGCTTTCCGGCGATGCCCGAGCAGCCTGCGGGACGCTCATATGGCGTGGTCTGGAAACTCTTTGGCGAGGATCAGCATGAATCTTGTTATGTCGTCGAATTCGTTGGCAAAAGCCATGTGTCGCTTTTGGGCTACGTAAGCGTTTCGGGTGAGGTGTACAAGGTGGACCGCCCCGTTAGCGAGGCTCCGCTGCCCAACGATCCCGACATGGAACTGGTCCTTGACGAGTCGGACTCCGGTATTGGTGAGATTATGGTGAGGGGAGCAAACGGCACGATGCGCGCGTGCGCGCGAACCGTCGGCTCTCCCGAAGGTCCCATGCGCGAACAGTCCGATCACGAGACATGGAATTCGGCCCGCTCCCTTCCTTACGGTGAGTTCATGGCATCGATGTTCCTGCGCTACGTGATATTCGCTGACTCCGAAAATACCATTGCGAGCACGGCGGACGCCGACGGACTCGACGAGGGTATGCAAAACGTTGTCGACAAGATCAAGCTCGTAAAGTTGCCCGAGCCGGTCGAGGTGTTTTTGGGCTTTAACACGACACCGCTACCTGACGCTATCGAGACGCTGCTCTACCGCGTTGACCATGCCGAGAATCCGAGCGGTATCGAGCGCTATGCCGCCGCCCTTATGAGTGAAATTGACTTGCCCCGCTTGCGCACCATCGCCGCTAAGTCCGAGATGAGCCTGGCTCGCATCGATCGCTCAAAGCTTTTCTATCTCAATTTTGATCGCAGCCTGCTGGACCAGGACGAGATTGACATGCTGCTTGCCATCGAGTGCCGTCTTAACCGTCTCTCCGGCATCCTTGAGCACATCGGGGCCGGATTGGTCCCTGCGGCATCCTCGCCGAGCCTTGAGGGCTGCGCGCTCTTCGATGCGTGGCATATCGCCAAGACGACCAACGATGTTCCCCGACTGCTTGATACGGCCTCGAGCGATAACCCGTGGGGCAAACCGGGTACGGTGGCTTGCCAGCCGGGCGGTGAGTGGGATGTGCGTACCCGCTTCGCGCGTATTGTCGAGGCACTTAACGTGGTCACGCGGCTCGACTATACCTATCGGGCAAACGTTGTCGAGGGGATCATGCTCGTTCGGTTTGGGCAGTCTGTCGTTGATGCTATGCCACAACGTGAATACGACGCTCAAGATGACGCCTGGCGCGAGTTGGACGAGGACACGCGCGCGATCTGGGCCGCGGAGCACGATGCGCGCGTGGCGCTCACGCTTGCGGCAGCGTGTTTTGCCGCGGGCACCTGCATCACGCGCTGCTATGTGCAGATTGCTGCTCCCGACAGTGAGCAGGGCGAGTGCGTTGTCGCAACGTATTTCTTTGGGCGCGCGGCCTATCTGGCCGATTGCGTGCCTGTCGCCAAGGATCTTGAGAGCATGGACATGGACGATATGCCGTGCAAGCGTGTGCTTGAGGCATATGAGTCAACCGCTCCGGAGACGATTGAACCTGCGGAGGTTCATGCTCGTCCGCGTGATGACCATCGCATGCTGCCGCCGGCGCTGCGCGATCTGCTGCTTGCCGATACGGCTGACGAGCTGGAGGTCATGGAAGAGGACGACGACCCATACGTGGCCCGTGTTGTTGAATTGCGCGAGCAGGCAAAAGTCGACCGTACAGGTGCTTTTGAAGGCTTTTCCCGTCTTGTTGAGGAGTTGGAGGCTAAGTGCGCCGTCGCCGAGCTTTTGGCGACAGGTCCGGTTCAAACGCAGTTTTGCGATAACCAGCTGGTGCGCATGGTGCTACCGGTGTTGGAAGAAGACCGCTCTGTGCGAATCCTTCGTGCGCCCGATGCGCTGTACTTTGCCCAGCACGAGATCTGCAGCTTTTACGCCGAGCAAGAGGACTTTGAACGAGCACTGCCCGAGGTGCGCCATCTTTACGATCTGGCGCGCTCGTCCATGCAGTCGCACTTTGCGCTCATCAACGTGCTTGCGCGTCTGGAGCGCTTTGACGAGATTATCGAGGTGGCGCGCCACGGCCTACGTATTGCCAGCGATCGTTCTGCAATCGGCTACCTGTTCTATCGCTTGGCGTTTGCCTATTGGAATTGCGATCAGCTCGACCTGGCGCTGGCTTGTTACCGTCTGGTGCCGCGCGGCGAGGAGTCGGGCAGCAGCGCGCTGGAAGAAATGCAGGGCCTTATGAACGAGATGGGCGTCAGCGAGCCTCCGACGTTCGAGGAAGCGGTCGAGACCATCCACAAGGCTGGACTAGAGCTGCCGCCAGTGTCCGCCGTGACGAATCGGCTGGCAGATGCCGCTGTGCAACTGGTCGATAACGGCTTCTTTTTCTTGGCGCGCGGCTGCATCTATCAAATGTGGCGCACCATGGGCAACGACGAACTCGGCTCCCTCAACCGCTCACTGGGGTAGGGGCGGCATAGAGGGGCTGAGCCGTGCTATTTGTATCGGCGCGGGCAAGAGGACCCGACAGGGTCGGTAAGGCATAAAGCCACCGAGCCTGCTAAAACTGTTAAACTCTGCTAAAGTTGCTAAACTTTGTTAAAGTTGTTAAAACTAGCAGAGGAGGGCCGAATGTCTAAAGCTATTAATCCTTTTAAGCCAACGGCGGGAATGAATCCGCCTGAGCTTATCGGACGCGACGCTGTTTTGGATGACTTTGCCGAGGCTCTGGAGAACGGTCCCGGCGCCCCCGATCGGCTCATGCGTATCTCTGGTGTTCGTGGCACGGGTAAAACGGTGCTCCTTAACGCATTGGGTGATCTTGCGCGCAAAAAAGGATTTGAAGTCGTTGACGTCGCCTCAAATACCGGTTTTTGCAATAGAATTCTCGAGGCTCTGCAGCGAAATGTTCGTCTTGAATCAATGTCGATTTCTCCGTCGATTCTAGGAGTCAGCCTTGGCTCCGTGGAGGTGTCGAAGTCGGCGTCCCATCTGGGCGAGGCGATGTACGAAGCCGCGAAGCGCGGCGGCTTGCTCATTACGCTCGATGAGATTCAGGACGCCTCAACTGAGGAAATGCGAGAGCTGGGCAATGAAATGCAGCTCTTGATTCGCCAAGGGGCGAATGTCGCCTTTGCATTCGCTGGTTTGCCAACGTCGGTGGATGGCGTGGTGGTGGATGATACGTTGACGTTCCTTCAGAGGGCGAAGCATATTGAACTTACGCGGCTTTCAGATTTTGAAGTCGGCGGATCGTTTGAGGATACGATGAGGCGTGCGGGCAAGGAGCTCGACGAAGGCGTTGCTGAGCTTTTGACAAAGGCTTCGGCGGGCTATCCCTTTATGGTCCAGCTGGTCGGATATTACGCTTGGCAGGTTGCTGCGCGCAGCGGGGCAGAGAGCGTGGACGAAGAGGCAGCTCACAAGGGTATCCAGGCGGCTCTTGATAGTTTTAATGCTATGGTGATTGCCCCTGCGTTGCGCAGGGTGTCGGAGCGGCAGTTTCAGTATCTCGCGGCGATGGCGCAATGTGAGGGCGATGAGATTGCGAACGGCGATATCGCCAAAAAGATGGGCTTGCCGGCGAACAAAGTCGGGTCGTATCGCAAGCGCCTGATCGATGCGGGACTGATTGAACCTGCAGGCTACGGCTGTGTTTCGTTCGCAATTCCGTACATGCGCGATTATCTGTTGGAAACCGTTCGAAAGGGCTAATAAAGACTGGGAGCATCGGTGCCGCCGCTGGGCAGCCCTCGTATCTTTGTCTCGATCTGTAACATATACGGGTCGATTTGGTCGATAACTGTTACAGATTGAGACGTTTGCGGCTGGCGCTGACTGTTTGTCTAAATCTGTAACATCTGGACGAAGATTCGGCCTGTACCTGTTACAGATTGAGATGATTGACTGAGACGTCTACTGGCAAATTGGAATCGCTCCAAAATTCCCCCTTGCCCATCCTCGACTGTTTGGTTACTATAGAACGGCTGTTACGGAGAGCTGACCGAGAGGCCGAAGGTGCTCGCCTGCTAAGCGAGTATGCCCCAAAAGGGCATCTGGGGTTCGAATCCCCAGCTCTCCGCCAGTATGAATCGAAAGAAGGGTCCCATTTGGGGCCTTTTTTTAATATCAGCTACGTTAGCTGGGGATTCGAACCCGAGAGGGCACGGGCGTTAAGCAAACGCGAAAGCGTTTGTAGCCCGTGGGCGAAAAGCCGCTAGGCTTTGAAGCCGGAGGGCATGCGTAGCATGCCCGGACATCCCCAGCTCTCCGCCAGTAAGACTTTAAAAAAGGGTTCCATTTGGGGCCCTTTTTTAGTTTCAAGAGCGTTAACTGGGGATTCGAACCCTCAAAAAATGAGGCGCCCCGTTGGACGCCTCATTTGGTTCGATGTGATATCGCTTTGGCCCTACACCTCAGGAGCCTTGGCTACGGTCTCGCTCTCGGCTGTGAGCGGTCGGTTGTCGATGCGGCGGCCCAGGCGGTCGAGCTTCACGAGCAGCCACTCGATGGGATTGGGCCCCGTTCCTTCCTCGTCGGCGACCAGGTCCATAACGGCGATCTTGGTGCCGTCCTGCTTAAGCGTAACGCTGCCCACCTTATCGCCAACATGCACCGTGCCCGAAAGGTCATCGTAGCTAACCTTTTCGGTCACTTCGCCGGCGAGTGAGAACACCGTTGCCTGTGCGGCGGGGTCGGCGAGCGTGGCGTCGATCGTCTTGTCCGTCCAATCTGTCTGGCTAATGCGTGCCATGAGTGGGTTGCCGTTGGCGGTCTTCTCCTGCGTGTTGGCGATCGCGACCGTGACCTTGTGGCCGTAGTACCAGTTGGCAAGGGTGGCGGTATCGGTAAAGCGCTGGTCGGTGGTGGTGGAGTTCAAAACGACGGTGTAGACCTCGTCGCCGTCGCGGTTGTAGGCGCTCGTAAAGCAATAGCCCGCGTCGTCGGTGGTGCCGGTCTTGCCGCCAATGTTTCCGTCCTGACCGAGCAAAACGTTGTGCGTGTCCATGGAATGTGAATGGTCAGAGCCATCGGCGCCCGTGACCTCAATCCAAGAATCCTCGCTTGCGACGACTTCACGAATCGTATCGTTTTTCATGGCTTCCCGCATCATCAGTGCCACGTCATGTGCGGTTGAGTGCATGTCGCCGGCCCATTCATCAAAGTCCAGACCGTGTGGGTTCTCAAAGACCGTGCCGGTGCAGCCGAGCTTTTTGGCGCGCTCGTTCATGGCCTTCACAAAGGTAGCCTCGGCGTCTTTGGTCTTGGGGTCGATCTTTTTGCCCACGTACTCGGCAAGCACGATGGCGGCGTCGTTGCCCGAGGGGATCATCAGGCCGCGTAGTGCCTGCTCCACGGTGAGCTCATCGCCTTCGAGCAGGCCGGCAGTCGAGTTGCCTACGGTGGCGGCAGCGTTGCTCACCGTGACCTTCTCGTCCATCTTGCAGTTTTCGACGGTCAGGATTGCGGTCATGACCTTGGTGATCGAGGCAATCTTTACCTGCTCATCGGCGCCGCGTCCATAGTAGACGGTGCCATCCTTGCCCATAACAAGGGCATTAGTTGCCTCGATATCGGGCAGGTTTTCTGCCGTGATGCCGCGGACGTCGGCGGTCTTGCCGCAGACGTCGTCGGTCGTGAGCACTTGGGCGCCGGCAACAGCAGGTACGCCGGCAACAAGGGCGATGGCGCAGGCAAAGCCGGCGGCAAGCTGGGCGGAGCGCTTTGCAAAAGAGGTGAGGGACTTCACAGATTTCGCTTTCGACGGGATGGTCTCTTCTGACACTAGAGTATATCGTTTGCCGGCGACGACGATCGTTGCGTGCGCGCATGGCCCGCATTCGTGCTCGAATGGGCACAAGGGTGCTTAAGGTCGACTTAATCGCCCACGCTTGTTGTGTGTGGCGGGCGCCGCCTCGGGCATAATGGAGCGCGAGAGGAGCACGCATGAACGAGCGCATACTGGTAGTTGATGACGAGAAGGCCATCGCCGACCTGGTTGGTATCTACCTTACAAAAGAGGGCTTTGACGTCCAGATCGCCTACAGCGGGGCCGATGCGGCCAAGGCAATTCTGGAGCAAGAGTTTGACCTGGCACTGCTCGATGTCATGCTGCCCGATATTGACGGCTTTGAGCTGCTGCGTACCATCCGTACTAGCCATACCTATCCCGTAATTATGTTGACGGCACGCGATGCCCAGCGGGATAAGATCGAAGGCCTTTCGCTTGGCGCGGACGATTACGTGGTCAAGCCGTTCCGTCCGCTGGAGCTCATCGCGCGCGTTCATGCTCAGTTGCGCCGCTATACCAGCTACGGTAGCCGAGTGCAGGTGGCTGAGTCTCCGGTCATTCAGCTCGACGGCCTCGAGATCAACCGTGACGCTCGCTCCGTGACGGTGGACGGTGCGCCGGTGCGCCTCACGCCCATCGAGTATTCCATCTTGCTGTATCTGGCCGAGCATCGCGGCAGTGTAGTGCCCGTGGAGGACCTGTTCCGCGCGGTGTGGAACGAGGACTTTATGCCCGGCTCCAACAATACGGTGATGGTGCACATTCGTCACCTGCGCGAAAAGATCGGCGACGACGCCCAAAAGCCGCGTTTTATCAAAAACGTCTGGGGCGTCGGCTATATCATCGAATAACGCTGTTCGCTTGTGAGGATCTTGATATGACAAACGACGATAGGCAGGCGTTTGAGGTGCCCGACCGGCTCTTTGAATATGTACGGGCAGTCGTCGACAATCGTGCGCTCGCGACGGTGCTGCTCTTTTTGCTGAGCCTGCTGCTGATCGGCATTGACAACATCGCCGGTATCTTGGCGGCTCTACTCATCGGCTTCTTGCTGATCGATCGCTTTGAAATCGTGCGCCGTTGCGTGGTGATCGGCGGTGCCGCGTGGGTCATGACGCTGGCGATCGGCGCCATGGCACTTGGTGGTATTGAGGGACCGGTGCTGTTCGATGCCGGCTTTGTATTCAACATGCTTGGCTTTGTCTTGGCGCTCGCCGTGTGCGTCCTGTTCTTTTGTGGCCGCGCTCTGTACTACCAGGGCTATGAGCAGGGTGAGCAGCATTCCGACCGCGTGCTTGCCGCCCGTATTCAGGATCGCCTGATCGATCATCCCGACGCGTGGGACAACATCGACGGCGACTTCCTGGAGGTCGAGGGTGCGCTCAACCGCGTGCGCGATCGCGAGCGTAAGGTGCAGCAGGCCCTACGCGACGAGTCGCATCGCAAGGACGATTTGGTCACATACTTGGCGCATGACCTGCGCACGCCGCTTGCCAGCGTGGTGGGCTACCTCTCGCTGTTGCAGGAGGCGCCCGACCTGCCGGTTGAGCAGCGCGCTCACTTTACGGGCGTGGCGCTCGACAAGGCGCACCGACTCGACGCGCTTATTGAGGAGTTCTTTGATATCACGCGCTTTGACTTCCACGATATTGTGCTCACGCGCGGTTACGTCGATCTGGGATTGCTGCTGGCGCAGGTGGCCGATGAGTTCTATCCCATTCTCAACGAGCAGCACAAAGATGTCCGAGTTGATGTGCGTGAGGACCTGACGGTGCTCGTAGATGGTGACAAGATGGCTCGCGTGTTCAACAACATCATGAAAAATGCCATCGCCTATAGCTACGAAGGATCGACCATCACGATTGAGGCTGGGCACCAAGATGACGGTGGCGTGCGGGTGCGCTTTATCAACCAGGGCGATCCTATTCCCGAGGCAAAGCTCAAGGTGATCTTTGAGAAGTTCTATCGCTTGGATGCGGCGCGCGCAACCAATCGAGGTGGCGCTGGGCTGGGGCTTGCCATCGCCAAGGAGATCGTTTCGGCGCACGGTGGCACTATCGCGTGCGAATCGACGCCCGAGCATACCGTATTTACCATTGAGCTGCCCGCCGCGTAGCGAAGGCGACCTTACAAACACCTGACAATGCGCTCACGTGCGTATGAGCCGCAATTTCTACTATCGATACTGCTGAATTGATATCGATGTGGAGGTATGCGGTATGACGGCTGCTGCGGCTATGGAGCCCATGGAGCTTGAAGAACTCATGGAAGCGCAGGCCGAGGCCGCGCATGAGCGCGAGGTTGGGGATGCGACTCGCCCCACGGCAGAGGATCTTGCCGCCTCGCCGACGCGCATCGACGTCGAGGGCCTCGACCTGTTCTATGGCGACCACCATGCGCTCAAGGACGTGTCCATCAAGATCCGCGACAAGCAGATCACCTCGTTCATCGGGCCTTCGGGCTGCGGAAAGTCGACGCTGCTGCGCTGCTTTAACCGCATGAACGACGGCATCAAAGATTGCCGCATCGAGGGCAAGATTGCACTCGACGGCCAGAATATCCTGGGCGATTACGATATCTGCCGCTTGCGCCAGCGCGTGGGTATGGTGTTCCAACGCCCCAATCCGTTTCCCATGAGCATCTACGACAACGTCGCCTACGGTCCTCGCGGCATGGGCGTGCGCGACCGCGTCGTGCTCGACGAGCTGGTCGAAGACTCCCTGCGACGCGCCGCACTGTGGGACGAGGTCAAGGACAAGCTCAAGGAATCGGGTCTGGGTCTTTCGGGCGGCCAGCAGCAGCGTCTGTGCATTGCCCGTGCGCTGGCCGTGCAGCCCGACATTCTGCTGATGGACGAGCCGACCTCGGCGCTCGACCCCGTATCGACGCTGGTGGTGGAGCAGCTGGCCTGCGAGCTCAAGGAGACCTGCACGCTGGTGGTCGTTACGCACAACATGCAGCAGGCTGCACGCATCTCCGACTCGGTCGCGTTCTTTTTGCTGGGCGAGCTGGTGGAGCATGCGCCCACCGCTCAGCTCTTCAAAAACCCGACCGATCCGCGCACGGCGGATTATTTGACGGGGCGTTTTGGCTGATACCATCTTGCACAGGCGCCTTTAGGGTTAAGATGCGGTCATACCGGCCGCAAAGGGGTTCAACATGATTTATTACGTCGAGGACGATGACAACATCAGGGATTTGACGGTCTATGCGCTGCGCAAGCAGGGGATCGAGGCCGAGGGCTTTTCGTGCGATGGCGAGTTTAAGGCCGCCGTGGCGCGACGGGTGCCCGATGCTGTGCTGCTCGACATCATGCTGCCCGATACCGACGGCTTGGCGATTATGCGTCGCCTGCGCGCCGATCGCCTGACGGCGACGGTGCCCATCATGATGCTCACCGCCAAGGACACCGAGCTCGACAAGGTCATGGCGCTCGATGGCGGTGCCGACGACTACCTGACCAAGCCGTTTTCGCTCATGGAGCTCGCCAGCCGCTGCCGTGCGCTGCTGCGCCGCGGCGGCATGGTCAAGCAGGCGAGCGATGTGCTCAGCGTGGGCGATATCGTGCTTTCGCCCAGCCACCGCGAAGTGACTGTTGCCGGTGAACCGCTCAAGCTCACGCTGCGCGAGTTCGACCTGCTCGAGTACCTCATGCGCAAGCCCGGCGTGGTTTTTACCCGCGAGTCGCTGCTGCAGAGCGTGTGGGGCTGGGACTTTGACGGTGGTTCGCGCACTGTCGACGTGCACGTGCAGACGCTTCGCCAAAAGCTCGGCGAGCATGCGAGCGCTATCGAGACCGTGCGCGGTGTGGGCTATCGCCTGGCCGAGCCTTCTGCCGGTGACGATGCCGAAGAAGCCGGCAGCGCGGCCACCGTATCGGAGGAGTAACCCGTGGTCTTCGCCCCCCAGGGAAAACGCACCCTGTCGCAGCGCGTGTTTGCGACGATTTTTGTCTGTGCTATGGCGGTTATCGTGGCGTTTACGGTGCTGGGCGCGTTCTTTGTGCAAAACACCCTGGCAGATGCCACGAGTGCCAATCTGGCGCAGGAAACTGAGCTCATTGCTGCCGCCCTCGACGAGCAGCAGGAGCCCATCCCGTTCTTGCGTAGCCTCGATCGCGAGGACTTGCGCATCACGCTGATTAACAAGGATGGATCGGTTGCCTACGACAACGAGGCGTCACCTTCGATGCTGCCCAATCACGGCGATCGCCCCGAGGTCGCCGAGGCCTTCGAGAGCGGCTCGGGCTCCGCGGAGCGCGCAAGCTCTACGCTCGATGAGATCATGTTGTATCGCGCCGTGCGTCTTGATAACGGCCAGGTTGTCCGCCTAGCGCAAGCTCAACCCGGCGTTGCGGCGATTTTGCTGTCGATGGTGGCGCCGATGTTGCTTATCGCGGCAGCCGGCGCGGTGCTCTCGTTTTTCCTGGCGCGTCGCGAATCCCGTGCCATTATTGCGCCGTTGCAAGAGGTGGATCTGGACCATCCGCGCCGTAGCTATGAGCATGCTTATGCCGAGATGGTTCCCATGCTCGAGCGCATTGAGTCGCAACGCCAGGAGCTCAAGCGCCAGATGGCGGTGCTGGCGGACAACGACCGCATGCGCCGCGAGTTCACGGCAAATATCACCCACGAGCTCAAGACGCCGCTTACGGCGATTTCGGGCTATGCCGAGCTCATCGCAAATGGCATGGTCGAGGGCGAGGACGACCTGCGCAACTTTGGCGGTCGCATCTATCGTGAGGCGGGCCGCTTGGCAGCGCTTGTCAACGACATCCTTACGCTGTCTAACTTGGACGAGGCCGAACGTGCAACTGAAGGCGAGGCAGTGCCCATTGGGTCCACGGAGCCTATTGAGCTCTCGCGTGCGATTTACGCGGTTGAGCAGCGTCTTGAACAGGTCGCCCGTCAAGCGAATGTGACGATAAGTCATGAGACCAAGCCTGTGGTCATCGAAGGCGTGTCGCGCTTGATCGACGAGCTCATCTATAATCTGGCAAGCAACGCCATCCGCTACAATCGACCCGGCGGTACGGTTGCGTTGCAGTGCGGCACCAACGACGAAGGCCATCCGTTCCTCGCTGTCGCCGACACGGGAATCGGTATCGCGCCTGAAGAACAGGGCAAGGTATTTGAGCGGTTCTATCGCGTGGACAAGAGTAGGTCCAAGGCACGCGGCGGAACCGGCCTGGGGCTTGCCATTGTCAAGCATGCGGCCCTGTATCATCACGCCACGCTCGATCTGTCGAGCGAGTTGGGCGTGGGAACCACCATTACGGCGACGTTTCCCATACAGCAGGACGAGCCATTCGCATAGCGATACAACATAGATATTGATGTAGACGCCGCATTTGACTTTCGGGTGCGGCGTTGTTGTGCAATTTTACGATTGCTTCCGACATTTTTACCGGAGAGCCTGTTTCTTATGTATAGAGTTTGGTCTCGGTAAAAAGATGCGATAACATACGGACAGTTTTGTCAATCCGAACTGGGGAAATGAAAGGCAAGCTGCATGACCCTTCTCGAACTGTTCCAGCTGCTGAAGAAGCACCTCAAGCTGGTCATCACCCTTCCGGTGGTCTGCGCGATCGCCATGGGCATCGTGTCCTTCGTTGCGATGGACAACACCTATACCGCGACGACGAGCATGTACATTCTCGCCAAGACCGACGATAGCGGTCAGATGAGCTACAACGATCTCTCGGCGAGCCAGATGCTTTCCAATGATATCGCCACGCTGCTGGATAGCGATAGCGTTAAGAGCGGCGCCGCCAAAGAACTGGGCCTCACCGATCTGGATGACTACAAGGTGTCTGTTTCCTCCGAGACCACCACGCGTGTCATTACGCTTTCGGTTACCGGCACCGATGCCAAGGAGACGGCTGAGGTCGCAAAGGCCATTGCCAGCTCGGTGAGTACGGTCGCTCAGAACGTCGGCGCTGCCCAGAGCATCAACGTTATCGACGAGGCTAAGACCCCCGAAGCCCCCAGCGGCCCCAAGCGCACGCTGTATATTGCCGTCGCGTTCCTCGCCGGTATCTTTATCGCAGTTGCCTATGTCGTTTTGGCAGACATGCTCAATACCCGCATCCGCGGTGCCGAAGAGGCAGAAGAGCTCCTGGGTATTCCCGTTGTTGGCCGAATTCCGGCTATGAAAGGTGGTAAATAGGCATGGCTAAGGCAAAGAACACCGATAAGCTCGTTGTGCAGAATGCCGCCAAGACCCTTCTGGCCAACATCCGCTTTGCGAGCGTGGACGACCCCATTCGCACCATCACCGTTACCTCCTCGATTCCCAACGAGGGCAAGTCTACGGTTTCCATTAATCTTGCTCAGGCAATCGCCACGAGCGGCAAGTCCGTGCTCCTGGTTGAGGCCGATATGCGCCGCAGGTCCCTTTCCGATATGCTTGGCGTTCGTTCGCGCGGCGGACTCTATGCGGTCCTTTCCGAGCAGATTTCCATTGACCAGGCAATTGTCGAGACGGGTCAGAAGAACTTCTACTTCCTCGATGCCGAGCCGCACATTCCCAATCCTGCCGACATCATCGTCTCTCACCGCTTTGCCAAGCTGGTAAAGGCACTGTCCGCCAAGTTCCAGTACGTCATCTTCGATGCTCCTCCGGTCGGCACCTTCATCGATGCTGCCGAGATTGCCAGCCTGACCGACGGCACGCTGTTCGTGGTGCGCGAGGACTTTACCAAGCGCGAAGAGGCACTCAACGCCATCGGTCAGCTTAAGAAGTCCGAGAAGGTCAAGCTCATCGGTACCGTTATGAACTACTGCGAGACCGAGACCAGCGAGTACTACTATTCTTACTACACCAAGGACGGTAAGAAGGTTAAGAAGGGCTCCGACGATCAGGGCACTTCCAAAAAGGGCATCTTCACCAACCGAGCAAACGTTTAGTTGATTGAGGCCGACCTATGCGTGACATTCATTGCCATATCTTGCCGGGTGTAGACGACGGCGCCGCCGATCTCGAAGAGAGCTTGGCGATGCTCGAGGCTGCCAAGCGGGCCGGTGTAACCAGAATCGTTTGCACTCCTCACTGCCGTGATCCCTATTTTGATTACGACAAGATGTGGGATGCCTTTGAGCTGCTGCGCGATAACGCTGACGGTTTTCCGCTCCAGATGGGCTTCGAGGTCAACCATCGAAAGCTCGTTGAGCTTGGTATCGATGCCGCGGATCACTTGCATTTCGATGGGACCAACGAGTTTCTGCTCGAGCTTTCGACTCATGCCGATGCGTATGCGTTTAGAGAGTACGAGAACACGATTTACGATTTGCAGTGCCGTGGCTACCAGGTGATCATCGCTCATCCTGAGCGCTATCGTGCGGTTCAAAAGGATGTAAGCGTGGCGGAGCGCCTGGTCGATATGGGCTGCAAGCTGCAGGCTTCGGCGGACTTTATTGCCGGCGGTCGCTTTGGTCGCGAGAAAAAGCCGGCACAGCGCCTGTTCGATCAGAACCTGTACAGCTTCATCGCGAGCGATGCCCATAACGTGGGTCATTACGACTGCCTGGCGAAGGCTCGCGCGAAGTTTAGCGTGCGCGGAGCTCATTTTCGCTAAAATCTGTCCCTAACGTTCGTATTGAATGAAAGGGCAGCCATGGATATCCAACTTAAGACGGGATGCTTTGATGACGCGGCGTTGGTGCGCCGCGTCGTTTTTATGGACGAGCAGGGCTACGAGAATGAGTTTGACGCTATCGACGAGGATCCGAACTGCATCCATGTGACGCTCTATGTAGACGGTGAGCTTGCCGGTTGCTCGCGCGTGTTTCCCGAAGAGCTTGAGCGCGCGGCTGACGCAGAGGCTCCGGTGTCGCCGGCGTGCGACTTGGACGAAGGCGTCGCGGCGGGGGAGACCTACATTATGGGGCGCGTGGCCGTGCTGCCGAGCATGCGCCGTCGCGGTTTGGCGAGCAAGATTGTCGAGGCCAGTGATACGTGCGCGCGTGATGCCGGCGCCAAGCTCATTAAGCTGCATGCGCAGGAATACGTGCTGCCGCTCTATGCCAAGGCGGGTTACACGCAGATTGCCCCGGTGGACTACGAAGACGAGGGCCAGCCCCATGTTTGGATGGCCAAGCGCGTAGATGGCAGATAGGGACGTTCCTTTCCTGCCGGCAGTCGGGGACACTCCTTGGCAATTGGCGCATCAGAGCGTTTGGACATACAGTTTTTCGATTCCGTATGTATATATGCGCGCTAATGGGTTATAAAATCTAAGTCTGAACATAGCAGGTCTGCGATGCGGCTCGGGCAACCGGGCCGTTTTTGCGGACGGGGGTAGCGCGAAAGGACTGCACATGCGTCAATTTAAGACCGAGAGCAAAAAACTGCTCGACCTCATGATCAACTCCATCTACACCAATAAGGAAATCTTCCTGCGCGAGCTTATCTCCAACGCGAGCGACGCCGTCGACAAGCTCAACTTTAAGAGCCTGCAGGACCCGAGTGTCAAGCTCGACCAGGGCGACCTGGCTATTCGCGTCTCTTTTGATAAAGACGCCCGCACCATTACCATCTCGGATAACGGCATTGGCATGACCGCCGAGGAGCTCGAGCGCAATCTGGGCACCATCGCCCATTCCGGCTCCGAGGAGTTTAAGACCGAGAACGCCGAGCAACAGGGCTCCGATGTCGACATCATCGGCCAGTTTGGCGTAGGCTTCTACTCTGCCTTTATGGTTGCCAGCCACGTAAAGGTTGTCAGCCGCGCCTATGGGGAGGACACCGCTCACGTGTGGGAGTCTGATGGTCTTGAGGGTTACACCATCGAAGACGGCGAGCGCGCCGAGCACGGCACCGATGTCATCCTGACGCTGCGCGAGAACGAGAAGCTCGACGCCGACGGCGAGGCCGAGACCTACGATCGCTTCCTGACCGAGTGGGGCCTCAAGAGCCTGATTCAGCAGTACAGCAACTATGTGCGTTACCCGATCCAAATGATGGTGTCCAAGAGCCGCCAGAAGCCCAAGCCCGAGGATGCTGGCGATGACTACACGCCCGAGTACGAGGACTACCAGGAGCTCGAGACCGTCAACTCAATGACACCGATCTGGAAAAAGCACAGCTCCGATGTCGAGCAGAAGGACTACGACGAGTTCTACAAGTCCACGTTCCACGACTTTGACAATCCGGCACGCACTATCAGCTTCCATGCCGAGGGTACGCTCGAGTACGATGCCCTGCTGTTTGTGCCGGGCCGCGCCCCGTTCGATCTGTACAGCAAGGACTACGAGAAGGGCCTGGCGCTCTACAGCTCCAACGTGCTGATTATGGAGAAGTGCGACGACCTGCTGCCCGACTACTACAACTTTGTCCGTGGCGTCGTGGATTCTGCCGACGTGTCGCTCAACATCTCGCGTGAGACGCTGCAGCAGAACCGTCAGCTCAAGGCCATCGCCAAGCGTGTAGAAAAGAAGATTACCGCCGACCTTGAGGATATGCGTGACAACGACCGCGAGGCCTACGAGATGTTCTTTGAGAACTTTGGCCGCGGCCTTAAGTACGGCATCTACTCGAGCTATGGCATGAAGGCCGATGAGCTCGCCGACCTGCTACTGTTCTGGTCTGCCAAGGAGCAGAAGATGATTACCCTGGCCGAGTATGCCAAGGGTATGCCCGAGGACCAGAAGGCCATCTACTACGCCGCCGGCGACTCGCGTGAGCGCTTGGCCAAGATGCCCGTGGTAAAGGGCGTGCTCGACCGCGGCTATGACGTGCTGTTGCTGACGCAGGATGTGGATGAGTTCACGTTCCAGGCTATGCGTGAGTACGTTGCCGCCGATATGCCTAAGATCTACGAGGACGACGCCGCCCGCGAGGCTGCCGAGAAGGCCGTTGCCGACGGTGCCGAGCCCGAGGTCGAGGATCGTCACCTGGAGCTCAAGAACGTTGCGACTGGCGATCTTGATCTGGCGACCGAGGACGAGAAGAAGGAGGCCGAGGACGCCACCAAGGAAAACGAGGACCTCTTTAGCGCTATGAAGGAGGCGCTCGGTGACAAGGTCGAGAAAGTTGCCGTCTCCGCGCGCCTGACCGATGCCCCCGCTTGCATCACCACCGAGGGTCCGCTTTCGCTCGAGATGGAGAAGGTGCTCCAGAAGGGACCCGAGGGCGCGCCCGACGGCATGCCCAAGAGCCAGCGCGTGCTCGAGCTCAACGCCAAGCACCCGGTCTTTGACAAGCTTGTCGCTGCCCAGAAGGCAGGCGACGCCGACAAGATTAAGCAGTACTCCGGTCTGCTCTATGACCAGGCTCTGCTGGTCGAGGGCATTCTGCCCGAGGATCCCGTTGCCTTCGCGGCGGCTGTTTGCAACTTGATGTAGTTCGGGGATACGGCATCGTAACTAGATTAGAACGAGAGTGGATAATCTCCCACTTTTGGCTCGAATGCGGGCTTGAAGTGGGAGATTTTCCACTCTCGTTTCCTTTTGAATGATCCCTTCGTCCCCAAGGGATCATTTATTTGTGCGGGTTGTGGTTTTGTGACCTGCTGAAATTTGAGATACTGTACAACTGTACGTTAACTAATCTTCGTAGTATATTGCTACCCGCAAAACTCAATACCATTGTGCTTCGAGACGCTAAAGCGCCTACGTACAATGGTTTTTGATAGTACGATTTGATTCAACGACAGGATGGATGGTCCAAGCGTGAGTCTCGGCAGCAAACTATCCGATGCAAAGGTCTCCTTTGCGATATTTAAGCGCGACATTAAGCGACTGCTTGTGAACCCCGTCGCCTTGGTGGTTACCCTGGGCGTGTGCGTTATCCCCTCGCTGTATGCCTGGTACAACATCGTGGCCAACTGGGATCCGTATGGAAACACCCAGGGCATTAAAATCGCTATCGCCAACAACGATCAGGGCACCCAGAACGACCTAGTGGGCGAGCTTAATGCGGGCGATAAGGTGGTCGATCAGCTCAAGGAAAACGATCAGCTGGGCTGGACCTTCGTCGATTCGGCCGCCGATGCCAAAGAGGGCGTCGAGAGCGGGGAATACTACGCGGCGATCGTAATCCCCAAGAACTTCTCCGACAATCTGGTCTCGATGCTCGACGGCAACTACCATCAGCCGAAGCTCACC
Organism: uncultured Collinsella sp.; assembly: GCA_902464175.1. Taxonomy (GTDB): domain Bacteria; phylum Actinomycetota; class Coriobacteriia; order Coriobacteriales; family Coriobacteriaceae; genus Collinsella. The sequence continues at coordinate 4,671 of CABQHZ010000025.1, read as the reverse complement.
TATTACGTCAACGAGAAAAAGAGCGCCATTGCGCCCAAGGTCACCGATACCGGTGCCAACACCATCGAGGAGCAGATCAACTCGGAGTTTGTCTCCACGGTGGGCGAGACTGTTGCCAGTATCGCCAAGGATGCCGGTGTCGATTTAAAGGACAAGGCAACCCAGACTCAGGACTCGCTGACAAGTTCGGTGTCCGAGGCATCCGACACCTTGGGTGAGGTGCGCGATTCGATTGGCGATATGAATGCCGCCATCGATAAGACGAGTGGCGCTATCGCCTCGGCTGATGCGGCGCTTGCCGGCTTGCAAGGTCAGGCACCGTCGCTGACGCAGGCAATCTCCCAGGGCAACGACCTGCTGGGCGAGGCTCGCGCCACGGCGGGCAACTCTATCACCTCGCTCTCCAAGGCACTCTCGGAAGGTAGCCTTGCACTCACCAAGACGTCAGCCTCCGCGAACGCTGCGATTGGCAAGCTAACGGGTACGGTCACATCTACGACCACCCGCATCGACAACTCGCTCGAGTCTCTCCAAGCGACGATCGATCACAATAAGGCCGTTATCGGGCACTTGGAGATTCTCGTTAATGACACGTCGACAGGTTCCGAGGAAATTGACGCGCGCATTGTACCGACCATCGATTTGCTTCGAGAGCAGAATGAAAAGCTGCAGAGCATCAAGGACGGTCTGTCCGCGCAGTCGAGCGCCATGGCGAATGACGCAGCGGCTGTTTCGGGTGCCAGTGACGCTATCAATAACGCAATTCATACCGGTGCGACCAACCTTGGCCAAGCCCAGACGGACTTGGGCCAAAACGCGCTGCCGAAGGCCTCGAGCGCGCTCGACTCTTTTGCTGCCGTTTCGGGCGACCTGACCGGTATCGTCTCGGGTATGACACCTACACTTGCAAATGCGCGTGGCACGCTGGCGCAGCTTAGCGCTACGCTCGGCCAGGCCAAGACCACGCTGTCCCAGACCGATTCCTCGCTTGCCAAGGTCCAGGACAAGCTTGCAACCGCCGCTAACGACATCGCGGCGCTGCAGACCTCCGAGTCCATGGGCGACCTGGCAGACCTGATGGGCGTCGACGTCGATGACGTTGCCGACTTTATGGCATCTCCGGTCAAGCTGACGTCCAAGTCGATTTACCCGGTCAAGAGCTTTGGCTCGGGCATTGCCCCGTTCTATACCAACCTGGCGCTGTGGGTAGGCGGCTACGTGCTCATCGCCATCTACAAGCTCGAGGTCGATCGCGAGGGCATCGGCAACTTTACGGCGCGTCAGGGCTACTTTGGCCGCTGGCTGCTGCTGGTGATCCTGGGCGCGTTCCAGGCCATTATCGTTACGGTGGGCGATCTGGTCATTGGCGTTCAGTGCGTCAATCCGCTGCTCTTTGTGCTGGGCGGCATCGCCATCTCGTTCACCTACGTCAACATCATCTATGCGCTGTCCACCACCTTTAAGCATATCGGTAAAGCCATTGGCGTCATCCTCGTCATTGTGCAGATCCCCGGCTCGTCGGGCATGTATCCTATCGAGATGATGCCCGGCTTCTTCCAATGGCTGCATCCGCTGCTGCCCTTCACCTATGGCATCAACCTACTGCGCGAGACCGTCGGTGGCATGTATTCGTTCAACTACCTGTTCAACCTGTGCATCCTGGGCGTGTTTCTTATCATCGCGCTCTTTATCGGTCTGCAGCTGCGCCCGTTGCTGCTCAACCTCAATCTACTCTTTGACAAGCAGCTTTCCACGACGGGTCTGATGATCTGCGAGTCCAACGACCTGCCGCGCCAGCGCTATTCGCTGCGCACGGCCATGCGCGTCATGCTCGATTCGGATTCGTACCGTCGCGAGCTGCTCGATCATGCCGTGGCGTTTGAGCATCGCTACCCGTACTACATCAAGGGCGGTTTTGCCGCCGTGGTAGGCGTGCAGGTTCTGCTCTTTGTGCTTTCGACGGTGCTCGATATCGACAATAACGGCAAGATCATCCTGCTCGTTATCTGGATCATTTCGGTTATCGCCATCTGCGGCTGGCTTATCAATATCGAATACATCCGCGCGAGCCTCAATACCCAGATGCGTATCTCGGCGCTTTCGGACGAGGATCTTCGCCGCGAGATGCGCGAGCACACGGCTGCCATCCCTGCCGCCCGTCGCATGTTTGGTCTCAATGCCAGCGAGCGGGGCACCAAGGACAGCGAACAGCCCACGAGCCGTCTGCCGCATATCAGTGCGCATCGTAAGGCTCAAGATGCCGACGGCGTTGACAACGTAAACGGAAACGACGGGGATACCACCCCGCTCGGCAAGCACTCCAAAGGAGGTGAGGCATAAATGAAGAACATCCTGCACCTGTTTAAGCGCGATGTCCAAAACGTGTCTCGCTCCGTGATCGGCATGGTCGTCGTGATGGGCCTGATCATCGTTCCGTGTCTCTATGCATGGTTTAACATCGCCGGAAGCTGGGATCCCTACGGCAATACCGGCAACCTTAAGATTGCTGTGGTCAACACCGATGAGGGCTACGAGAGCGATCTGATCCCCGTCGAGGTCAACGTGGGCGAAAACGTAACCGCCACCCTGCGCGGCAACGAGAACTTCGACTGGGTCGTCCTCAACGACCGCGATAAGGCGATTGAGGGCGTTAAGTCGGGCGCGTACTACGCTGCCGTCGTTATCCCTAAAACGTTTAGCGCCGACATGATGACGCTTTTCTCGACCGAGGTGAAGCACGCCGATATCGAGTTTTACGAGAATCAGAAGGCCAACGCCATCGCACAGATCGTGACCGAGAAGGGCTCGAGCGCCGTCCAGAGTCAGGTCAACGAGACCTTTACCAAGACCATCACGAGCATCGGTCTTAAGACGGTGTCCAGCCTGCTCGACTATATGAGCACCGACCAGGTGAGCAACTTTATCGCCAACCTGTCCTCTACGCTCGGCGATTCGGTCGAGGACCTGCAGGACGTTCAGGCGAACGCGACGTCGCTCGCGGGCATTTTGAGCTCTACGTCTGATTCACTGACATCTGCGAGCGGTATGCTCCAGCAGACGGGCACCGTCGATGAGTCGACGAAGCAGCTCATGGAACATGCCAAGAGCGGCATCAATGATTCCAAGGAAGCGCTCAAGGCCGCCAACGATACCGTTAACGCGGCGATTGACGGAAGCGCGGGCTCGTTCGACAACGTCTCCGCCGAGCTTGCGATGGCATTCGATGCCGCGAATCAGCATGTTAACCTTACGGTGTCTCAGCTCAACGAAGCCGCAGCGGCGCTCAATACGCGTGCTGACGATATCGATGCGATGGCCGATCGGCTCCGCAGCCTTGCCGACCAGGTGAGTGATGACAAACTCAAAGACGGTCTCAAGTCCGCTGCTACGTCGCTGGGTAGAATCGCCGTTGAGTACCGCAACAATGCGAAGGACCTGACGGCGACCGCAAAGTCCCTTTCGGACGGCATAGCGGAGGTCAACAGCTCGCGTGCCGAGGTCGACCAGGCAATCGCCGATGCCAAGGCGGGTATCTCGGGAGCCAAGTCCGACTACGATTCCACGTTCTCGGTTAAGGCCAAGGAACTCAAGAAGACCATTTCGGGCATTCTGGATTCCCTGAACGGTATCTCGGACGACTTGGATAGCGCCGTGAGCGGTCTGACCGACGCCTCTGGTTCGCTCGCGAAGGGTCTGTCCAAAGCCGCAAAGCTCGTCAACAAGGCTTCTGACCAACTGGGTGAGGCGTCGGACAAGATTAGCGCTTTCAAGGACGAGCTCGACGGTGCTCTTATGTCGGACGATCTGGCCACGATCAAGACGATGATCGGCAACGATCCCGAGGGCCTGGCCGTGTCGCTTTCCGGTCCCGTCGCGCTCGACCGCAAACCGGTCTATCCGATCCGCAACTACGGTTCGGCCATGGCACCGTTCTATACGATTTTGTCGCTGTGGGTCGGCTCGATTGTACTGGCGGCCATGATGAAGGTCTCGGTTGACGATGAACTCATCAACGAACTCGTCCCCGTGCGCCTGCACGAGATCTACCTGGGACGTTATCTGTTCTTTGGCGGTTTGGCCCTGCTGCAGGCAACGCTCGTATGCGCGGGCGACATTTTGTTCTTTGGCATTCAGTGCGACAACCCGCTGCAGTTTGTGCTGGCGGGCTGGGTCGCGAGTCTCGTGTTCTCCAATATCGTCTATACGCTTACGGTTTCGTTTGGCGATATCGGCAAGGCGCTCGCTGTCGTGCTGTTGGTCATGCAGGTCGGTGGTTCGGGCGGCACGTTCCCCATCGAGATGACCGGCCCCGTGTTCCAGGCGATCTACCCGTTCCTGCCGTTTACCCACGGCATCAACGCCATGCATGCCGCCATGGCCGGCGCCTACCATATGGAGTACTGGATTGAGCTGGGTATCTTGGCGAGCTACCTGATTCCGTCGCTGGCCCTGGGCGTCATCTTCCGCCGTCCGGTCATCAAAGCCAACGACTGGATCATCGAAAAGCTGGAGTCGACCAAATTGATTTAGCGCGACAATGTGGCGTTGACGGAACATCGAGGCCTTCCGGCTCGACGCTTTAGTTGAGTGAATTGCATGAGCTGCTTGGTTGTTGTTACAGTAGCGGGGCGTGCCGGGGGTCCGGCGCGTCCCGTTTTTATTTGACCATGA
>CABQHZ010000024.1 GCA_902464175.1 uncultured Collinsella sp. | reverse complement strand
AGAACTACTCGCGTCATCTGGACGGTCGCAAGCCGGGTGAGCCGCCGTTTACCCTGATCGATTACTTTCCTAAGGACATGCTCTGCATCATCGATGAGAGCCATGTGACGGTGCCGCAGATTCGCGGTATGCACGAAGGTGACCGCTCGCGTAAGGTAACGCTGGTGGAACACGGTTTTCGCCTGCCCTCGGCACTCGATAATCGCCCGCTTCGTTTCGATGAGTTTGAGGCAAGGATACCCCAGTTTATCTATGTTTCGGCCACACCGGGCGACTACGAGCTGCGGGTGAGCCAAAACGACGTGGAGCAGATCATTCGTCCGACCGGTCTGCTCGACCCCAAGATCGATGTGCGTCCGGTTCGTGGGCAGATTGACGATCTTGAGGACGAGATTCGCGAGCGCGTTGCCCGCAAGGAGCGCGTGCTGGTGACCACGCTCACCAAGCGCATGGCCGAGGACCTGACCGACCATCTGCTTGATGCCGGCATTAAGGTCAATTACATGCACTCCGATACAGCGACGATGGACCGTGTCGAGATCCTGCGAACGCTGCGCGAGGGCAAGATCGATGTTCTCGTTGGCATTAACCTGCTTCGCGAGGGCCTAGACCTTCCCGAGGTCTCACTGGTGGCAATTCTCGATGCCGATAAGGAAGGCTTCTTGCGCAACCGCCGTTCGCTGATTCAGACGATTGGCCGCGCGGCCCGTAACGCCGATGGCGAAGTCATCATGTATGCGGACGTTGTGACCGATTCGATGAAAGAGGCCATCGAGGAGACGCAGCGCCGTCGCGAGATTCAGATGGCATATAACGAAGAGCATGGCATTGTGCCCAAGACGGTGCGCAAGGCCATCAACGACATCTCAAGTTTTATTGCCGAGGCCGAAAAAACCGTGGGTTCCAAGGGGCGCTCGAAGGGCGACTCTCTTGGCCATGGCGCATTCTATACGCCCGATGAGTCGGGCGAGGGTGGCGTGCCGGAAACGGTGGCGCCCGAGCAGACACTTGCGGAGCAGTTGGAAGAACTGCCGCATGACGAGCTTGTGCGGATCGTCGAAACCATGGAAGAGGATATGCGTAACGCTTCTGCCGCCATGGACTTTGAGGAGGCGGCGCGCCTGCGCGATGCCGTCGTTCAGATTCGGGCGATGCTCGAGGGTGCGTCTGAGGACGAGACGATTGAGCGCTTACGTTCGCAGGCCCGCAAGGGTTCCGCGTTCGCATCGGGCAGAAAACGTCAGGGTGCACGGTTTAAGAAATAGCGAACATGCCCCGAGTTCCCTGCGGAGCTCGGGGCATGCGTCTTTTGCGCGCTGGAATTCGTGCGTTAGAGGTCTGCGATCAGGGCTTCGGCACAACGAATGCCGTCGGTGGCGGCGCTCATGATGCCGCCGGCATATCCAGCTCCCTCACCGCAAGGGTAGAGGCCCGGGGTCGACACGGCATGGCATGTTCGGTCTCGGGTGACGGTGACCGGTGAGCTCGAGCGAGTCTCCACGCCGGTAAGAACAGCATCGGAGCGGTCGTAGCCTCGTAGCTTTTTTCCGAGTAGGGGAAGTCCTAGGCGGAGCGACTCGACGATATGCTGCGGCAGGGCTTCGTCAATTGCCGTCCAGGTCACACCGAGCGGATAGGTGGGCTTTACCTTTCCGGGTGCCTTGCTGGCGCGCCCGGCGAGGAAATCTCCGACGAGCTGTGCCGGTGCGCTCCAGTTGGAACCGCCCAGGCGGTAGGCGGCCGCCTCGCAGGCGCGCTGGAGCTCGATGCCGGCGAGCGGGTCATCGTTGGGAAGGTCCTCAGGCGTGACGTTAACGAGTAAGGCGGCATTTGCATTGCGTCCGTCGCGGGCATTGAGACTGGCGCCGTTGACGCACAGGTGGCCCTGCTCGGAAGAGGCGGCGACAACCTGCCCGCCGGGGCACATGCAAAACGAGAACACGCTGCGGCCGTTGGGAAGATGGGCGACGAGCTTGTAAGGGGCTGCTCCGAGGGCAGGATGTCCCGCCGAGGCTCCGTATTGGACTCGGTCGATGTCGCGCTGCGGATGCTCGATGCGAACGCCCATGGCAAAGGTCTTTTGTGCGAGGGCCACGTTGTGGCCCTTAAGGAGCTCAAAAATATTGCGAGCAGAATGCCCGCAGGCGAGGATGAGGTGCTTTGTCTCGATTGGCTCGCAAGCGGCGTCTTGGGACGATTGGACATCAATACCGGTGATGGCGCCAGACGCGTCGATGCGAATGTCGACGAGCTTCGTTCGATAGCGGACGACACCTCCGAGCTGCTCGATGCGCTGGGATATAGCGGTGACGACCGTGGGAAGGATGTCGGAGCCAATGTGCGGCTTGGCATCCCACAGAATATCGCGGGGCGCGCCCGCCTCGACGAAGGTTTCGAGGATAAGGCGATGGGCGGGATTTTTGGTTCCCGTATTGAGTTTGCCGTCCGAGAAGGTTCCCGCGCCGCCCAGGCCAAACTGGATATTGCTCTCGGGGTCGAGGATGCGCTCCTTTAGAAAGAGGTCGATCGCCTGCGAGCGGCGAAATGCCGGGTCGCCGCGCTCGATGAGCAAGGGCTTAAGACCTGCTTCGGCGAGCGTAAGCGCAGCGAAAAGGCCGGCGCATCCGGCGCCGACAACGACAGGGCGTTCTTGAGGCGCGTCGGAGGCGGGGGAGGGGAATGAAGGCTCATCGTCTTCTATCGCGCGTACGCGCGAGCGGTCACGCTCGGCAACGCTGTCGACCGCTTCTCGCTCGAGGTGGGGACTAGTCAGCTCAACACGAAAGCTCAGGATAAAATGGACGTCTCGTTTTTTGCGAGCGTCGATTGACTTGCGGTGGAGCTCGATGGACTTGATCTCGGAGTCCTTGCAACGTAGGACGCGCTTGGCGACTCGCTTGCCAACAATGAGACAGGCATTTTCATCGCCGGCTTCATCGAGCGACGCGTTGACTTGGGTGATTTCGATCATCGAGGTCTCCTTAGAGGCAAGAAAGAGGCCGTCCGGTATCCCAGACGGCCCGAATGTGTTTTTGATTATAGACTGCGCGGCTACAGGCTGCTTGCAGCGCGAATGCCCGAGAGCCAGGCCCACGCAAGGTTAAAGCCTCCGCAATCGGCGTCGATGTCGAGCGCTTCGCCGCAGACGTAAAGCGGGGCGTCGACAACGCTGCGCGCGCGTAGACTGGGTGTTGAGATGCTCTCGACAGATACGCCACCACGCGTGACCTGCGCCGAGCGCTCATCGGTCGTCCCCTCGGCAAACAGCTTAAAGTGCTTGAGGATCGAGACCAGATGGATGACATCGTTGGAGCCTGGATGGCACTGCTCGAACGCTGTGCAGACGACGCGGGAGAGTTGCGGTGCGAGCATGCCGTCGAGCCAACGGGGATCGCGGGGTGAAAAGTCACCGAACAGCTCAACGCGCCGGTTGAGCATATCGAGCAACTCGTCTTTGGAGAGGTCGGGGAAAACGTCGAGCAGGATCGTATCGCCGTGCTGGATACGACGAGAGAGGTTGAAGACAGCGACACCCGAGATACCGAAGGTTCGAAACAGCACTTCACCGTCTTCGTGCCAGAGCTCATTATGATTGCGGGCGAGCGTCAAGCAGGCGCGGACGCGCAGGCCATCCAACGTCTTGAGTGCCGCTCGATCGCCAACGACCGTTGCCGATACGGGGCAGAGGATGGGGCGCAGCGAAGTGAGGGGAAGGCGAAACGTATCGGCGATACCGGTGGGGTTGCCGCCCGTAGCGATAATTACGGCATGTGCCTGCAGGGCCTCGTTCTTGCGAGGGACATCGGCGAGCGCTTTCCGAAGCGAGCGGAGCTCCGATTTTCGGTCGTCGTGCTTTTTTGCCTTGAGTGCCCGCGCTGGACGGTCTATTTGGAGTGCCCAGCCTTCGGAAGCTTTGTGCGCCGAGGCAACGTTGGCTCCGCAGATTAAGGTGATACCTAGGCGGTCGCAAACGCTGAGAAGCGCGTCGCGCACCGATTCGGCGCGAAGGGAGCGCGGGTACAGCCGGCCTTCCTCGGAGGTTGTCATGATGCCCAGCGAGGAGAAGAAACCCATAAGCTCTTGTTCGGGCTGGGGGCCCATGACGGATTCGACGAATGCGGGGTGGTTATACCGCTGAGGATCAATCGATTCGTTGGAGAGGTTGCAACGGCCGTTACCGGTCGCAAGGAGCTTGAGGCCGCAGGCGACATCGCGCTCAACGATGCAGACGCTTTTGCCAGCGCGTGCGGCCGTAATGGCGGCGGCGAGGCCTGAAGCCCCGCCGCCGATTACCAAGACGTCATAGAGGGCGCTCGCGTTCACTTAGGCCTCGTCGGTCTCGTGCGGGGTAATAGCCTCGACGGCAGAGACTGCCTTGGGCAACATGCCATCGGGCAGCGCGGTCTCGACCTCGCCCTTATCGCAGGCCTCGGCGAGTGCCGGATTAATGGGAAGCTGGCCCAAGATGTCGAGGTTATAGCGCTCTGCGACCTCGGGGAGCTTGCTCTTGCCAAAGACCTCGATCTTCTTGCCGCAGTCGGGGCACTCAATATAGCTCATGTTCTCGACAATGCCCAGAATGGGGACGTTCATCTTCTCGGCCATGTTGACCGCCTTGGCGACGATCATCGAGACCAGATCCTGCGGGCTCGTGACGATGACGATGCCGTCGACCGGCAGCGACTGGAAGACGGTGAGCGCGACGTCGCCTGTTCCCGGAGGCATGTCGACCAGTAGGTAGTCGATGGGGCCCCACGAGGTCTCGCTCCAGAACTGCCTAATGGCGCCTGCGATGACCGGACCGCGCCAAAGGACGGGGTCGGTCTCGTTTTGGAGCAGCAGGTTGGAGCTCATGACCTTGACGCCGTGCTCGGAGATTTCGGGCAGCATAAGGTTGCCAAGGGCATGGACGTGGCGTCCACTCATACCGAACATCTTGGGGATAGAGGGACCGGTGATGTCGGCATCGAGGACGCCGACCTTGTGGCCGTGACGGGCAAGCTCGGTGGCGATGGCACCGGTGACAAATGACTTGCCGACACCGCCCTTGCCGGAAAGCACGGCGATGACGCGCTTGACCTCGGACAGCGTGTTCTCCTCAAATTGCGACGGCGACGTTTGTCCGCCGGCGGCCTGTGCGTGTTCGCAACCCATGTATGACTCCTTTGTATATGCTGGGGCCGGGGCCCCGCGATGTGACACGAGCGTCATTGTACCCTCGTTTGCGAGCGGGAGTCATTTGTGATGCGTTTGGGCCGAGCGTGCTTGCAATACGATGGGCCCAAGCGAATGGGCGGGCTTACTGAACTTTGCTGGCGAACTCGAGGTATTGCATGCGCTGCAGCTTGTCGATCGTCGAGGCGTAGGGGCTGTCTTTCGATTCCAAGTCGTAGCGCAGCCCGTCGGCACCGAGATAGCCGGCGACATTGATGGTGGGCACATCTGACCTTGTCGCAAGCAGGGCCTTTTGGTAATTGGTGAGCGGGGCGCCGATCTTATTAAGGGTAATGGCTGCAATCTCGTTTGCCCCGACGGTGTCGTAGACGTTGAGCTCGGTATTGCCGGCGATCTCATAGTTAGCCCAGACGAGATATGTCGACTGATAGATACGGAAAGCGTGGCTTGCCGTATCTTCCTGAGGGTACAGCTCGTCGTTGAGAGTCGTTGCGGCGCTCGGCTGATGGTCGCCAAAAAAGACAAGAACAACCGGTCTGCCGATGTTGCGGAGCTCGTTGATAAAGTACTCGAGGTCCCGGTCGGATGCGTTGATGCAGGTGAGATAGGTGTTGAGCGCGCTGTTGGCGCCTTCGCTGGCTCCCTCGACCCAATAGTTTGTCAGCTCTTCGGCGGGAACGGTGCCATAGTCGTAGCCGCCGTGATTTTGCATCGTGACGTCAAAGATGAACTGCGGCGCTTCGTCGGTTCTAAGCAGGTCGAGTATCTTGTCGTAGGTGACGTAGTCGCATACGCCGGCATGGTAATAGGGCGCACCTTCGAAATCGCCGATTGAAAGAAAGTCTCCAAAGCCCAGCTGCTGATAGATTTTATCTCGATGGTAGTTGACGGGGTTTTGCGGGTGCATAGCGGTAGTGGTATACCCAAGCTCTTTAAGGTCCTTTGCCAGGCTGTTTACGCCATTCATCTGATACAGCTGATAGGGGATCTTGCCTAATCCGACAAAGGCCGTTGTCGCTCCGGTCAAAAATTCGAATTCGGAGTTCGCCGTTCCGCCACCGGCGACCGAAGCGAGCATGGTGCCGCGAACAAGTGTGTCGGGAAGCGAGTTGTAGAATGCGGGGCCGGTGTACCCGGCCGCCTGGAGCTGCTCAAAGCACGAAAGGTCGCTAAAACTCTCATTCATGACGGCAACAATCGTCGGCTTGATTTCATTGAACTGGGCAACGGCCGCCGCGCGCTGCTCGCTCGAGCCATATGTGCTGTCGTAGGCGGCGGCGAGCTCCTGCTCGATGCTCTGCGCCTCATCGGGCGTATAGTCTTTGGGCTTCTCAATGGGCAACTCGTTGACCATTTCGGTGAACGAAGTGATAAAACCCTGAGACGCATACGTGGTGATGGGCTGCCAACGGTCAAATCCAAAATCCAGCGCCTGCTCCAAGTCGATGTTGGAAAAGCCTGAGAGCCCCACAACGGTCACTAGCAGAAAAGCACAGAGGTTAGCGGCGATAGCGGGGAAGACATGGGTGGGCGTACGGAGCTTTCGCGGTCGGATGAGCGAAAGAAGCCCCAGGGAAATCTCCAGCAGGGCGAGAGAGGTTACGATTCCGGCGGTAAAGGTAAACTCGTATCCCTCGCTCACTTCCATTGCGGTGCCAAGGGCCAAGATATCGCTTGGCAGGATGGCTTCGCCTTTAAACGTTATGACGAAGTGCTCGGCAATGCCAAGGATGCAGCAGACGACGGGCACGAGAGCCATGACGCCTCCATGACGCTGTCCCAGCAAATAAAGGGAGAGCAGAACCGTCGCGAGCAGCCCGACGGAAAACCCGAATGAGTTGGCGGGAATGCGATAGAACGTTTCGTTGCAGGCAATTTCGAGTGAAACGAACGAGAGCGCTGAAACAGCGGCGATGACAAGGATGTCACGGCAAATACAGGCAACCGTTCCCGTCGCAAGGTCGGTTTGGTCGATAAGTCCCGAAACCAAGGGCTCGACAAGAAGCATGACGGCGGCAGCACCGAGCGCCGAATAAGAAAGGACCCATAGGGAGCTGCCCTCATTTACGAGTAATTGATTCGTAACCCATGCAGCTACCACGCCGAGCGGGATGAGGAGCGTCGCGCACCAAAAGACGCGGGCAATGGGTGGCTTTTCGTTGCGTTTGATTGAAAAATACACGCGCACGACGACGGCGGCCACGATAAGGACGGCGATGAATATGGGCAGATTGGCCATGTCGCTCGAAGTGATTTCAAGGGGGATATCTTCGGTCATGGACGTTCCTCTGGTACAGCAAATTAAGTTCAGTATTAGATTACTGTAACCTTTCCACGGCATTTCGAGAAACAAAGCGCCCGATACGCAAAGCTAAAGGTCTGCGAATCTTGTATTACGAACATCTGTGCGCGTCGAGTGCGCTAAACTCATCGGCAGTATGATTCGATGCAATAGGAGGCAAGGAGCTTCCATGTCTGATTCTTCTATCGTTATTCGCGGCGCTCGTGAGCACAACCTCCGTGATATCGATGTTTCCATTCCGCGTGACCAACTCGTGGTCATTACCGGTCTTTCTGGCTCGGGCAAGAGTTCGCTGGCATTCGACACTATCTATGCCGAGGGCCAGCGTCGATACGTCGAGAGCCTTTCGAGTTATGCGCGCCAGTTCTTGGGCCAGATGGACAAACCCGACTTGGATTCAATCGACGGCCTTTCGCCGGCTGTCTCAATTGATCAAAAGACGACATCCAAGAACCCGCGCTCGACGGTTGGCACCGTAACCGAGATTTATGACTATCTGCGCCTGCTGTTCGCCCGTGTGGGCACCCCGCACTGTCCCGAATGTGGCCGTGTCATTGAGCGTCAGACGACCGATCAGGTTGCCGACAAGGTCTTGGCGGCGGGGGAGGGCCGCCGCGCGTTTGTGCTGGCACCGGTGGTACGCGGGCGAAAAGGCGAGTACACCAAACTGTTTGAGGACCTTCGCGCCGAGGGCTTTAGCCGCGTGCGTGTCGACGGTGAAGTGCGCTCGCTCGACGATCCGATCGATCTGGACAAGAAGTTCAAGCACGATATCGAGGTCGTGGTCGATCGCATCGTGATCCGTGAGAACTCTCTGGGCCGTATCGCCGAGTCTGTTGAGCAGGCGACCGCGCTGGCGCACGGCAATGTGAACGTATACTTGCTGCCCGACCGCGACGCTCCCGAGGGGACCGAAGGCGAGTTGCTGGAGTATTCGCTGGCGTTAGCGTGCCCGGAGCATGGGCACTCCATCGATGACCTGCAGCCGCGTGATTTCTCGTTCAACGCGCCCTATGGCGCGTGCCCAGAGTGCGATGGCCTGGGCTTTAAGAAGACGGTCGATGCCGAGGCCCTAATCGAAGACCCCTCGAAGTCGATCGCCGACGGGGTCTTTGGCAGCCTGTTTGGCAACTCTAACTACTATCCGCAGATTTTCGCTGCGGTCTGCAAACACTTTAAGGTGAGCGTCGATACGCCGTGGGAGGATCTGCCTCCGCGGGTGCGTCGCGCGTTTTTAGACGGCATGGGCGACCAGAAGATTTCGGTCGACTATCAAAAGCTCGATGGGCGCCGCAGCCAGTGGGACACCAAGTTCTCGGGCGTGCGCAATATCCTGTACGAGCGCTATACCGAGACGACGAATGAGAACACCAAGGCGCGCTTGGAGAAGTACATCCGCGAGGAGCCGTGCTCGAGCTGCCACGGCGCTCGTTTGCGCCCCGAGATGCTCGCTGTTACCGTAGGCGGTAAGTCCATTTACGAGGTCTGTTGCCTATCGTGCCGCGAGTCGCTCGAGTTTTTTGAGGGCTTGGAACTCACCGAGCGCCAACAGTTTATCGGCGGGCGCATCGTCAAGGAAATCCTGGAGCGCTTGCGTTTTCTGGTCGATGTCGGACTCGACTATCTGACCCTCGATCGTGCCTCGGCGACGCTTTCCGGAGGCGAGGCCCAGCGCATTCGCCTGGCAACGCAGATCGGCGCCGGCCTCATGGGTGTCCTGTACATTTTGGACGAGCCATCGATTGGCCTCCATCAGCGCGATAACGAGCGCCTGATCAAGACGCTTGAGCGCCTACGCGATATCGGCAATACCGTCATCGTCGTCGAGCATGATGAGGATACGATTCGTGCTGCCGACTATGTGATCGACATGGGCCCCGGCGCGGGCGTGAACGGCGGACACGTGGTCGCCGCGGGAACGCCTGCCGATATCATGGCGTGCCCCGATTCGATGACGGGTGCCTACCTGACCGGCAAGCGAATGATTCGGGTTCCCGATGAACGCCGCAAGCCCGGTCGCGGCTGCCTTAAGATCACGGGCGCCCGCGCCAACAACCTCAAAAACGTTACCGCCAAGATCGAGTTTGGTACGCTTACGGTCGTTACCGGCGTGTCGGGATCGGGTAAGAGCTCCCTGGTTACCGACACCATCGCACCTGCCCTTACGAATGCCATTCACCGTTCGACGCGCCCTGTGGGTCCGTATAAGAAAATCGAGGGCATCGAGTGTATCGATAAGGTTATCGATATCGACCAGTCGCCGATTGGTCGCACGCCGCGTTCCAACCCTGCTACGTACATTGGCCTGTGGGATGATCTTCGCGCGCTGTTTGCGAGTACGCCGGAGTCGAAGGCGCGTGGCTACTCGCCGGGACGTTTCTCCTTTAACGTGAGCGGCGGTCGCTGCGAAGCATGCAAGGGCGACGGACAAATTAAGATCGAGATGCACTTCCTTCCCGATATCTATGTCCCCTGTGAGGTCTGCGGCGGCAAACGCTATAACCGCGAGACGCTTGAGGTCACCTACCGTGGTAAGACCATCTCGGACGTGCTCGACATGAGCGTCACCGAGGCACTGGCCTTCTTTGGGAATATCCCGCAGATTAAGCGCAAGCTCCAGACGCTGTACGATGTAGGCTTGGGCTACGTGAGCCTGGGCCAGCCCGCCACGACGCTCTCGGGCGGCGAGGCGCAGCGTGTGAAGCTCGCCAAGGAGCTTCATCGACGCCAGACGGGCAAGACGTTCTATATTTTGGATGAGCCGACGACCGGCCTTCATTTTGAGGACGTCCGCCAGCTGCTCGATGTGCTGCAGCGCTTGGTCGATGCGGGCAACACGGTGCTGGTGATTGAACACAACCTTGATGTCATCAAGGTTGCCGACCGCCTGATCGATATGGGCCCCGAGGGCGGTAACGGCGGCGGAACCGTCGTGGTTTCGGGCACACCGGAGCAGGTTGCGGACTGTCCGCAAAGTTATACGGGCAAGTTTTTGGCGCCGTTGCTCAGGCGTGACCGGGAGCGTCAGGCTCAACTTGATGCTCAATAAATAGGCGATTCAGTTTATGGGCGCCATCGACTCCTTGTGATTCGATGGCGCTTGCTGTGTCGAAGTGACGTATGCAGCCGAATTGGACATATACTTAATCCTTGCGTCCGAATGCGAGGGAAAGGATATGCCATGGCAAAGGCTGTAAAGACGCCAAAAACCAATGCGATGCGCGAGCTGGAAAGCGCCGGCATTTCCTATGTTCTACATACGTACGAAGACGATGGTGATGAGTCGGCGGGCCTGGGGGTCGCGATTTTGGAGCAGCTTGGCGAGGAGCCCGGACAAGGATTTAAGACCTTGGTCTGCGTGACGCCGTCCAACGACCACGTCGTGTGCTGCATCCCTGTTGCCGACGAGCTCGATCTAAAGTCCGCCGCGCGTGCCGCGGGGGAGAAGTCCTTGGCCATGATGCATGTGAAGGATTTGCTTGCGGCGACTGGCTACGTTCGCGGCGGCTGCAGTCCGGTCGGTATGAAAAAACGCTACCGGACGCTCATTGATGAGACATGTGTCCTTTGGGATACCATTTTTATTTCGGGAGGCAAGCGTGGTTATCAGCTTGAGCTTGCGCCCGATGATTTAATTGCATTTTGCGGGGCGACGGTCGCCCCAATTACGAGAGAGGACTGAGCGATGCCGCAGGAAGAATTGAAGTGCGGAGCTCATTTTGCAAAAGAATCTGCGCCTCAGACACCCTCATCCGAAGCTTCTTCGTCGCGAGACGACACTGACGACATGGGCTCGTCGGACTACTCCACGGTTGGTCGTTCCGCCGGGCTTATGACCATCCTGACCATCGTGTCTCGCGTCACCGGTTTTATCCGCACGTGGGCAATGGCGGCCGCTATCGGCATGTCGCTGCTCTCGTCTTCCTATCAGGTCGCCAACAACCTGCCCAATATGCTCTACGAACTCGTGATGGGCGGCATGCTCGTGACGGCGTTTTTGCCCGTGTACATGGGCGTGAGGCGTGAGCAGGGTCGCGAGGCCTCTAACGAGTACGTGGGCAACCTGCTCGGTATTCTGCTATTGGTGCTGGGTGGCATTTCGTTGCTGGGGACCGTGTTCGCCCCGGGCTTTATCTGGACGCAATCGTTCCTTTCGGGTGACGGCGGCGGCATGGATACCGCTGCGTTCATGTTCCGTTTCTTTGCCATCCAGATTCTGTTTTATGGTTTGGGCTCGGTGTTTTCGGGCGTCCTCAACGCACACCGCGACTACTTCTGGTCGACGTTTGCCCCTGTCCTCAACAATGTGATCGTCATTGCGAGCTTTATGGGCTTTGCGCCCGTGTCCGCACAGTTTGGCGAACGTGCCGGCATCATCTTGATTGCGGCCGGTACGACCCTCGGTGTCTTTGTTCAGATGGCATGTCAGATCCCCGCGCTTGGCAAGCACGGCGTGCATCCCCATATCCATATCGACTTTAAGGACCCCGCACTGCGCCAGACGATTGCGCTCGGTATCCCGACGCTGCTCGCCACGGTGTGCATGTTTGTCTCGACTTCTATCACCAACGCTGCTGCGCTGGTGGTCCAGCCTGAGACTGGTCCTTCCGTCATCGCCTATGCGCGCCTGTGGTACACGCTGCCCTACGCGCTGATTGCCGCCTCGCTTTCGACGGCGCTCTATACCGAGCTCTCTCACGACGCACAGGAGAAGGATTACGACAGCGTCCGCACGGGCATTTCGCGTGGCGTCGCCCAGATGCTGTTCTTCCTGATTCCATTCGCGCTGTACCTGATTGTCTTCGCGCGTCCGCTCAACATGATCTACTGCGCTGGCAAGTTCGATGAGTCCGGTGTGGCGCTGGTGTCGGAGTTCCTTATCTACCTGGCACTTTCCCTGCCGCTCTACGGCGTGGTCGTGCTGATGCAGAAGAGCTTCTCTGCCTTGCTCGACATGAAGCCCTATAGCCGCTATTGTCTGTATTCCGCCATCGGCCAGGCCGGCTCGGTTCTGCTGTTTGGCGTTGTGCTGGGCTTCGGTATGCCGGCAATCGCGCTTTCGTATGTCGTCGACTACGTGATCTTGGTCGGTTGCTCGCTGTGGTGGCTGCGTCGTCGTCTGCGTGGTCTTCAGGTTAAATCTATCCTGCATGGCGGTTTCTTTGGCCTTTTGCTCGGTGGCCTGGGTGCTGCCGCAGGCGCCGGCGTCATGTGGGCGCTTGAGCACTTTGTCGGGGCACTTGGCGGCTCGATTCTGATTACTCTTGGCTACGTTTGCGTTGCGGGTGTCGTCTCGCTTGCTGTTACCTTTGGCCTTGCCGTCGTCCTTAAGATGCCCGAGGTCTCGGCGCTGATTCGTCGCAAGTAGGTGCGTGTGGCCGGTCACGACAACATTCCAACGCTTGCCGAGCAGGTTTCGCGCGTTCCCACGCAGCCCGGCTGCTACCTTTGGAAAGACGCCAAGGGCGATGTCATCTACGTGGGCAAGGCGAAAAACCTGCGCGCCCGTATGCGTCAGTACGTGACGCTGCAGGACGAGCGCCAGAAGATCCCGCTGATGATGCAGCTGGTGGCGAGCTTTGACTATATCGTGGTGGAGACCGAGCACGAGGCGTTGGTGCTCGAGCGCAATTTGATTGGTCAGTACCATCCGTACTTTAACGTCGACCTCAAGGATGACAAGAGCTACCCCTTTATCGCCATTACAAAGGGCGACCTGTATCCCGCTATCAAATACACGCGTGAGCGTCATAAGCCGGGAACGCGCTATTTTGGACCCTATACCGATAGCCGCGCGGCACGTGAGACGATAGATACGCTGCGCAAGGTTATCCCCATCTGCTCCGCATCCTGTGCGGAGTGGCGTCGTTGTCGCCGTATCGTCGAGTCCCACAAGGGCGAGGAAGACATCGTCAATATGATTTGCGCGCAAAACGGGCGCCCCTGCTTTGACTACCATGTCGGGCGCGGCCCGGGTGCGTGTGTCGGCGCGATTTCCCCGGCAGACTATGCCAAGAACGTCAAGCGTGTCGAGCGCTTTTTGTCGGGCCATCGCAAGGATGTCGTCGATGAGCTGACCTCCGAGATGACGGATGCCGCTGAGGCGCTCGACTTTGAGCGCGCGGCACGCGTCAAACGTCGTTTGGAGGTCATCAGGGGTCTGGACGATCGTCAGCAAGTCGTTTTTCCCTCCAGTGTCGATATTGATGTCGTCGGTTTCTATCGCGAGGAGACCATCTCCGCCGCTTGCGTCTTCGTCGTTCGCGAGGGTCGAACAGTTCGCACCTGCGAGTTCATTCTCGACAAGGGTCTTGATGTTGACGAGGAAGAGCTCCAGTCGGGCTTTCTTAAGCGCTATTACGACGAGACGGCTGATATTCCAGCTGAGGTCAACCTTTCCGTCGAGCTTGAGGATGCGGAGGCGCTGGGGGAGTGGCTTGCGGGCAAGCGTGAGCGTTCCTGCCATCTCCATAGGCCGCAGCGTGGCGAAAAGCACCGTCTGCTCGATATGGCATCCAAAAATGCGCGCCATGCCCTCATGCGCTACATGATGCGAACGGGGTACGCTGACGATCGCACCAATCAAGCGCTCCTGGAGCTCGAAAGTGCGTTGGCGCTGCCATCGCCGCCGTTGCGTATCGAGTGCTTCGATATCTCGACGCTGCATGGCACCTTTACGGTCGCCTCGATGGTGGTGTTTACCAACGGGCGCGCCGACAAGAGCCAGTATCGTCGTTTTAAAATCCAGGCCGAATTGGACGAGGCAAACGACTTCGTGTCGATGTCCGAGGTTTTGGGACGACGTTATGCTCCCGAGCGCATGGCCGACGAGCGCTTTGGCTCGCGCCCCGATTTGCTCGTTGTCGATGGCGGTAAGCCGCAATTGACCGCTGCGATCAAGCAACTTGAGGCTCTTGGGCTCGATATACCAGTTTGTGGCTTGGCAAAGGCCGATGAGGAGGTTTTCGTGCCTTGGGACGAGACTCCCGTCGTGCTGCCGACCGGGTCCGCGTCGCTCTATCTAATTAAACAGGTGCGCGATGAATCGCACCGTTTTGCCATCACGTTCCATCGCGAATTGCGCGATAAAGCCATGACGGTTTCGGTACTCGATGACGTTCCAGGCGTGGGACCCACCAGAAAACGTGCCCTTATGCGCCATTTTGGCTCGATGAAGCGTTTGCGCGCGGCGAGTGAGCAAGAGATCGCGGAAGTTCGAGGCGTTCCTGCCGATGTCGCCAAAGCGGTTCACGAGGCGCTCGTTGCATGGAATGCCGAGCGCGCCGAGGCGGCGGCAAAGCAATCCGAAAACTAAACACGCCTCTAAACAACTGATATACATGATTGCGTGATTTTCAATCATTTATTTCACGGCGATTACCAGCCGATTTCGGGTTTAATTAACGCTAAAACGTTTGACTAGCCATGGTGAACAACCCTGCTATCCTGCGGGTTGACGAAGACTGATATCTCACCTCGTCGATACATACTGTCTGGCGAATCGTTTGTCAATGAATTCGGTGAACGGTAGTAAATACCGTTCAAGCGTATGTATGTATCGGTCGCCGAGCGCGGCACCTCAGTTGGGTTCGTCGGTAGGTAAGGTATATATCGTCCGCAAGTTGCGCGGGGGCACGTCTAGGTGCTCCCGGGTAAGATTCTCTATTGATAGGAGAAGACATGGCCATCATCAACAAGGGTATGTCCAGGCGTTCGTTCCTCGGCCTCACCGGCAGCGTCGCTGCTGTCGCAGGGCTTGGTCTCACCGGCTGCGGTGGCAGCTCCAGCGACGAGGGTTCCGCTTCCGGTTCCACCGATTCCGCCAACCGTGGCGGCGGCGTGATCACCGCTGGTTCCGCTTACGCTCCGTCCAGCTTCGATCCCGCCAGCACCGGCTCCGCTGTGGGCCTGGGTGCTAACTGGCACGTCGTCGAGGGCCTCTACGGCATCGATTACCACGACTACAGCACCTTCAACGAGCTCGCCACCGACGATCCCAAGTCTGTGGATGACACCACTTTCGAGGTCACCATCCGCAAGGGCGCCAAGTTTTCCGATGGCACCGAGGTCACCGCTGACGATGTCGTTGCCTCCTACACCGCTTGCGCCGCTTCCGCTACCTATGCTCCGTTCTTCCAGCCCTTCGAGTCCATCGAGGCCAAGGACGCCAGCACCGTGACGGTCAAGACCAAGGTCCCCAACTTCTCCCTGCTCAAGGATCGTCTGGCCATCGTCCGCGTTACCCCGGCCACCCAGACCGAGGAGGATCGCGCCAAGCAGCCGATCGGCTCCGGCCCCTGGATGTACGACTCTATCTCCGATACCGAGATCACCCTGGTTCCCAACCCCGAGTACAACGGTGAGTATGCTGCCGAGGATAAGAAGATCCAGTACAGCATCCTGACCGACCCCACCGCTCGCGTTACCGCTCAGCAGGAGGGCTCCACGCTCGTTATGGAGCTCGTTACCGCTGACGCCGTCGACCAGCTCGAGAGCGCCGGCTGCAAGATCGATAACGTTCAGGGTTTCGGCACCCGCTTCATCATGTTCAACGTCGCCAAGGAGCCTTGGAACAACGTCAAGGTCCGTCAGGCTGTCATGTATGCGCTCGACACCGAGAAGATGGTCAGCAACACCTTCGCCGGCCTTGCCACCGCTGCCAGCTGCTACCTGCCCAAGAGCTTCACCAACTATCATGAGGCTTCCACGGTGTACAAGACCGACGCCAAGAAGGCTAAGAAGCTCATCGAGGAGTCTGGCATCACCCCGGGTGCCATCACCCTGCGCACCACCGACAACGAGCAGATTAAGGGCATGGCCGCCCAGGTCAAGAACGACCTCGACGCTCTCGGCTTCGATGTCACCATCCAGACCGATACCTCGCCGGCCACCTACGCTGCCATCGACGGCGGCGAGGCCTACGATATCCTCCTTGCCCCTGGCGATCCTTCCTGCTTCGGCGCCGACCCCGACCTGCTGCTCAACTGGTGGTACGGCGACAACGTCTGGATGCAGACCCGTTGCCCGTGGAAGGAGTCCGCTGAGTGGCAGAAGCTCCACGGTCTCATGGACGAGGCTCTTGCCGCCGAGGGCGACGAGCAGCAGAAGAAGTGGAACGAGTGCTTCGACATCATTGCCGACAACGCCGTTCTGTACCCCGTTGTCCACGTCAAGACCGTCTCCGCTTCCTGGGACGATCCGTCGACTGCGCCCAACGGCGAGGCCCTCGATGGCTTCAAGGGCATCGGCACGACGAGCATGTCCTTCAGGGGCGTTGCGACCGTCAAGGCGTAAGACTCGCTTGAGTCTGTATGCAGGATGTCGGTCGTTGGGACCGTATCCTCATAGTTGAAACAAAGACCCGGGCGGCAACGATGTCGCTCGGGTCTTGTAATGAGTATCCGTACTCATATACCAGTTGGTCCTACCGACAAAAGAAAGGGGAGAGAACGTGAACAACTTGCTACGTTTGATTGGAAGGCGTCTTGTGGCGCTGCCGATCATGGCATTGGGCGTCACCGTCCTGGTGTTCTTCCTTATGTCGTTCTCCAAGACCGACCCCGCCTACACGGCGTTGGGTGACGGTGCCTCGCCCGAGGCGGTTGCCGAGTACCATGAGAAGTATGGTCTGGACGACCCCTGGCCCGTGCGCTACGTGCGCTATATGGGCGATTTGATCCATGGCGACATGGGCACCTATGGTGCTGCTCGCAACTCCGTTGCCAAGCGCATCTCCACTGCCCTGCCCGTCACGATGCAGCTGACCTTCATCGGTCTTGCCATCGGCGCGGTCGTTTCGTTTTTACTCGGCGTCATCGCGGCACTGTATCGCGATAAATGGCCGGACCAAGTGATCCGCGTCTTCTCCATCGCCGGCTTGGCAACCCCGTCGTTCTGGCTTGCCGTTCTGTTGATTCTGCTGTTCTCTTCCTACCTTAAGGTGCTTCCGGCGTCCGGTGCTCTGCCTCACTTCACCACCAACCCGGCTGGCTATCTGGGACGTATGATCATGCCCGCCATTGCTCTTGCCTTCCCGCTGACAGGTCAGATGACTCGTATCGTGCGTACGGCCATGGTCGAGGAGCTCGACAAGGACTATGTCCGTATGGCTCGCGGCGCCGGCGTTCCCGAGAAGGTCGTCGTCGGCATCAACGTACTTCGCAATGCGCTGATTACCCCGGTCACCACCCTCGGTCTTAAGATCGGTTACCTCATGGGCGGCGCCGTCGTCATCGAGGTTATCTTCAACCTCCCCGGCATGGGCACCGCGATCCTGCAGGGCGTTCAGGGCAACGAGGCGAACCTGGTTCAGGGCGTCGTCATCGTCGTTGCTCTTGCCTTCATCATCATCAACATCGTGGTTGACATGCTCTACCTGCTCATCAACCCGCGCATCAGGACGGTGTAGATTATGGTAAAGATTCGAGAGAAGCAAACCGAGCAGCTCGAGAAGGCTGCCTCCAAGGGGCTCAAGCTCGGTGGCTGGAAGAAGATGACGCTGTCTTCTAAGATTGCCGCCGTCGTGCTGGTGCTGGTCGCCCTGACTGCGATTCTGGCGCCCCTTCTTGCCCC
Organism: uncultured Collinsella sp.; assembly: GCA_902464175.1. Taxonomy (GTDB): domain Bacteria; phylum Actinomycetota; class Coriobacteriia; order Coriobacteriales; family Coriobacteriaceae; genus Collinsella. The sequence goes on along the minus strand of CABQHZ010000024.1, from coordinate 3,822 downwards.
CTATAGCCCGGTCGAGATTTTTACGGCTCGCCAGGCTCCCGGCAACGGATTTATCTTCGGTACCGACGATAAGGGTCGCGACATTCTGTCGCGCATGCTCTACGGTGGTCGTTACTCGCTGATTATCGGCTTTGGCGCCACTGCCATGGCTCTGGTCTGCGGCTCGGTCGTGGGCGCCCTTGCGGCGGTTTCGCGCAAGGCCGTTTCCGAGACGATCATGCGTATCCTGGACATCATCATGTCCATCCCGGGCATCGCCCTCGCGGCCGTCTTCGTCTCCATCCTGGGCAACTCCGTGCCGTCGATCATCTTCGCCATCGGCTTTATGTACACTCCGCAGATTGCCCGTATCGTGCGCGCCAACATCGTGTCCGAGTACGGCGAGGACTATGTCCGCGCGGTCATCGTTTCCGGCGCCAAGGCTCCGTGGATTTTGATCAAGCATGTTCTGCGTAACTGCATCGCCCCGATCATGGTCTTCACCGTTACCCTGGTCGCCGACGCCATCATCTTCGAGGCCTCGCTGACCTTCATCGGCGCTGGTATCCAGGAGCCCACCGCTACCTGGGGCAACATCCTCGCCGACGCCCGCGGCGGCGTGCTCGCCGGCCGTTGGTGGCAGGCGCTGTTCCCGGGCCTGGCCATCATGATCACCTGCCTGGCGCTCAACATCCTCTCCGAGGGCATAACCGACGCCATGGCCGCTGCTCCCTCCGCCGCCCTGGATCCGACCGATTCCTCCAAGCGTCGCGAGGCCGACCTGCTGGTCTCCGACCCCGTTCGCGCCTACAAGGAGCAGGCCCAGTCCCTCTCCGCTCGCCTTGGCGCCCTGCGCGATGTCGAGCTCAAGCGTGACGATCGCCATGTGCCCGACGAGTCTGTCGAACCGATTCTCTCGGTCCGCGATTTCTGCATCCAGTTTGAGCATCACGGCGATATCAACGTCGTCGACCATGTCAACTTTGACGTCCGTCCTGGTCAGACCATGGGCCTGGTGGGCGAGTCCGGTTGCGGTAAGTCCATCACCACGCTGGCCATCATGGGCCTGACCGACGATGACGAACATCTTTCCGGCGAGGTTCTCTGGGAGGGCCGTGACCTGCTCAAGATGAGCAAGAAGGAGTGGTTCGGCCTGCGCGGTACCGATATCGCCATGGTCTATCAGGACGCCCTGTCCTCGCTCAACCCCTCCATGCTCATCTCTGCCCAGATGAAGCAGCTCACCAAGCGCGGCGGCACCCGCAGCGCCGAGGAACTCCTGGAGCTCGTGGGCCTCGACCCCAAGCGTACGCTCGAGAGCTACCCGCATGAGCTTTCCGGTGGCCAGCGTCAGCGTGTTCTGATCGCTATGGCCCTTACCCGCGACCCCAAGCTGGTCATCTGCGACGAGCCCACGACCGCTCTGGACGTTACCGTCCAGAAGCAGGTCATCAAGCTGCTCAACGACCTTCAGGCCAAGCTCGGCTTTGCCATGATTTTCGTCTCGCATGACCTGGCGCTGGTCGCCGAGGTCGCCCATAACATCACGGTGATGTACGCCGGTCAGGTTATCGAGCAGGCGCCCACCAAGGAGCTGCTCACCAACCCGATCCACGAGTACACCCGCGGTCTTCTGGGTTCCGTCCTGTCCATCGAGAGCGGTTCGGGCCGCCTGCACCAGGTGCCCGGCGCCGTTCCGAGCCCGCGCGATTTCCCCAAGGGCGATCGCTTCGCGCCCCGCTCGAGCCATCCGCGTATTGGCCTGGACACCCGTCCGGTCTTCAAGCGCGTGCCCGGCACCGAGCACTTCTATTCTGAGCTCCCCGACGAGGTGCTCAAGGCAAATGGTTTGACCCCTCACGCGGAGGTGATGTAGATGAGCGAGACCGCAGTCAACGGCGTCGAGCCGATCATCTTCCTTGATGACGTCCACGTCACCTTTAGGACCCGTACCGGCTCGATTCTGCACCCTAACCTGGTTCACGCCGTCCAGGGTGTAACGATTAGGCTCATGCCCGGTCAGACGATCGGCATCGTCGGCGAGTCCGGTTGCGGTAAGTCCACCACCGCCAACGTCATGTGCGGCCTGCAGGCCCCCACGAGCGGCAAGGTCTACTTTAAGGGCAAGGACGTTACCAAACGTACCGCCGAGGACCGTCGCCACATGGGCCGCGTCATCTCGGTCGTGTTCCAGAACCCGGCCACGGCGCTCAACCCCCGCATGGTCGTTCGCGAGCAGCTGCTCGACCCCATGCGTGTCCACAACCTGGGTACCGAGGCCGAGCAGGAGAAGCGCGTCAAGGAGCTCTTGGAGCTCACCGGTCTGCCCAGCTCCGCCGCCGAGGTTCTTCCCGGCCAGCTTTCGGGCGGTCAGCGCCAGCGCGTCGCAATTGCCCGTGCCCTGTCGCTGAACCCCGATGCCATCATCGCCGACGAGCCCACCTCGGCTCTGGACGTTTCGGTCCGTGCGCAGATTCTGAACCTGTTGACCGACCTTAAGAAGGAGCTCGGCCTGGCCATGGTGTTCATCAGCCATGACATCCAGACGGTCCGCTATATCTCTGACGACATCATCGTTATGAATGGCGGCAAGATCGTCGAGCAGGGCGAGGCCAAGCAGGTCTTCCAGCACCCTCAGGACCCCTACACCAAGATGCTGCTCGGCGCTGCGCCGTCGCTGCTGCACCCCAAGCTCGGCGAGTAGCCTCGCTTTCCCTCCCGTGCGCCCGGTTTCCTTGCCGGGCGCACCTCCGTTGCGATTTCGAAAGGTTGGGTTCACGAGCCATGCCAAGTGCTCAGGAGCTACAACAGCAATTTGGTGAATATCGAGGCGCTATGCCCCGTCCATCGGATTTCGATCTCTTTTGGAAGGACCGCATGGCCGAGGCCGACGCCGTCGAGCTCGACTACGCGATTGAGGCGGCTTCGGTTGCGGATTCCGCGACCTGTCGGTTTTTCGATCTCTGGTATACCGGCATGTGTGGTGCACGCCTGCATGCCAAGTACCTCAAGCCGGTCTCGGAGGAGCCCATGCCGCTGGTGCTTCAGTTCCATGGGTATCCGGGTGCAAGCCGCAGCTGGTTTGAGCAGGCGTCGTTTGCGGGCATGGGCATGGCACTCATCGCTCTCGATTGTCCTGGCCAGGGTGGTCCCTCCGAGGATATTGGTGGATTTGAGGGCACGACGGTCGCGGGCCATATCGTCGCCGGTATCGACGGCGACCCGGCCAACCTCTACTATGTCCGCCTACATCAGGATATCCGCATTCTGTGCCGTATCGTTCGCGAGCTCGAGGGCATCGATCTTACCCGCGTATTTGTGAACGGCGCATCGCAGGGCGGCGGTTTGGGTATTGCGACATGCGCGCTCAACAGCGATCTTGTCAATCGTGCTGCTATCCTCTACCCCTTCTTGTCGGACTTCCGTCTGGTTTGGGATCTGGATGCCGACGATATTGCCTACGAGGGCCTGCGTTATTGGTCGCGTTGGTTTGACGAGGACTCGACTCGTATCGAGGAAGCCTATACCAAGCTGGCGTATTTCGACTCCAAGAACTTTGCCCCCATGGTTACGTGCCCCGTGCTGTTTGGCACGGGCACGGCCGATATCGTCTGTCCGCCGGCGACGCAGTTTGCGGTATACAACAACCTGTCCTGCGAAAAGCGCCATGAGTTCTTTGAGGGCTTTGGCCACGAGGAGATTCAGGACTTTGACGATCTGATCATTCCGTTTTTCTGCGAGGGAGGGGAGGCTCATGTCTAAGTGTGAGAGCAATGTTGACGAGCTGGTAGTCCCCGGGCTCGTGGGAATTCCTGGAACGGTTTCGTCAAGGCTCGCAGAATA
>CABQHZ010000023.1 GCA_902464175.1 uncultured Collinsella sp. | reverse complement strand
TGCCCACGCGGCGCAGGACTTCGTATTCGAGCTCGCCCTCGGCATAGGTCGGACATTGCACCATCTCCTGCACCCACGCAGGGCTCTCGAGCTCCTCGGCCGCGCGCTCCAGCTGACACAGAAAACGACGACGGCGCGCATACTCGATCACGATGCCGAGCATGCCAAAGATAAAGGACACACCAACCGCCACGACCACGATAGATGCCGGGGCCCCGGCGACCGTCAGCACAAAGCAGCTCAACAGCACGCCGCACGTCCACACGGCGACGGGAAGCAGCGCATCTTTGAAGAATTTGCTAAACGACATAGCTGGCACCTAGACCGAATAGCCTTGGCCGCGATGCGTGATCAGATACCCCTTGACGCCGATTTTTTCGAGCGTCGTGCGCAGGCGGTTTATGTTGACGGTGAGCGTGTTGTCGTCCACGAAGGCATCGGAGTCCCACAGGTCCTGCATGATGGCCGAGCGCGAGACGATCTTGCCCGCGCGGCTCAGAAGCAGCGAGAGAATGCGCAGCTCATTTTTGGTGAGCTCGGTGCTGTCGCCGGTCGCCGTGTTGGTGACCATAGAACGGGCGAGGTCGAGCTCCAGCCCCTTGTGGACGAGCGTGCTTCGCTCGCCCGCCGCCGCGGTGCGACGCAGCAAGGCATTGATGCGCGCCACGAGCACGCGCGCGCTATAGGGCTTGGGAACGAAGTCGTCCGCGCCGAGCGTCATGGCCATGACCTCGTCGATCTCGGTCGTGCGCGACGTGAGGACGATGATGGGAACCTCGGATTCGCGGCGGACTTCGTGGCAGATATGCTGGCCGTCTTTGACGGGAAGCGTCAGGTCGAGCAGTACCAAGTCGGGTGCAGCGGCCAGGATGTCACGCGAGACATGCTCGAACGATTCGCAGGCCTCGACCTCAAAACCGGCACGGGCAAGGATGTCGGCAAGCTCACGACGAATGGGCTCGTCGTCCTCAACGATATAGATTAGCGCCATGAATTCCGCTCCCCTCTTGGTTGTCTTGCCACCATTATGGCTGCGAAACTGCAGGTGTGCACCGCGCGCGGTGCCAAGATGACAGAACTGTTCGCGAGCGGGGGCGTTTTGTCCGCCTCGCACTCGCAGCGGTGGCGGGGACCAAAATGATTCTTTAATCCCCGTCCCAGAATAATCATTTAGCGACGGGCGCGGAGCTTTTCGTAGCCGTCGGCGAAGAAGGCGACCGTGGCGGCGTCCGCCTCGGCGGCATCGGCATCGTCGGCGGGGACCACGCCGTGCTCGTCGCTCACCAGGAACAGCGCGCCCTTGAGCTGAGCGGGGATGTCTACGCGCGTGACCGGGATGTCCTTGGTCTGGGCCAGCTGTTCGATGAGTGTCGCCGTGCCGCACAGGCACTCGTCCGCCGGCGCCACAAAGGCCAGCTCACCGTCGTTGACGGCAGCGAGCAGCTCGGGCGCCACGCCGGTCTCGTCGGCCTCGGAACGGGCCTCGGCAGAGCGGGCACGCAGCGCCTTGGCCGACGTATCGGCCAGCGGCTCGTACTCCCCAACCGTCATGGCGGCATTGCCGTTAACGTCGATCACCAGCATGAGCACGCCATCGTGCGCGGTATAGTCGCCCTCGGCTAGCGACCACTCAACGTGCTGTTTGGCCCAGCTGAGCATGTTATGGGTAAGCGGCTCGCCCTGCACCAGGCGCTCGGACAGCGCGCGGATGTGGCGGTTGAGCATGGGCACCTTTTTGTTGGACATGCGCCAACGACAGACAAGCGCGGGCTTGTCGAGCGTAAACTTCTCGACCGCCTCCTGATTGGCGCAAAAGTCCTCGTACGCACGCTGATCCTCGGCATTGCCAAACAGCTCGGCATCATCAATCTGGGGCATGGTTGTACCTTTCGTGTTAGTCATTCCGTCCTCTTATACCAAAAAGACGGCCCTCCAAACGGAGCAGCCGTCTTTTGCAGAGATTATTTTGTCCCAGGGCGGAACTTAGTGCCTAAAATGCCTGGCACCTGTGAAGACCATCGCAATGCCATGCTCGTTGCAGGCCTGGATGCTCTCGTCGTCACGCTTGGAGCCGCCGGGCTGGATGATGCAGGTCACGCCGTGCGCGGCAAGCACGTCGACGTTGTCGCGGAACGGGAAGAACGCGTCGCTTGCGCAAGCAAAGCCGCCCTTCTCCACGCCCTCGCGCTCGCAGAAGTCCTCGGCACGCTCGCAGGCAAGCAGTGCAGAGTCAACGCGGTTAGGCTGACCCGGGCCCATGCCAATGCCGGCCTTGCCCTTGGAGACCAGGATAGCATTGGACTTGACGCCCTTGCAGACCTTCCAGGCAAACTCGAGCTCGGCCATTTCGGCATCGGTGGGCTTGCGGTCGGTGGGGAACGTAAAGGTCGCGGGATCCTCGGTCACGTGGTCGACTTCCTGCACCAGCATGCCGCCGTCGATGGAGCGCAGCTCCACTTGGGCACCGTGGTCCACGCCGCCGGTAGCCAGCACGCGCAGGTTGGGGCGCTTGGCCATGCGCTCGAGCGCCTCGGCGGTATAGCTCGGGGCGATGATGACCTCGACGAACTGCTTGTTCTGATCGGCAAAGTGCTCAACCAGCTCAAAGGGAACCTCGCGGTTGCAGGCGATGATGCCGCCGAAGGCGCTCTTGGGATCGCAGGCGAAAGCGCGGTCGTAGGCGGCCGTGATGTCCTCGGCAACGGCGGAACCGCAGGGGTTCTGATGCTTGAGGATCACGCAGGCCGGCTCGTCGAACTCGCGGACCAGGTTCCAGGCGGCATCGGCGTCCAGATAGTTGTTGTAGCTGAGCGGCTTGCCCTGGATCTGCTCGGAGCCCACAAGCGGGAACTGAGAGCTCGCGGTGTTCTCGCAGCCCTCGGCAAAGCGGTAGACCGTAGCCTTTTGCTGTGGGTTCTCGCCATAGCGCAGGTCGTCGACCTTCTCCAGCGAAATCTCGAGCTTGGCAGAGGTGTCCGCCACGTCGCTTGCCTGGGCGGCAAGCCAACGGGAGATAGCCGTGTCGTAGGCGGCGGTGGTCTGGTAGACCTTCACCTGCAGGCGACGACGGGTGGCAAGCGTGGTGCAGCCACCGGTCTCGCGCATCTCGGCCAGGACGGCATCATAGTCGGCCGGGTCGGAGATGACGGTAACGCTCGCGGCGTTCTTGGCGGCAGAGCGCAACATGGAGGGGCCACCGATGTCGATGTGCTCGATGGCATCCGCAAAGGTGACCTCGGGGTTGGCGACGGTCTTCTCGAACTCGTACAGGTTGACGACGACCAGGTCGATCAGCTTAATGCCGTGCTGGGCGGCCTCCTGCATGTGCTGCTCGGAATCGCGGCGGGCCAGCAGCGCGCCGTGAACCTTGGGGTGCAGGGTCTTAACGCGGCCGTCCATCATCTCGGGATAGCCCGTGAACTCCTCGATGGGGGTTACGGGAACGCCCGCGTCCTCGATGGCACGAGCCGTGCCGCCCGTAGAGATGATCTCGACGCCAAAGTCATCGACCAGCGTCCGTGCGAAATCGACGACGCCCGTCTTATCGGTAACCGAGATCAACGCGCGCGCGATCTTCACATCAGATCCCATGCAGTCCTCCTGTCTGGTACGCCGCCGTGCTCTGTGAGTCGGTGATACGTCGATCTGCAGCGCTCGCGCAGCGGCATTGAAAATACTGATTCAATGTAGCGCATCGAGCGCATCGATGCACCCCGCAACGGGCGCATGTGCAGAAAAAGTTTGCGAGCAGAGGGGATGGGCACGGCACCGGGCACGGTGAGTTCATGGAACACAGGGGCACCATAATTAGATGCCAATAGCGTGGTAGAACTGTGCTCGATATGTATCCGCAATAGAAAGAGGCACCATGGTCTCGCGGGTTCTCTACCGACCGTTTGATACCGAAGACTTCGACGCCATCGCGCTGATTCTGCAGCAGCTTTGGCATAACAATTCGGATAACGATGAGTACAACCGCCTTGAGGCCGCGTGCGACCTCGCCTATTGCCTTTCGTCATCGACGTTTTCGCAGGTTGCCGTAATCGACGGTCAGGCGCGTGGCATTTCGCTCGCGCGTGCGGGACAGAGCTCCGGCGCCACCGTTAAGGAACATTGGATGGATACCGAACGCGCGCTGCTTTCGCAGATGCGCGAGCTGGAGCCCGATGTCTGCGCCGAGTATCTCTCGTTTGTGCGCGCAACCATCCGAACCAACAACCGCCTGCTCGAGAGCAGCCCGTTGCCGCACGACAACGAAGTCACGCTGCTCGCCGTCGATCCCGATGTCCACGGCCTGGGTGTAGGCTCAGTGTTGCTCGATGCCGCGGTCTCGTACCTGTCCTCGCGCGGGGCGACAAGGGCGCACCTGTACACCGACTCCAACTGCTCGTGGAAGTTCTACGAGTTGCACGGCTTTAAGCGCACGGCCACGCACCGCGCCAACCGCGAAGAGCGTCGTCACGACATGCCGCGTGAAAGCTTTCTCTACGAACTCGACCTAACAGCCTAGCCCAAGCAGCCACACCTGGTCATTTAAGAACGTCCCCAATGACTGATCCCCAACAACTAGTCATTTAAGTCTGTCCCCAATGAGTGGCCTAGGGGGTTTGTAGATAGCCCTGGTCAAAAACATCAAATATGAGTACTGTTACCTTTTTAGTAGCAGCGATTTGGGGCATTTTTGATGCTTATAGGCATGACGACCAGCTGCACGAGCTGACATAACTCCCCAAATGTTCAATAAAATGGGCTCCTCCTAACGAGAAGTACTCTCATTAGGAGCCCATTATTATGTGCAAACATATGTGACCAACGCAGCAACAGTACTCATATTTGGCATTTTTTGTCCACTGTCCCTTGCGCGAAGGTCCGCAGCGGAAAGTTTGACCCGTTTCGATGCACAAAAATGGGATGAATCTTCCCTGGCAACCGCCCAGAAAGATCCACCCCAAAGCAAGCGCTCGCTAGAACGTTCCGCCGCCGCCTCCGCCGACGCCGCCACCGCCGCCACCGGAAAAGCCGCCACCGCTGCCGCCGCTCGAGCTATCGGAACTCGAAGCCAGCTCGCGGATGGTCTCGTGGTACACATCGTTGAACGAATCGAGCGGGGACTCGTTGCCATAGTGATGGTAATACCACCAGTAGCAGGGGTAGTTGTCGTAGAAATCGTCACTGTTGCGCAGGTCCGCAGGCACGGCTTCGGCCAGCTGTCGCAGCACTTCTTTCGAAACGCCCAGGGCAACGCCCATCACCAGCAGTTTGTTCCACAAGATCAGGTCGCTGGGAATGGCCTCCTTCAGGCGCGTAAAGTCCTCAAGCCAATGCTTGAGCGCTTTACAGCGAGCCGCCACCTCGGCGCCCTCCGGCGTGTAGCGACGGAAGGTGCAGCTCAGGACAAAGCCCACGATCGTGACGGGGATCGAGATCATAGCGGCACCGACATTGGCATCCGCAAAGTCGGCATAGAACAGAGAGCCCAAAATGCCACAGACAATAATGATGCCGAGAACCAAGCCGGCAACCAGGGCGATGGTGCCGTCCGAGGCGATAAGCTCGCGCGCCTCCAGCTTGCCCTTAACCGTGCTCTGATAGTCCTCGAGCTTGTCGCCAACAGATGTGGTGCGCTCGCTAGCGTACTCCTCCAGCTCGCTAAACGTGCGCGAACGGACTCCGTCCTTATCGGGCTTAACGCCGGCGAAGAAGACCTTGAGCACATCGCGATCGATGCCGTCCTTCTTGGCAGCCTTCCAACCCTCATCGGTCACGGTGATGCGATACGTCTGCTCCTCTTTTTCGCGACGGAGCAGACCCTTCTTCTTGGTCTCGGTCGCTTCTTCCAGCTTGATCACGCGGTCGTCGGTGAGCTTCATAAGCGTGGCGATATATGCCTGATCGGGCACGTCGTTCCAGCTCATGAGAGCTGCAAGCACCGCGGGATGGTCGGCCGAGGGCACATCGCGGAAGTACTCGTCCTGGAAGAGCGGCTTGGGCTTGGGCCTGCGCAGCTTAAGCATCACGATCACACCGGTATAGGCAACCGCCACGACAACACACACCACGGCAATCGCGCCGGCAACCGCACGCGCGTGCTCACGGCGAGCGTTGGCCTCGTCGGCCCATTCCTTCTCTTCGCTCAGGATCGTCGACATGCGCTTTTCGCCCGAGACGGCAAGCTGCGGCACCCAGTCGCTGGGGAAGGCGATGCGTGCCTCGGCGAATTCGCCCTCATGCACGCAGGGAATGGTATAGGTGACCATGGGCTCGTCCGCATCGAGCGACACGTCGCCCGTCAGTGGGCCGTGGCCCCATGCGCGGAAGTTATCGCCCTTGACGGCAGCCGTCCCGGCAGCGGCATTTGCAAAGTAGACTTCCATCTCGACGTCATCGGAGTCCGCAGACCAGCCGTCACCCACAAATTTCCAGTAGAGCTCGGCGGTATCGGCCCAGTTCATAACCGCACCGGTCATGGAATAACTCACGTAGTAGATTGCGCTGTCGCCGCTCTCGTGAGGGCTGAACACCTTAATCTTTACGCCGTCGTCGGACTGCTCCACCGTGTAAACGCCGTCGTCGCCTTTATTTGCGCTGTCGACCTTGTTAAACGCAGTGTCGTCTTCCTCGACGCTCAGCACATTGACGACCACCGAGCCGCCTTGCTGGTTAGAGCCTGTATTGATATCCCAATACACGCCGTTAATGTCATCGTCGAAATCGAACTGGCGTCCCTCGACAACGGTCAGCGAGCCATCGGCCTCAACCGTGGCACCGATATAGGTTTGGCTCATGGAGTAGCCGTCGGCGTGCGCGACGGCAGGCAGCAGCAACAACGCAAGCGCGACGAGTGCGCAGACGGAAGCGAACCGCGCAAACAGGCGGCGCTGCCGACAGGGCTGGGCAACGGGGGCGTTCATAGGCACATCCTTTGTCTGTGGTACCAGTAGCGTAATTGTCCCACGTTTGCGGGTTCATGTGACGAACATCTAGGTCAGCGGAGCGTCAAAACGGGACAAAAGTCACGCCCGCCGCCGGCACCTGGGGACGTTCCTTATCTGCCGGCAATCTGGGACACTCCTTGGCATAGCCCGCTCCGGCAATAGATACCACTTCATAGCTCCATCACAGGTGTAGCGGCTTTGTGTGGGTGCGGCATGCGCTGATTGAGCCGCCAGTTGAGGGGCATAAAGCAGTTGAGCGAAAACGGTTTGCCCCTTTGCCGTCCGCTCGAGGATCATGTCCCCCTTTTCCGCGGAAACCCCGGCAGTTGCGAAGAGCTGCCGGGGTTTCTGTCGTTTGAGGGCTAGATTGATTGACGACGATTAAGGCGCCGAGCCGGTGGTCCGGCACGCGCAACGCGCGGCCTCAGCAACTTGCAGGCCACGGCAGCGTCTCCCCCACCGCGCCCCGCGCTATACTCGTCCGCATGGACATCAACGCACGCAACATAGCAACACCCGCCGCCGACGCGCCAACGACGCCGGCCGCTCCCGCGCCCGTCGTGGGGCGCTTCGCCCCGTCGCCCTCGGGCCGTATGCACTTGGGCAACGTGTTCAGCTGCCTGTGCGCATGGCTTTCGGCCCGCAGCCAGGACGGCAGCATCGTGTTACGCATTGAGGACCTGGACGATCGCTGCAAGCGCCCCGAACTTGCCGCCCAATTGATTGACGACCTGGCCTGGCTGGGGCTGGAGTGGGACGAAGGCCCCTACTACCAGCACGACCGCCTAGACCTGTACGAGAGCGCCTTGCGCCGGCTGAAAGACGCCGGCCTCACCTATCCCTGCTTTTGCACACGCGCCGAGCTCCACGCCGCGAGTGCACCGCACGCGAGCGACGGCACGCCCATCTACCGTGGCGCCTGCCGAAGTCTTTCGGCCGAGGAGGTGGCCCGCCGCAGCGCCCTGCGCGCCCCGGCCACACGTCTGCGCGTGCCCACCGTCGACGACCTCGCAGACGACGTGATCGAATTTGTGGATCGCACGTACGGCGCCCAATGCGAGGCGCTCGCCACCGAGTGCGGCGACTTTTTGGTCCGCCGCAGCGACGGCGTATTTGCCTATCAGCTAGCCGTGGTGGTCGACGACGCCGCCATGGGCGTCACCGAGGTCGTGCGCGGATGCGACCTGCTGGGGTCCACGCCGCGCCAGATCTATCTGCAGCACCTGTTGGGACTGCCCACGCCGCACTACGCACATATTCCGCTGCTCATGGCACCGGACGGCCGCCGCCTTTCCAAACGAGACCGCGATCTGGACCTGGGCGAACTCCGCGCCCGCTTTGGCACGCCCGAAGCGCTGCTGGGCTGGCTTGCCGGGCAAACGGGCATCGCGCCGGACACCACGCCGCGCTCTGCCGAGCGGCTGGTCGAGCACTTTAGCTGGGATGTTATCCGCAAGCACAGGGAGAACATCACCGTAACGGCTGAGTAATCAGGCACCCCACCCCTACGCAACATCCCAGGGCTGGAGTTCGTCGCCCAGGCGAACGATGCAGTCGTAGAGCACGGTATGGCGCTCGGCCGGGTTGGCATCACGATGAAAATGCCCGTAGTACCAGCGCTTGTAGTCCAAGCGATCTTCCAGCTCATCGAAAAACGCCGTAAGCCGATCAACGGCGGGGCAATTCCAGCCGGGCGCCGGATAAAGCGTGGGCGAAAGCATGCGCGTAGAGCAGGTGTGGGTGATCACGTAGTCGACCTTCCAGCCCACGCTGTCGAGCTTTGTCCGCGCCTCCTCAAAGTTGCGCTCGTCCGGCAGCTCCTGCGGCCACCAGCTGGAATACGGAATGCGGTATTCCTTGTCCACGCTCGTGGCGCCGCCCATGGTAAAGACCGTTGAGCCGTCGAGCTCAAAAACCTCGCCGCGCGTCAGGCGCCGGATAGGCGAGGTGTCCGACAGGCGCTGCGTCAGCCCACCGTGCCACAACTCCATGGGTCGCTCCGCCCAGTGGTCGAAACGTTCGTGGTTGCCGTCGACGAACAGCACGGTATAGGGGCGCGACTCCAGCCAAGCGATATCGGCGCACTCCTCGGCAGAGAAATCCCACGGAAAGCCAAAGTCGCCCGCGACAATCAGATAGTCGTCGCTCGTCAGGCTATCCCCAAGATCCCAATCGCGCAGCTTTTGCATGTCGATGCCACCGTGAACATCGCCCGTCACATAGACCGTCATCGGATCACCACTTCCCTCTTATAGGTTTCGAGATCGCGCTCGATCTGCTCGTCGCCCGTGGCGTTGACCCACCACGGCCATTTAATGCACTGCACCAGCTCGTCTACCTGCGCAAACCATAACTTGAGCTCATCCAAACTTACCGGGGCGTAGCCGTTGGCGTCCACGCCCACGTCATAGCGCAGCAGCCCCTGCCGAAGGTTGAACTTGTTATACGCGCCGCCGCAGCTATGGATATGCCCGTGCAGATGCCAGCTGCCGTGCGACATGCCCCGCCAGTCGACCATGGGATAGTGGCTCAGCACGATTTTCTGGCGGTCGATTCTGAGCACGCAAATGGGCGGCTCGACGATAAAAGCATCCGCTACCGCAGGCTGCGTCCAGTCTTTGTCGTGGTTGCCGAGCAGCAGATGGACGCGCCTACATGCAATGCTTTTGCGCAGCTCGTGGGCGTCTTGGACCGTCATCTTAAAGCTAAAGTCGCCCAAGATGTAGAGCTCGTCATCCGCAGCAACCTTGCTGTTAATGTTGGCGACCATGGCGTCGCTCATCTGCGCTACAGTCGACCAAGGCCTATCGCTAAGCCGTAGCATGTTCTCGTGGCCAAAGTGAGTATCGCTGGTAAACCAGATCATGGGGAACTCCTAACGCAACGGGGTATCCGTTCCTTAGGGCTTACCCCTCGTTCTTCCATCCAAACGGGTCAAACACCCAAAAGACCAGATCGAGCACGCCGCCGGTCGCCATGGCGCCGGAGAAGGCAATGCAAACGTGCAGCGAACTGGCGCTTCGGAGCACGTCAAATGGCCCCAGAACAGCCAGCAGCGCGACCGCTACGCCGGCCGCGCACAGCACAAGACACGGCCCTGCGTCCTTAACGCACTTCTTTGCGAGATGTTTTGCGTTGTCACTCATCGATATCGAACTCCTTAGAGGGTCGTTGTTCAGATGCATGCCGCCGCGGCGGAGCATGGTGGCAGGGTAAGTGTCGCATGTCGTGCGGACACGTCCGAAAGCTCGCGCCAAACCGCCAATCTTAATCGTCATACGCCCAAAATACGAACGATCGATCTGTTATCCTGGCGCCAACATAGTCTTTCGAAAGGTTTGGCCGGGATGACTACGCAGCAGCAGATTGATATTGAATTCGACTCGCTTGCACGCGAGAACGATTCACCCAAGCTCATCGCCAACTCGAAGGCGACCGGCGGAACATTACTATCCGTTATCAAGGAGCAGCTCTCGACCTGCAGCTCTTTTGACTTTTGCGTAGCGTTTGTTGCAGACGGTGGCCTTCAAATCTTGGTCGAAGCGTTCCGGGAGCTCAAGCAGCGTGGCATTAAGGGCAGGCTGCTGACGTCCACCTATCTCAACTTCAACTCACCCGATGCGTTTCGCAAGCTCCTGGAATACGACAACATAGAAGTTCGCGTATTCCAGGGTAATTTGCATGCTAAGGGATACATTTTTGATAAGGGCGAAACCAGCACGATAATCGTCGGCAGCTCGAACATGACGCAGACCGCCCTCACCTGCAATAAAGAATGGAACGTGCTGTACCAGACCGTTGAAAACAGCCGCTTGCTCGGAGAGCTTAGAGGTGAGTTCAATTCGCTGTGGAGTGACGCCTCGACCGTTGCGCTTTCCCAAGACTGGATTGACAAATATGCCGCATATCGATCGGCGCGTCCCCCAAAGCCCAAATCGAAACCGACGTTCCAGGCAACTGTTAGCCCAACCACGAACGACCTCGAAGAACTCAAGCCCAATAAAATGCAGCAGCGCGCCCTTGAGGCGCTCGGTGTAATCCACCGCAAGGGCGAGACCCGTGCATTGCTGGTCTCGGCAACCGGCACTGGCAAGACCTTCCTTTCGGCGTTCGATGTGCTCGCAACTAAACCCCGGCGCGTCCTCTTTCTTGCGCACCGCCGGCGCATTATCGACGCCTCCCGTGCAAGCTACGAACGGCTCTTAGGTAGTACCTATATGTTCGACACCTATCAAACTGGCAAGAATATAAGCAATGCCACCTGCGTGTTTGCCATGTGTTCTTCGGTCGCCAAACATCTGAGCGATTTCCGTCCCGATGAGTTCGACTACATCGTCATCGACGAGGCCCACCGCACGGGATCTCAGGGCTACCAATCCATCATGTCGCACTTTACGCCTCGGTTTTATCTGGGCATGACCGCTACACCCAATCGCACCGACGGCTATGACGTCTTTGCCCTTTTCAATCACGTCATCGCATTCCAGATCACGCTGCAGGACGCTTTGTCCGAGGAGATGCTAGCCCCCTTCCATTATTTTGGCATTCACGATCTGGAGATTGACGATGAGACGGTCGAAAATACCGCCCTGTTCGGGCGCTTAACGTCCGACGAGCGTGTGCGTCACATCACCGAGAAGATCGAAGAATATAGCGTCACCAAAAGCAGCCGCAGGGGCTTAATTTTCTGCAATCGAAACGCTGAGGCCAAAGAACTGTCGCACAAATTCAACGCTCTCGGATATCGAACGGCTGCGATTAGCGGTCAAGATCCCGATGAAGTCCGCGATGCCGTTATCAGCCGACTTGAAGCCGGCGAGCTCGAGTATATTTTCTCGGTCGATATCATGAACGAAGGCGTCGACATCCCCTCGCTCAATCAGATCATCATGCTTCGACGCACCGACTCCGCAATCATCTTTATTCAACAGCTCGGACGAGGTTTGCGTCTGAATGATGGTAAGGAATACGCACTGGTGCTCGACTTTATTGGCAACTACCAGAGCAACTTCTTGGTGCCCATCGCGCTTTCGGGTGACAAAACGTACAACAAAGATCGCCTGCGTCGTCTCGTCCAAGAGGGCGATTCGACGATCCCCGGATGCTCGACCGTGAGCTTCGATCGTATTTCCGAGGCACGCATCTACAAGGCCATCGATGGCGGCGATTTCACCTCCGTCAGGTTTTTGAAAAACGAATATCTCGACTTGCGCCAGAAACTCGGCAAGATTCCCTCGCTGCTCGAATTTGATCGTAACGGCTCCATCGATCCGTTGCTTATCTTCAAGAATAGCGGCCTGGGGTCCTACCACGCATTTCTATCCAAATACGAGCCGGACTACACGGTTCAATTTTCCTCTGATCAAACCAAGATTCTCAAATTTATTTCTCAAAAGCTCGCCGCGGGCAAGCGTTTCGAAGACCTCTATTTGCTTCAAACGCTCGTCGAAGCCGGACACGAGGGCTACCGGCATATGCGCGAGGCTGCGCTTAGGAGCTACCACACACAGCTTAAGGACAGCGCCGTTAGGTCGGCAATCACAGTCCTTAAGGGCGACTTTGCCACTCCCAAGGATTTCGTTTCCCTGCTTATTGACGATGGATGCGGGCCTCGTCTGACCGAAGCGTTTGCGACCGCCCTGCGCAACGCAGAGTTCAAGCGTCAGATTCTCGAGGTGCTGGATTTTGGCATTGCGCGTAACCGACTCGACTATGCCGAGACGTACCAAAACACAAATTTCGTTCTCAACGCCAAGTACACGTACGAAGAAGTTTGCCGCTTGATGAACTGGGAAAAGAACATCAACGGCCAAAATCTTGGCGGCTACTTCTACGACGAGAAGACCAATACATTCCCCGTGTTTATTAACTATGACAAGGCACCCGACATTAGCGAGTCCATTCAGTATGAAGACCGCTTTGTTTCGCCGAGTAAGCTAGTTGCAATCTCTAAGAACAATCGCACGCTCAACTCCCCCGAGATTCAGCGACTGCAGGCATGGCCGGGCAACGGGCTAAAGACGTATTTGTTTATGCGCAAGAACAAGGACGATAAGGGTGGCAAGGAATTTTACTTCCTAGGCGAAATGCATCCGACTGGCGAGTTCAAAGCTATTAAAACTAAGAGCGGCGACAACGCCGTCGAAATCGAATATGAACTCAATGCGCCCGTGCGCCAGGACATTTACGAGTTTATGCTCAGCGATCTGAGTGAGACAGAGTAACAAAGAAGGAGCGGGCCGCCATGCGACGTCCGCTCCTTTCTCACATAAGCCCGAGTTTCTTTTCGAGTTCCCTAACGACTTTAACGTCCGCCGGAAGCCAATCGACATCCCACAGGTTATTGGTATCGAGCCACTTCATGTCCTCGTGAGCGTGCTCTTTGAACTCCCCCGATAGGATGCTAGCTAGGTAGCACTGCATCGACAGATGGAACGTCTCGTAATCGTGTTCGACCGTGCAAAGATAGTCGAGGTTACCGATCGTGACCTCGAGCTCTTCTTGAATCTCGCGCACGATTGCCTGCTCGCCGGTCTCGCCCGGCTCGAGCTTACCGCCCGGAAACTCCCAGCCGTCTTTAAACTCGCCGTAGCCACGCTGGCAGCTCAGGATTTTCCCGTCCTTCTGAATAATTGCCGCTGCAACATTGATTGATTTCATAACTAGTTATCACCTCTCCAGTTGAGCCCAACCAGTATAGGCGATCGACCGCCCGCCATGTCCCAGTCGCCTGAAAACCGCCTGCTCGACCAACCCTTGACGCCGTTTTGTACCGGCACCCCATCTCCCGCTATCGAGGTCTAATACTTTTCCCACTGCCACCCAAAAACTCATCCAACATTAATCTTGGCTCAAGAATCGCTTAATCTATAACCTGCACTATAGAGTTCGACCAAGGGCGGGGCGGCGCCGCGCAACGCAGGCCGCCGAACGCAACGCTCGCGCCCGGGCAGATCGCCCGGCGTCGCGCCCATCGAACGAAAGGACAGGTCATGGACGACCTCGAAAAAGTTGAAACCATCCGCACCAAGTGCAACGTGAGTTACACCGATGCCAAGGCGGCGCTCGACGCTGCCGACGGCAACGTTTTGGATGCCATCATTTGGCTCGAGTCGCAGGGCAAGACCCAGACCACGTCGGCGCATGCCGCCACCGAGTCCGCGCCAGTCGATGAGCCCTCGGCCGAGATGGTCGCCGCACAGGCCGCCTACGAAAAGTCGAGTGAAAAGACCGACTTTTCCAAGAAGATGGACAGCGTGTGGGAGTACCTCAAAAAGCTCTTCCGCCTGAGCCTGGACACCAAGCTTATCGCCACGCGCCGCGATGCGATCATCCTCAACATCCCCATCCTGATTCCCATCGTCGCGCTGTTTGCCTGGGGCGCCACGATTTGGCTGATGCTGCTTGGCCTGTTCTTTGGCATGCGCTACCGCATCGACAGCGACGGCGACGTGCCCGGCAGCATCAACAACCTTATGGATAGCGCTGCCAATGCCGCGGACGACATCAAGCAAAATCTGAACGACGACAAGTAATCGCAGACGGGGGCACGTATGGCACGAATCCTGATCGTAGAGGACGAGGAGAAAATCGCCCGCTTTGTGACGCTCGAGCTGGAGCACGAGGGCTACCAGGTGGAGCACGCCGCCGATGGCCGCACCGCCGTTGACCTAGCGCTGGAGCGCGACTACGATCTGATCCTGCTCGATGTGCTGTTGCCGCAGCTCAACGGCATGGAGGTCCTGCGGCGTGTCCGCAAGCACAAGGATGTGCCGGTGATTATGGTCACCGCGCGCGATGCCGTGATGGACAAGGTGGCCGGGCTCGATGCCGGCGCCGACGATTACCTGACCAAGCCGTTTGCGATCGAGGAGCTGTTCGCACGGATCCGCGTGGCGTTGAAGCGCGCTGAGGCCGTGCGGGCGGCTTCGGGCGCGGTCGGCACCGGTGCCGGGGCGGGCACGGCGGGCGGCGCGGGCGGCAACGCCGCTGCGGCGCCCCCGGTCAGCGCCTCGACCCAAGCCTCTGCCATGCCCTCTCCCGCTGCGCTCACCGTGGGCTCGGTTGCGCTCGACCCCGACCGCCGCGAAGTCACGGTCGGCGGCTCGCCCATCGCGCTGACCGCTCGCGAGTTCGATGTCCTCGCCCTGCTTATGGCACATGCCGGCACCGTGCTCACGCGCGAGCGCATTGCGCACGAGGCGCTGGGCTACGAATACGTGGGCGACACCAACAACGTCGACGTGCACATCGCGCACCTGCGCGCCAAGATCGAAGACGCCGGCGGCGCCCGCATCATCCAGACCGTGCGCGGGGTGGGCTATGTCTGTCGCGCGTAACGACGAGGCTAAGCGCGTCACCTCCATCGCCCGCGCCATCAACTGGAGCTATATGTGGCGCCGCTTGGTGAGCTACGTCTGGCTGAATCTGTTGCTGCTGCTTGTTGCGGCGGCGATCCTCGTCTATGACTACAACCAGACGTTGCCCGATGGTGCGTTTACCGCGGAATGGGTCCCCGGCGCCGCCGTTCGCAGCATGTCGCTGACGCCCGCACGTGGCTGGGATCTGACAACGCTCACCTATACCGTCGAGCTTGCGCGTAGCACCAAGACCTTCCCCCTCGCACAGGACCTCGTCACGCTATGGCCCCTCTACCTTGTCGTTGCGGGCTGGCAGGTTATCAGCGTGCTCAACATGCTCGGCGGCGCCCGCCGCGTGCGCCGCACTATGGCGCCGCTCAACGACCTGGCCCTGCGCGTTGACGAGCTCAGCCGCATGCAGCTCTCCGGCGGCAAGATGGAAACACTGGAGCAGGCCATCGAGCGCGCAAGTGTCGACTCGCCGAGCGTCACCACCGGCGATGCCGACTTGGCGAGCATCGAGGTCGCACTCAACCGCCTGCTGCGCCAGATGCAAGAGGCCAAACTGCAGCAGATGCGCTTTGTCAACGATGCAAGCCACGAGCTGCGCACGCCCATCGCAGTGATTCAGGGCTACGTAAACATGCTCGACCGCTGGGGGAAAGACGACCCGGACGTGCTGGAAGAATCCATCGCGTCCCTCAAGGCCGAAAGCGAGCACATGCAAGAGCTCGTGGAGCAGCTGCTGTTTTTGGCACGCGGCGATGCCGGGCGCACCGTGCTGCGGCGCGTGAATACCAACCTGGCTGCACTGGTCGGCGAGGTTTGCGAAGAATCACAGATGATCGATGCCGGGCACACGTATCGGCTGGCCTTTGACGCTACGCTTATCCACGACCCGCGCTGCGACGCGCCCGTCGACGTGGCGCTCGTGAAGCAGGCTCTGCGCGTAATCGTGCAAAACGCCGCCAAGTACTCGGACACGGGAACGACCGTCACATTTGGCGTAGCGCCGGATGCAGGAGCGGGCACGATCGACATAAGTGTTGAGGACGAGGGCATCGGCATGAACCAGGAATCCGCAGCTCACGCGTTTGAACGGTTCTATCGCGCCGACAACGCACGCGATGCCGGCGCGCAGGGCTCGGGTCTGGGGCTTGCCATTGCCAAGTGGATCGTCGATAGCCATGGCGGTGTCATTGGTGTGACCTCAGTCGAGGGCGTCGGCAGCCGCTTTACGATTCGCCTGCTGCGGTAGGGGCGTCTCTCACGAATCGAAGGTGAATGCTTTTCCGCGAAGTGAACGACCTATTTTGGACCCCCGAAGCATCCGCACTTTTTGGCACCAAAACCGCAGGAAATACCTGACAAAACCGCAGGAAACGGTGCCTCCAAAGTGTCGATGCTCCAGGGGTTCGATTTCACTCGTTCACTTCGCGGAAATTCATTCACCTTCGATTTACGGCAGCCCGTCAGTCACCCTCTCGGCATTAAAAATGGGGCAAGGCCACGCGCCTTACCCCATTTTTCGTTAGCTATGACAGCCTGTGCGCTACTCGCGGCACAGGTGCACGGCGAAGCCGGCGAACTCGCGCTTAAAGTACACGAGCTTGGTGCCGCCGTCGGGCAGCAGCACGCGCGACTCCTCGTTGACCTCGAGCCCGCGCTCGGCAAACCACTTCTCGGCCGCATCGATGTCGTTGACGGCAAAGCCGATGTGGCCCTTGGTGCCACGACCGTTCTGCTTCATGACCTCGATCAGCGAATCGTTAAAGTACGAAACCGGGGTCTCGATAACGGGCAGGCCCATCATCGTCGAGAACAGCTCCGCGATCTCCAAGGCATCGGCCGGGTCGGTGGCGTTAATGCCCACATGGGCAACGCGCATGCCAAAGAGCTCGACCGGATTGGCGTTCTGCTCACTCATACAGTCAGCGCCTACTGAGCCATGACGTCGAGGACGGCCTTCTCGGCAGCGACGCGGTTCATGCCGGTCATGAAGGGCACGCCGCTCACGTACGGGCAGGTGAGGCCCTCGGGGGCAACGGTGGTGGCGATCAGCAGGTCGGCGCCCTCGTCGCAAGCGTCCTTGGCCTCGGAGATGGCGCACTGCACGATCTCGTACTTGTCGGCGTAACCGTTGGCGTCGAGCATGGTGGCGACCTTCTGGGCAACGAGCGTGGAAGTGGCAGCGCCAGCACCGCAAGCCAAAACGATCTTCTTCATAGGTAATGTCTCCCTTCATGGTTTACTTTAGGTAAGTGTACCGCAGCGAGCGATGGCACTCAGCCTCGATGAGCTTTTATGCCAGTTTGCTTGCGCGCTGCGTATAATACATCCAGTACGTGTTGTCATACCGCTCGCTTTATGAGTGACTAAGGACCCCAATATGCCCGATTCCCGCACCCTCTGGACCGCCGTCGTCATCATCTGTATCGCCGTGTCGGTATTCTTTAGCGTCAAAAAACGTACCACGTTTAAACGCCTGCAACAGTTGATGGCCGCCAAACAGTGGGCCGAGTTCGATCGTTTGCTCGACGGCAAACTCACCAGCATGCTGTACCCGCGCTACAACCGCGACTACCTGCGTCTAAACTCCTATCTGCTGCGCGAGGACCACAAGCGCGCCGACGAGATGTTCGACCTGTTGCTGGGGCTCAACCTGCCCAAGATGCAGCGCGTCGACCTGGTGATTAAAGCCTTTAACTACTACGTTGGCCAGGAGGACCGCAAAAAGTCCAAGGAGCTCCTGCACGAGATCAAGGGCTTTGAGGGTGGTCAGGCCGAGGCAGTCGCGCACGAATGCCAGCTGATGTACGACACGATGATCCTGAAGCGCCACAACGACATTCCCGAGCTGGAGCGCATGCTCGAAGAGGCCGGCGACGATAAGGTTAAGAGTTGCCGCTTGGAGTACCTGTTGGCCCTGCAGTACAAGAACAAGGGCGACGAAGCCAAGTTTGCCGAGTACTTGGAAAAGTCGGGCCAGCACTCGATGGCTGTCAACGCATAACGGGCGGCTTGTGCTAGACTTCTAGTCTCACGGGGGCGTGGCGGAATTGGCATACGCAGGAGACTTAAAATCTCTCGCCGCAAGGATTGTGGGTTCGAGTCCCACCGCCCCTACCACGTATTGTTTACGAGCCCGTGTCCCCTAGGGATGCGGGCTCGTTTCTTTTGGATGCCGGTGGGGCTCGAACCCGCGAGGGGGCGAGCGTCAAGCGGACGCGCAGCGTCCGTAGCGAGCCGGCGAGGACGCCGACAGGCGGCCGAAGCCGGTGCGTATTTGCGCAGCAAATGCGCGGACGTCCCACCGCCCCTACCATTTGGCTTTTACGGGCCCGTGTCCCTTTGGGATGCGGGCTCGTTTCTTTCGGACGCCGTCAAGCCTCTAAGTTGCGGTGGAATAGGGACTGTTTGGGGCCCGAAAGGGCGATTTTAGTCCGTATTTCACCGCAACTTATTGGAGGGTGCTCAGGCTCGGGGTCCAGGCGATGGTGGAGGTCGCGCCGTCGAGAACCTCGTTGATGGTGGCGGCCATGCCGGCGAGTAGGCTGTTCTCGCTTACGGTGAGCGTCTCGTAGCCACCGGCACGCATGAGCTCGCGAATCACCACGGCACCGGCCAGGATCACGCCCGCGCGTTTGGGCTGCACGCCTGGCAACGCGGCGATGCCCTCCACGTCCAGCGTGGACATGCGCTCGATGGCGGCCGAAACCTGATCCAGCGAAAGCTCGCGCAGGTGCACAAAGCTCGAATCGTACGGTTCCAGCTCATGAACGAGCGCCACGAGCGTGGTGACGGTGCCACCCACCGCGACCAAGCGCTCGGCGCGCTCAAAGTCGACAGGCAGACTCTCAAAATAGGCAGCGAACTGCTCGCCCGCCCAGTTGGCGGCGGCAGCAAGCTCGCCGTCCGCAGGTGGCAGCACCGAGAAAAACCGCTCCGTCACACGACGGCAGCCAATGTCCAGCGAACGCGTGCCCTCCAGCGCAAAGACCCCACGCTCCGGCGCATAGACGCCCGTCGCGAGCTCCGTGGATCCGCCGCCCGAATCGGCAACAATGATGCGCTCGCCTGCAAAGTCGTGCGCCACGCCAAAAAATGTCAGGCGTGCCTCGACCTCGCCCGGAATCACCTGCGGTTCGAGACCCAGCTCGCGCAGGCCGTCCAGCAGCAGGGCGGCATTGGACGCATCGCGCGCGGCACTCGTGCACGTGGTGCAGATGCACACGGCCCCAAAGGCACGCGCCTCGTCCACAAACATGCGGCATGCGGCAAGCACGCGCTCGACCGCCGCCTCGCAAAAGCGGCCCGTCGCGTCGACGCCCTCGCCCAGATCGGTAATCTCGGTATGCTTGGACGATTCCACGATCGCCCCGGCCTCGACCTGCGCCAGCACCAGTCGCGACGACACCGTTCCCAGGTCGATCGCCGCCACCTTAGATCGTTTGCAATCTGCCATTGCGGGCTCCCCTCCGGGCGCTATTTGCCGTTGGACACGACCGTCTGGCCCTCGACGCCGTTAAACCCAAACAGCATATCGAGCGTCTGAATGTACCACGGCGCGTCCTTGCCGACCTCTTCGATTTCCTTGGCAACTTCGCTGGCCTTCTTGGCGTTCGACGACTTCTTGCTCGAAGACGAATCAGAACCGTCGTCCAGGCCCAGCACGTCAATCTTGGTCTCGCCGGGCATTACCAGCCCCAGGTCCTCGGTCGCCGCGTCCTTGATGCCCTCCTCCGAGAGCAGTTTGTCGACGCTTTTCTGCAGCTCGTCGTTGTACTGCTGGCGAATCTCGACCTGCTTGGCCAAGATGTCGCTCGAGCGCTTGGCCACATACAGATCGCGCACGGGAAAATACAAGCTCACGAGCACCAAGGCAACGACGATACCAATAAACAGCCCACGCTGGGGCCCATGGGTAAAGTCGTAGATTGCCTTAACCACCGCGTTGTCGTTGGCGTAGTGCATGAAGTCCGAGCCCGAAAGACGGCTCGAGGGCCTGGTCGACTTGTCGTGCGCTTGAGCAGACGGGCGCGATTCGTACGTCGCGCGCGACGGACGGTCCGGGCGATGCGTCGACATATTCGTTTGAGCATGGGAGTGCGAGGTGCCCGCCGTGCGATGCGTGGGACGGGCAGCACCCGTATAATCGGGCCCGCCGAGCCGCACCGTATGCGCGCGGCGAGACGACGGCTCACGCGAACCGGCGGAATAGTACCTGTTGTCGTAAATCTGATCCATGTGCGCCTTGTGCGGTTGAGGTTTGTTTGCGCTAAGTCCTTTAGTTATAGCACGAGCGCCCGCACCACCTTCGCCAGCCTTTGCTCGACATAAAAAAGGCGCTGAGCCGTATGGCCCAGCGCCCAATGGCGGCCATCAGAAGCGGAGCGGAGCCGAGTCAACCCCGCCCCCGCGAGCACCACTTGTTTAGCGAATGTTGTAGAACGCGGCCTTGCCGGCGTAGCGCGCACTGCCCTCGAGCTCGTCCTCGATACGGATGAGCTGATTGTACTTGGCGATGCGGTCGCTACGGCACGGGGCGCCCGACTTGATCTGGCCGGCGTTGACGCCCACGACCAGGTCGGCGATCGTGGAGTCCTCGGTCTCGCCGGAGCGGTGGCTCACGATGCAGGCGTAACCGGCCTCCTTGGCGGTCTCGATGGCCTCGAGCGACTCGGTGAGCGTGCCGATCTGGTTGACCTTGACCAGGATCGCGTTGGCGGCACCCAGCTCGATGCCCTTCTTGAGGCGCTCGGTGTTGGTGACGAACAGGTCGTCGCCCACCAGCTGCACCTTGTTGCCAATGCGGCGGGTCAGCTCGACCCAGCCGTCCCAGTCCTCCTCGGCCATGCCGTCCTCGATGGAGATGATGGGATAGGTGTCGACGAGCTTCTCCCAGTAATCGACCATCTGGGCGCTCGTGTACTCAACGCCCTCGCCCTTGAGCTCGTACATGCCGGTCTCGGCGTTGTAGAACTCGGTCGAGGCCGGATCCATGGCGTACATGAAGTCGACGCCGGGCTTAAAGCCGGCCTTCTCCACGGCCTTGGTGATGTACTCGAACGGCTCGGCATTGGTCTTGAGGTTGGGGGCAAAGCCACCCTCGTCGCCCACGCCGCCGCCCAGGCCTGCCTCGTGCAGCACGCCCTTGAGGGTGTGGTAGACCTCGGCGCACCAACGCAGGCCCTCGGCAAA
Source organism: uncultured Collinsella sp. (assembly GCA_902464175.1). GTDB lineage: Bacteria > Actinomycetota > Coriobacteriia > Coriobacteriales > Coriobacteriaceae > Collinsella. The sequence goes on along the minus strand of CABQHZ010000023.1, from coordinate 547 downwards.
GCTCGGGGCACCCACCGGCATGATCATGAACTCCTGGAAGTCGACGTTGTTGTCGGCATGCACGCCGCCGTTGAGGATGTTCATCATGGGCGTGGGCAGCAAGTGGGCGTTGACGCCGCCCAGGTACTGGTACAGTGAAAGACCCGCCGACTCGGCAGCGGCGCGGGCGACGGCCAGCGACACGCCCAGGATGGCATTGGCGCCGAGCTTGGTCTTGTTGGGGGTACCGTCCGCGGCGATCAGCGCGGCATCGACGGCGCGCTGATCGAAGGCATCGAGGCCCACGACGGCATCGGCGCACTCGTTGTTGACGTGCTCGACGGCCTGCGAGACGCCCTTGCCCAGGTAGCGACCCTTGTCGCCGTCGCGCAGCTCGCATGCCTCAAAGGCGCCGGTCGAAGCGCCCGAAGGCACCATCGCGCGGCCGAAGCTGCCGTCCTCGAGCACGACCTCGACCTCGACGGTGGGGTTGCCGCGGCTGTCGAGCACCTCGCGACCGTAGACGTCCAAAATATCGCTCATGTTGTCTCCCTCTCACTTGGAAACG
>CABQHZ010000022.1 GCA_902464175.1 uncultured Collinsella sp. | reverse complement strand
CGGGCGGTGCCATCTCCTACGTCGAGGTTCCCAACATGCAGGACAACCTCAAGGCCGTCATTCGCGTGATGCAGTACATCTATGACAACATCATGTACGCCGAGCTCAACACCAAGAGCGATTATTGCCAGGTGTGCGGCTACGATGGCGAGATCCGCATTGTCGAGGACGACGGCAAGCTGGTGTGGGAGTGCCCCAACTGCGGTAACCGCGACCAGGAGAAGATGAACGTCGCCCGTCGTACGTGCGGCTACATCGGTACCCAATTCTGGAATCAGGGTCGAACCGAGGAGATCCGCGACCGCGTGCTGCATCTCTAATATCCATCCCGGGCTGAACCGAGAGGGCCGCTTGGGCATTTGCTCGCTATTTCGGACAGTCCTGCGCAAGACGAAGGCCACATTAAGTGGCCTTCTTTGCGTGCGGAACTCATATCGAGCAAAAGCCCAAGCGGCCCTCTCGGTTCAGCCAGGTCGATGTAGCTGAGATGCAGTGCGCGGTCTGCTCACTTCTCGAAGTTCTTAGCGGAAATAATTCGAGTTGCAGCTGCGATTTACTTGCGATGGTGGTTGAGCCGCAACCCAGTTTTTATTGGACCTCGAACCCTATGCTCGATGTTCGCTTCGTTCATTGAGTTACCCTTTGCATGAGGCCGGGACATATCGTCCCGCCCGCAGTTTCGCAGGCCGCAGGCCGAGAATGTTTGAGGACGGGATGATATGTCCCGGCCTCCCGGGAGAGTTACCTATGAACTACGCGAACATTAAGTATTTCGACATTGCTGATGGGGAAGGCGTTCGTACTTCTCTGTTTGTGAGTGGGTGCCGTCGTGGGTGCAAGAACTGCTTTAACTCTGTTGCGTGGGACTTTGCTGCGGGCGAGTCGTTTGATCGCACCGTCGAGGACAAGATTATTGAGAGCCTCGACCATCCCTTTATCGATGGTCTGACGATTTTGGGCGGCGAGCCTATGGAACCTGAGAATCAGGCGGGACTCGTTGAGTTTGTCGAGCGTGTTCGTGAGGCTTATCCCGTGGAGTCGGGGAAGACCATTTGGTGCTTTACCGGTGACGTGCTCGAGGAGCTTATGCCGGGCGGTCGTCATCATACCGAGGTGACGGATCGCATTCTTGCCTGCCTTGACATGTTGGTGGACGGCCCGTTTGTTCAAGATCTGCACGATATCTCGTTGCGCTTTAGGGGCTCGAGCAACCAGCGCGTGATCGATATGAACGCTACGCGCGCCCGTGCTGAGCGCGAGGGCGTTGCGCTTTGTGATGCGGTTGAACTTTGGCGTGATGATCCGGTCTATTCGACCCATACTATGTAGCTTGTGGTCGATGCCGGAGGGCGTGGTACCATAGCGCGAACGTGAAATCGGAAAAGTGAGGCCCAGATGGTCGATCAGGAAAAAGTCGAGGCCGCCATTAAGCTGTTGCTTGAGGGCATAGGCGAGGACCCAACTCGTGAGGGCCTGCTGGAGACCCCGGCGCGCGTTGCCCGTATGTATGGTGAGATCGCCGGCGGCATGGACCAGAGTGCCGAGGAGCATCTGTCCAAAACCTTTACCGTCGCTTCGAACGATTTGGTTATCGAGCGCGACATTACGTTCTACTCGCTGTGCGAACATCATCTGCTGCCGTTTTATGGCAAGGCCGCCATTGGTTATATCCCTAACGGTCGGGTGGCTGGGCTTTCCAAGCTCGCCCGCACGGTTGAGGTTTATGCCCGCCGTCTTCAGCTGCAGGAGCAACTGTGCACACAGGTTGCCGATGCCCTCATGGATTATCTCGCTCCCCAGGGAGCGATTGTGTTGATGGAGGCCGAGCATATGTGCATGACGATGCGTGGCGTGCAAAAGCCCGGCACCAAGACCGTGACGCTTGCTCGCCGCGGCGTCTTTGAGACCGATCCCGCGCTCGAGGAGCGTTTCTTTAGGATGCTGGGCCGCTAACCATGAGAGTCGTCAACGACTTTACATCGAAGACCGATGAGGGGACGTCGCGTCGCGGCTTTATGTCTTCGGGCCTGGCCCCCTTTGGTGCCATGCCTCGCATTGATTACATTTGTGCCAACGGGCTGTTCCGGCGGCACCTGGGCAACATCGTACAGTTGGAATCGGGGCGCATCTTCTGCCGCCACGGTATTGACCATCTGCTCGATGTCGCTCGCATTATGTGGATCAAGAATCTCGAGGAGCAGCTCGAATTTGACCGCGAGGTCATCTACGCCACGGCACTTCTTCACGATATCGGCAAAGATGAACAGTATGAATCGGGTATATCCCATGATGTTGCAAGCGAACGCGTCGCTGATGCGATTCTCGGCGGCATGCCCGATGACGTGGCGTTTGAGCCGGCCGATGCCGCAGCCATTAAGACGGCCATTCTGGGCCATCGAAAGCTGCGCGTGAACAGCCAACCGCTTGAGCGTCTGCTCTATGCAGCCGACAAAGCGTCGCGCGCCTGCTTTGCATGCCCCGCGCGCAATGCTTGCAACTGGAGCGATGATAAAAAGAACCTGTCGATTCGCGTGTAGTTAGTTTGCGCGGTCGGGGTTCTAAACGAAGGAGACGATCGCGTTGAGTAACAAAAAACTGCCCGAGAATGCAACCAAGACTGAAGGTGCTGAGCTCGCCCGCCGTGGAAGGGGCGAAATATCCACCGCAACGGCGGTGCCTCACGTGAGCTATGACGATCTGCGCCATGCCGATCGTATTGTCATTGACGGCCTTGAGGTTTTTGCCAACCATGGCGTGTATCCCGAGGAGAACGCGCTGGGTCAGAAGTTCATCGTTTCTCTGGTGCTCTATGCCGACCTGCGCGCGGCGGGGGAGCACGATAACCTGGACGCCTCGATTGACTACGGCTCGGTGTGCCACGATGTCGATGGCTATCTGCGCGAGCATACGTTTAAGCTCATCGAGGCGGCAGCCGAGGGGACAGCCCAGATGCTGCTGCGCCGTTATCCCTCGCTGCTTGGTGTGCGCATAAAGCTCGATAAGCCGTGGGCTCCTGTTGGCCTGCCCCTGGCAAGCTGCGGCGTCGAGATCGAGCGCGTGCGCTAACCGGTTCTAATACGACTCTATGGGTGGCTGCTTGAGCCGCTGCGACAGAGCTTTATTGTTGGGACAGTACGTGTCGAGCAGGGCGTGGAATCGCTGATTGTGGCTTGGCTCGAGCAAGTGGACGAGCTCGTGGGCGACAACCATGTCGAGGCATTCGATGGGATAGGCGGCAAGTTCGCGTGCGATGCGAATGGCGCCGGTCTTGGGCGTGCATGATCCCCAGCGCGTTTTCATGCTGCGCACGGAGACGCGGGCCACGGTGACGCCCATTGCGATTTCGTACGCGTGCACCATATCGTACAGCGCCGTGGTGACCTCGGTTGCACAGAGCTGGTCGATATGGGCTTGGAGCTCATCGGACGTTAGGCCGTCGAGGATTGCGTGCCGCTTGGCCTGTGGGCCTTCGTCCGATTCATCGGTACCCATAAAACTTGCGAAGGTGGCCTGTTTGGGTCGCGGTGCGGGTGATGCAAAGTTGTGATCGAGTGCATCCTGTACCGTGATGGGCTTGCCCCAAAGTGCAATGATGGACGAGGGGCTGAGCGGCTCTCGTGCCGTCGCCTGACGCTGCTCGCGCTGGGCAAGTCGGCTGGTAATCCAGGCGCTGTTGCGCTTCACAAACGCTTCGATACGCTCGCGGGTGGCGCCGAGCGGTGCGCTGGCGTGGACCTCACCGCTCGAAGTGACGCGTAGGTTGAAGTTCTTGACGCACTTTTTGGTAACGACGACGGGGATGGGCGTCCCATCCGGTCGGGATGCGGAAATCGTAAACTGCTGCGTCAAAAGCGGTCCTTTGGATTGGGGACGGGCCGGCATGTCGACCGTTCGGCATGCCGGCCCGCTCAAGGGATGTGAAATTAATAACGCTCAAAGAAGGCAAGCGCGTTGTCGCTGCAGAGCTTTTGCATCACGGTCTTGCCAAAGTGCTTGGAGAGCATGTTCTGGAACTCGGGCATCATGCTGGCATCGGAGAGGAAGGCGGGCACCGTGGCGCCGTCCCAGTCGCCACCGAGTGCGATGACGTCCTCGCCGCCCAGGTCGAGCCAGTGCTCGATATGTGCCGCTAGCTGGTCGAAGGTGACGTCTGCGGCGGTCTTTTTGGTTGCGTCGTTGGAAAGGAACTCGCTGCAGTAGTTGAGGCCGACGATACCGCCCATGTCGCGAATGGTGCGGAACTGGTCGTCGGTGAGGTTGCGCTTGACTCTGCAGACGGTACGGGAGTTGGAGTGGCTGGCGACGAAGGGGCGCGTGGCGTGGGCGACAACCTCGTCAAAGCACTCATCGTTGAGGTGGGAGACGTCGAGCACCATGCCGGCGTGCTCCATCTGCGTAAGGGCCTCGATGCCGGCAGCGGTGAGGCCGGCGTGGGTGTCGTGGCCGCTCGCGAGCGGCCCCTGCGCGTTCCAGCTGAGTGATGACATGAGTACGCCCAGGCTCTTGAGTACCTCGATCAGCGCGGGGTCCTCGGCAAAGAACGTGGCGTTTTCGATGGTGTGGATGCAGGCGACCTTGCCGTCTTTGAGCGCAGGGTGAATGTCTGCCGCGCTGCGTACGTTGACCATGCGGTCGTGGTTAAGCATGGCCTGGCCGCTCATGTGCGCCATGATCTGCGCCTGGAAGCGCGCGGCGTGGGCGGTGGGAATCTCGTCGGGGACAAACGTGGCGAAGCACTGTGCCCACGGCGTGTTGCCGATCTTTGCGAGCGAGATGGCGCAGGCGTTGCCCTCGATGAGGTCGAAATCTTGCGGATGCGTTTCGTCGCCGGGGAAATAACCGTCGGTACCGGCGGTAAAGCGCAGGTCGAGATCGAGCGTGGCCCAGCCGATGCGGTCAGCGGTGTCGCAGTGTAGGTCAAATACGGGATATGCCATGGTTCCTCCGGTTGCAGCGTTTCTTTGCAAACTGTCTTTGAATTGTATGACTAGGGTATAGTTAGCGCCATATGTTCATGGCGGCCCGCGTTGTGCGCCGCCCTTATCACGGAGGTTACCATGTCCAACCAGGGCAAGAAGGTCAAGACCCATTATCGTGGCACGCTCGACGACGGCACGCAGTTCGATAGCTCTTACGATCGCGGCGAGCCGCTGGAGTTCACCTGCGGCGCCGGTCAGATGATCAAGGGCTTCGACGCCGCTGTTGTCGACATGCAGGTGGGCGAGAAGAAGACCGTGCACATTCCCGCTGCCGATGCCTACGGCGAGCACAATCCCGAGATGGTCCTGACCTTCCCGGCCGAACAGGTTCCCAACATCGAGCAGATCGAGAAGGGCATGAAGCTCTTCCTGTCCACGCCGAGCGGTATGCCCGTCCCCGCCGTGGTCATCGACGTAACGCCCGAGGCCGTGACGCTCGACGCCAACCACGAGCTGGCCGGCAAGGACCTCAACTTTGATATCGAGCTCGTCGAGGTCGAGGGCTAGAGTATGCCTGAACGCTTGGTTTCGACGACATGCTTGGGAAATCTCAACGATCCGTCCTATGAACTCCTGCTTCGCCGGGAGCTGGGCGGTGTCTTTGAAGTTGACGAGCTACTGCTCGATTGGGACCAGGCTGATGCATGCGCGTTTGTGGGCGTGACGGAGCTGGGGCGCACGATCGATGTTCGGTTGGATACTGCCGACGGCGGTCGTCTTGCCGATGGCGACGTGCTCGCCATTGACCGTTCGGGCAGGGTGCCCGTGGCGGTTGTCGTGCGCCTGCGCAGCGCCGAGGTCTATTTGGTCGAAGTCGACCGCATGGATCCGATTGCACTCGCGCATGCGTGCTGGGAGATCGGCAACATGCATGCGCCGTTCTTCCGGGGCGACTCGGACGAGCATACCGTGCGCATGTATACGCCGGTGCAGCCTGTTTTGGGCCGCATGCTTCGGGGTGTCGAGGGTGTTCGGCTCTCGGTGGTTACCCGTGAACTCGATGCGGACCGGCGCTTTGCGTCGAGTGCGGCGGAGGTCGTCGTGAGCATAGCTCCCGACTTTGCCATCGTAAAAAAGACGCGCGGCTAAGTGCGCGTATGCGCAAGACGGGCTTTGAGGGGCGACCAATCAAAGTCCGTCTTGCTGTTGATAAGAGGCTTTGGGGGAAAGCATATGGGTCTTGAGGGAATCAAGCTGATTGCATGCGATTTGGACGGCACGTTGCTGCATCCGGGGGAGCGCGAGCCGCGTTCCGAGGCCTTTGAGCTTATCGATGAGCTGCATCGTCACGGTATCGTGTTTATGCCGGCGAGCGGCCGTCAATATGCGAGTTTGCGCTATCTGTTTGCCCCGGTGGCCGATGAGCTCGCCTATGTATGCGAAAACGGAGCCCTGGTGATGAGCGAGGGACGTGCCGTTGTCAAGCGTTCCATGGAGCGCAGCCTTGCTATGGATATCGCGAATGCCGTGGTTGCGTATCCCCATGCCGACGTGACCCTTTCGTGTGAGGGGCACCTCTACACCATGAGCAGCAACGATGCGTTTGTTGACCACCTGCGTTATGAGGTCCACTGCGATGTGGCGGTGGTCGACCGCCCCGAGGACATCGACGAGGACGTCATTAAGATTGCCTTCCAGACGCCCGAGGTGGATCAGCCGGCGGCCCTGGAGTATTTCGAGCGTCGCTTTAGCGACCGTGTCGACGTGATGACGTCGGGAACCGAATGGACGGACTTTATCGGTTTCGGTTCGGGCAAGGGCTCCGCGCTTGCCGATTACGGTCGTGCCCTGGGTATTTCGCCCGATGAGATGATGGCGTTTGGCGATAACGAAAACGACCGCGACATGCTCAACGTAGTGGGCCATCCCTATCTAATGAAGAGCTGCAATCCCTCTATGCGTGGCATCAACGACCGCGTCCGTTACGTGCGCACGGTCGAAGAGGAACTGCATCGCCTGCTTGCCGAGTAGGCATGTCCCAAAATCTACCTACAGTTGGGGCAGAGGCCCTCGAAGATGGTGTAGTGCGAGGTGACGTTCCAGCCGATTTGCTCGGACGCCTTGGCATCGAGCTGGGCATCGAAGGGGAGCGGTACGTCGATGACGCGGCTGCATGAGGTGCAGATGATATGCGCATGCGGCTCGATCGTGCGATCGAAGCGGCTGCCGCCTGGTGTCTTGATGGAGAGAATCTCGCCGGCGTCGGCCAAGAGATTGAGATTGCGGTAGACCGTACCGCGGCTGATTTTGTCATCCTGTGCGCGCACGACGTTGTAGATTTCGTCGGCGGTGGGATGGCTGTAGCTTTGGCGCACGGCGTCAAGAACCAGCTTTCGCTGCCTGGTATTCCTTCTTTGCACCGCCATGCGCCTCGCCTCTTTTCTATCAACGGTCGTAGGTAAATGATACCGTATTTAGCACACAATACTAATAACGAGGAATGAAACTGTCTTCATTGGCAAGTGGGGCTTGGGCCCGGGCTTCTACGAGGCGAAAACGCGTTCCCATGCGCTCGTAGGAGGCATGAAGCGCCTCGAGATGAGATAGGATGTTTGCCGGAGCTCCCTGTATCTCCATCTCGACCGAGCCGTCTTCCATGTTGCGCACCCAGCCGGTGAGTGCGCGTGCCTGCGCGAGGTTGGTGTTGGTAAAGCGAAAACCAACGCCCTGGACTTGCCCCGCCCAGCGCAGGAAATAGCGCAGGGGAGTGTCTTGAGTGGCCTCGTCGCTTGCGAGCACAGTAAGCCTGCGGCGCAACTCGAGCTCAATGTTTGATGGTTTTTGAGGCTCTCGACTGCCGCCGGTGACGCTGGAGAAGAACGCATCGAAGAAGCCCATCGCTAGGCCTGCTTGCCTGCGTCGGACGGGAAGGTAATGCCGGCCTGCTGGCGCACGGCATCCATGATGCGCAATGAGACGAGCGTGACATCGCGGTAGTGGCCAAGTTCGTGACGTCCCGCCGGGGTCTCCCAAATCTCTTCCTTAACGTTATCGATGCCGCCGATGGCGGTGATAAAGTCTGTGAGTTCGTATTCCATAGTGTTGCTCGATTTGGGCAGGTCGAGCACGCGGCCGTTGTCGCCCTGTTCGCGCGGTGCCTCGGTCGCTGAGCCGCGTACGACATCGCCGCGATAGTCGATGCGGACGTTGCGGGGCGTGGACAGATGGTCGATCTGGATAGTGCCACGCTCGCCTTCGATCTGCGAGGGCAGCAGGTCATTCGTTATTTTGGAGTGCGCGAGCTCGACGGAGATACGGCCACCGCCGTAGCTGGCGAGGATGGAACCGCAGCCGTCGATGGGGCCGTGCGTGAGCTGTCGCGTGGCGGGGTCGAGCAGAGTAGCCATGCTCGTAAGGCCGGAGGGCATGCCGAAAATCTCGACCATGGGCTCGACGGTGTAGACGCCAATGTCCATGAGGGAACCCGATGCCATGTGGCAGTCGAAGATATTGGTGGCGCGTCCCGCGAGAATCTCGTTGTAGCGCGAGGAATATTTGCCAAAGCGCAATGAGGCGCGGCGGATGGGGGCGATCTCGCCCAGGGCGTCCTCGATGGCGTGGAAGGCGGGGTCGTGGAGGGGACGCATGGCCTCGAGGGCCACGACACCTGCTGCCTCGGCAGCGCGGAAGACTTCCAGCGCCTGCGCTTCGGTGGCGCAGAAGGGCTTCTCGACGATGACGTGCTTGCCACCGGCGATGCAGGCAAGGGCCTGCTCGTAGTGAAGCGCGTTAGGGCTGCCGATATAGACGGCGTCGACGTCGGCAGCTGCCGCGAGCTCATCGAGTGAAGTAAAGTTTCGCTCGCCACCGCGCTCGGCGGTAAAGGCGGCACCGCGATTGGCATCGCGTGAAAGCGTGCCCACAAACGCGGCTTGGTCGTTGGCGTTGACGACTTGGATAAAGTCGTCTGTGATCATGGATGTGCCGATGGTCGCGATGCGCAGCATACGTCCCCCTTGCGTTGTTTGGTCTACAGGATGAGTGTAGCGCGTGGGGATATAAAGCTGCGCGAAAACGCTATTACAGGTCGCTCTCGTTAAAGCCTGCGTCGATATCGAGGTTGCTGCCGTCGGCCGCCGTGGTGGCGAGCTCATCGCAGCGCTCGTTGAGCTCGTGACCGGCGTGACCCTTAACCCAGATGAACTCAACCTTGTGCTTGCTTTTGGCGGTGAGTAGGCGCTCCCACAGGTCGCGGTTCTTGACGGGTTGCTTGTTGGCGGTTTTCCATCCGCGCTTTTTCCAGCCGTCGATCCAGTGCTTGTTAAAGGCGTTGACGACATACTGCGAATCGGAATGGACTTCGACCTCGCAAGGGCGGTTGAGCGCCTCGAGCGCCACGATGACCGCCATGAGTTCCATGCGGTTGTTGGTGGTCTTGGCGTAGCCGCGCGAAAGCTCGGAGGTGAAGGTCTTGCCGGCGGGGTTGGTGTATTTGAGCACGGCGCCGTAGCCGCCGCGTCCCGGATTTGATCGGGCCGAGCCGTCGGTGTAGATGATGACCTTCACGGGCTTCCTTTCGTTGAGTGCATTTCATGTGAGTGACCATTGTAGCGCCATGCCCGCCGGGGGCCAGCAATCTACGATTTCTACCCCGTCTTCCGACTGTTAGTTGGCATGGATGATGCGGTTGAGCTCGTCGAGGTATTGCTGCAAGAGGAGAGAGGGCTTGCGCTCGTCGTGCATGATGTAGCCAACGTGCATCGTTGGGGCGTCTGCTAGCGGGATCGATGCCATGCCCCATTGCATTTCATTGGAGAGGACACCGGTCGACAGGGTGTAACCGTTCGACGTGATAAGTAAGTTAGTAAGTGTTCCGCGGTCTGAGATTCGTATGTTGCGGTCGCAAGGGATATAGCTAAAAGGTTCCTCGGCGTAATAGAAGGAGTTTGAGGTTCCCTGCTCAAAGCTGTAGCGCGTATAGGGCGTGAGGTCGGCAAGGGACAGTTGCGGGCGACGTGCGAGCGGGTGGCGCTCGCTAACGAAGACGTGGACCGTCGCGTCGAATAGGGGATGGAAGCTTGCGCGGGCATCGGCGAAGGCCTTCTGCAGAACGCGGGCGTTAAAGTCATCCAGATACAGAATGCCGATATCGCTGCGAAACGCACGGACGTCATCGATGATCTGCGATGTGGTGGTCTCGCGCATGATGAAATCGAACTTGCTGTCGCGGCAGCGCTCGACCACGTTGACGAATGCCTCGACCGAAAAGGCGTAGTGCTGGGCGGAGATGGCAAGGCGGGCTTGCGGGGTGCCGCCGTCCTCGTAGCGTGCCTCGAGCATGTCGGCCTGCTCTACGACCTGGCGCGCATAGCCCAAAAGCTCGGTGCCGTCGTTGGTGAGCGTGACGCCGCGGCTGGAGCGCGTAAAGATTTCCAAGTGGAGTTCCTGCTCTAGGCTTTTGACGGCGTTTGAGATGTTGGACTGAGCGGTATAGAGGCGCTGAGCTGCGGCGTTGATTGAGCCGGACTCTGCTACGGCGATCAGAAAACGAAGTTGCTGAAGGGTCATCGACGCCATCCTTTCGATTGCTATCTATAAAACCGATAACAGGTTAGCGCTTTTAAGTGATTGACCGAGCGAAACAATGCTCGTACTATTCAAAACACACAAAGGCGGTAGGTAATTAAGCCGACCACGGAACCGGGATGCGAAAGGAGATCCGCATATGAATTGCTTACCAAGACGAATGCCGGGCTCCTGTTTGCGCCCGTCGGCGTGATCAGGAGACAGCGACTTACTTCTCTCTTATTTATTTTCGTTCGATCAAGGAGATCATCATGAGCCAGTTCATCAACAACCCCGAGCACACCTTTGGTTTCGATACCCTGCAGCTGCACGTTGGCCAGGAGAGCGCCGATCCCGCATCCGATGCCCGCGCCGTGCCTATCTATCAGACCACGAGCTACGTGTTCCGCAACGCCCAGCACGCCGCCGACCGCTTTGGCCTTGCCGACGCCGGCAACATCTACGGTCGTCTGACCAACTCCACCCAGGGCGTCTTCGAGGACCGCATCGCCGCGCTCGAGGGCGGCGTGGCCGGTCTCGCCGTCGCTTCCGGTGCTGCCGCTATCACCTATACCCTGCAGGCACTCGCCCAGGCCGGTGACCACGTGGTGGCCCAGAAGACCATCTACGGTGGCTCCTACAACCTGCTGGAGCATACCCTCTCCCAGTTTGGTGTCGAGACCACGTTTGTCGACGCTCATAACCTGGACGAGGTCGAGGGCGCCATCAAGGACAACACCACGGTCATCTACCTCGAGACGCTCGGCAATCCCAACTCCGACATCCCCAACATCGATGCCATCTCCGAGATCGCCAAGAAGCACGGTCTGCCGGTTGTCGTCGACAACACTTTCGGCACTCCGTACCTGTTCCGTCCGCTGGAGCATGGTGCCAACATCGTCGTTCACTCCGCAACCAAGTTCATCGGTGGCCACGGCACCTCGCTGGGCGGTGTGATCGTCGACGGCGGTAACTTCGATTGGAAGGCGAGTGGCAAGTACGCCCAGATCGCCGAGCCCAACCCCTCCTACCATGGCGTCTCGTTTGCCGAGGCTGCCGGCCCCGCTGCCTTCGCAACCTATGTCCGCGCCATTCTGCTGCGTGACGAGGGCGCCTGCATCAGCCCGTTTAACGCCTGGGTCCTGCTCCAGGGCACCGAGACCCTGTCGCTGCGTGTCGACCGTCATGTCGAGAACACCAAGAAGGTCGTTGAGTTCCTGACCGGTGACAGCCATGTCGCCAAGGTGAACCACCCGAGCCTGCCTGAGCACCCCGATCATGAGCTCTACAAGGAGTACTTCCCCAACGGCGGCGCCTCGATCTTTACCTTTGAGATTAAGGGTGGCCAGGAGGCCGCTTGGAAGTTCATCGATCACCTGCAGGTATTCTCGCTGCTCGCCAACGTGGCCGACGTCAAGTCGCTCGTCGTGCACCCGGCTACCACCACGCACTCCCAGCTCTCTGCCGAGGAGCTCGCCGAGCAGAACATCACGCCCTCCACGATCCGTCTTTCCATCGGTACCGAGAACGCCGAGGACATCATTTGGGATCTGAAGCAGGCCTTCGCCGCGCTGGACGAGTAAGGCGACTTGTGCAAGGACCCCTTGCGACTCGATAGGTATAACTGCATAAAATGCCTGCTCAAGGCGCCTGTGCGAACAATGTTTGCACAGGCGCCTTTTTTGCATAGGAAGCATGCCAAAACAGGGTTTTTGAGACGCTTTATGCATGCGAGTTGTGGAAAACTCCTGTTGAGAGGATGTGAGTTTTACGCAATTGACGTGCACCTTTTGAGAAAAACCGCAGGTCGCGATGTGCTCGGGGTACTATGCAGCGCGATCGAATCACACGCAGCTCAAACGCAGCAAAAACGCACTACGGAGGTTTCCAGCTACATGAGGATCGATTCACGAAAACCGAAAGCCGCCGCCCTTTCCGCCGCTCTGGCTGTGGCACTTTTGGCGGGCGCCGGCGCAACTGATGCCCACGCCGCAACACTGTCCGATGCGGTAGGGTCTACGCCGTCCGAGGCGACGCTGGTACAGCCCGTCGACTATCGCGGCGATGGCTATGGTTCCATGCAGGAGTGGAATGCCTCGATGGAGGCCAAGCGCGATTCCCTGGAGATGCGCGCGCAGATCATCATGAACATGTATGGCGACTATGCCACCGATGATGAGCGAGCCGTGTTGCAGGGTTGCATCGACGGTGCGGGTAACCTTTTGACGATGGGGGAGGTCGACGCCAAGTCGACCGAGCTCGACGAGCTTCGCTCCACGCTTGAGAATGCCAAGCGCGAGGCGCTCGAGGCTGCGGCCGCCGAAGCCGAGGCTGCTGAAGCCGCTCAGGCTTCGTATTACAACGCCGGCTCCGGCTCGTCTTACGCGTCCGCTGCGTATTACGCCAACGGCTCGGGCCTGACACGTTCGAGCGGCGTCAATAACTATAACGGCCGCCGCGAGACCTATTACAGCAGCAATGTGCTCTATCATCACCGCACGGGCGAGTGGACGCAGGATTCTGAGGGCTTTTGGCGCGATTCCGATGGCTACTACGTTGTTGCTGCGGGCGATAAGGCCCAGGGCTCCACGTTTACCGGATCCAAGGGTGAGTGCAAGGTCTATGACTCCGGCTGCGCTGCCGGAACCACCGACTACTACACCGGTTGGTAATCTTTTCGGCATCACAGATATTTGGCGGACGGGCGTCTTTACCGAGCTTTTGGGCAACGTAAAGACGCCCGTTCTATGTATGCGCTTGAGTTAACAGAGCCCTTACCGTGGCGGTACGCCGCGCATATGGGCGCGGGGCACACTAGTTCATGAGAAAAAGGTCTTTCTCGTGGAGGAAGTGGTCTTGTGAACGCTCGAGATATCGCCGTCGCCGCCGTCGCATTGATGCTTGGCTGTCTTGGCCCTACCGCCGCGCTCGTCGCGGGCATGCAGGGGTCATGCGGGGCTGCTCCTATCGTGGTCGGTGCGCTGATCGCGGCCGCGCTGCTGGGAAGCGCGGGCGTGGTCCTTTGTCGCGATGACGAGGACGAGGCTCCGGAGTCGCAGCTCTAACCGTCGGAACGCCGACTACTGGTTATAGATGAAGATGAAAGCCGCCGCAAGGGGAGTGCTCCTTGCGGCGGCTTTACTGTTGAGTCTGTTGACGTGGCAAATCGGGCGCTACCAGCTTTTCTCGATATCGCGGATGCGCCGATAGAGCCACTCGTTTTGCGGCGCCTGGATATCGTGTTTGGCCGCGAGGCGGCAGATGGCACCCGCAAATTCCTCGACCTCGGTTCTGCGTTGAGCGATGCGGTCTTGCGCCATCGAGGGCATGCCGGCGGGATCGAGCCCTTTTATGAGACGCACCATCTGCGTTAGGTCTGCCTCGGTGAGCTCGATGCCCTCGGCATTGGCGACTGCAAGCGTCTCGCGCATGGCGGAGACAAAACTGCGGAGCTGCTCGGAGCCCTGCTCCGTAGCGCTTCCGTAGGTGCCGCCGTAGGCCATACAGGTCTGGTTGATGCCGTCGTTGAGCATGAGTTTGGCCCACATGCGATGTGCGATGTCGTGCTCGACGGTATGGGCGATGCCGCAACGCGTGTAGAGCTCGTCGATGGCGATAACGGTTGCGGGGTCGGTGCCCGCTGCCGCACCAAAGCGGATCTCGCCGGCATTGGTATAGGTGAGCTCCCCGTTGAGGAATACGGCGTCCATGCCCTGGCAGATACCAAGGACGGTGTGCTCCCAGCCAAAGCGCTCGGCAATCTTCTGCTCGCTCGTGATGCCGTTGCACAGCGATGCGATCAGCGTGTCGGGTCCCACGACGCTTTCCAGGGTTTTGAGCGCCACATCGAGCCCGGTTGTCTTGACCGTGAGGATGACCAGGTCGACGGGCGTCGCCTCGCTCGCGCGGACGGACTTGAGCGCGCAGGGCTTGCCGTTGACGGTGAGCGCATCGTTCGCATGGCGCTCAAAGCGCGCGTCGTCCATAACGTATTCGACGGCGTCGTTGCCGAGCGCTTGGGCGATCATGCTGCCGTAGAGCAGGCCCACGCCGCCCTTGCCGATGAAGGCGACCTTGTTGATCTGCATGTGAATCATCTCCCCATAAAAAGGCGCCCGCGTATGGGGCGCCTGATGGATTGTATGCCGCCGGGCCATGTCGCGTGCACCGGATGGCCGTATTTAGAAGAACAAACGCATGGGAACTTATGACGCGGGGCAGACCGCAAAGACACGTGCGGGGTATCCGACGCCATCGCGCACCTTGGGGAAGGTGCAGAAGATGACGGCGCCCGTGGCGGGAAGCTCGTCTAGATGGTCCATGACCTCGATCTGATAGCGGTCGACCGAGAGGATGTACTGTTCGCCGGGGTAGGGGTAGGCGTCCTCACGCGTGGTCACGCTCGCCGGGTCGGTATCAGCCGGCTCGTGGCCGATGGCGCCGATGTCGCGCTCTTCAACGAGCCACTTGATGGCGCCGAGGTCCCAGCCGGGGTAGTGGGGCTGGCCGTCCTCGTCCTTGTTCTCGAGGTCGGCGAGCTTGGACCAGTCGGAGCGGAAGGCGACGAAAGCGTCCTCGGGAATGCGACCGTGCTCATCCTCCCAAGCTTTGAGGTCCTCGATGGTCAGGACGTAGTCGGGATTCGCGGCGCACTCCTCATGCTTGTCGATCACGCAGAGCGGATGCATAAACTCGATGGGTTCAATCTCTCCAAGGGAACGACCCTCGACATGGAAGTGGCGCGGCGCGTCGACGTGGGTGCCGTACTGCGAGGCGACCGAATACTGGAAGCAACGCATGGGCGCGAGCATGTCCTCGGGCGTGCCGGGCAGGTAGTCGAAGAGCTTGGTGGACTCAAATGGCTTAAAGCCAAACCAGTGCGGGGTGTCGCATGAGAGCGTGTGGGTGAGGTCGACCCAGCGATAATCGTTGCCTTTGAGCTGGGAGGCGAGGTTCCAAAGGTCGAGCGCGGGCATGGGCGGCTCCTTTCATCGGGCTTTTTGCTGATGTTAAAGCGGTGCCGTGACAGCTCGATTTCTGCTGCGTTACGATACGTTCTCGATTGCGATTCTACGATGTTTCGGCCGCGTGACCATTGTGTTTCGTCTTGCCGGGGTGCTGATGGCGAAAGGAGGGGCCGTGCAATACCGCGTTGACCCCAAAAGTGGTAACCGAATATCCGCTCTGGGTCTGGGCTGCATGAGATTTCCCGGTGCGCCGGGACACCCCGATGCGAAGACAACCGATGCCATCATTTCCCGTGCGGTGGAGCAGGGGATTAATTATCTGGATACCGCGTATCTCTATCCCGGTAACGAGGTGTGCGTGGGCGCCTCACTTGAGCGCTTGGGGCTGCGCGACCGGGTGTTGCTGGCGACTAAGTTGCCGCACGCTTCGTGCAAATGTGCGGAGGATTTCGACCGCTTTTTTGACGAGCAGCTGCACCGTTTGCGGACCGACCATATTGACTACTACCTTATGCACAACATCACCTCGCCCGCCCAGTGGGAGCGCGTGGTGGCGTTGGGCATCGAGGACTGGATTGCGCACCAAAAGGCTGCGGGGCGTATTCGCCAGATAGGTTTTTCGTACCACGGCAGCGCCGCGGACTTCCTCACGATGCTTGACGCGTATGACTGGGATTTTTGCCAGATCCAGTACAACTACGCTGGAGAGCGCTACCAAGCGGGAACGGCGGGACTCATGGCGGCTGCGGAGCGCGGGCTCGCGGTGTTTGTGATGGAGCCGCTTTTGGGTGGACGCCTGGCGGGCAAGCTGCCTCCGCGGGCCCGCGCCGTGCTCGATGGCGCCCGTGACCCGCATTTGCGCACTCCTGCCGCCTGGGGACTTTCGTGGGTGTGGAACCATCCTCAGGTCACGATGCTGCTTTCGGGCATGACCGATACCGCACAGGTGGACGAGAACGCGGCATTGGCGGATCGCGCACTGCCGAATTCGATGACGACAGAGCAGCTCGATACCATCGCACGTGTGCTGGCGGAGTTTGAAAAATCGAATCGCGTGCCCTGCACGGGATGCGGCTACTGCATGCCATGTCCCAAGGGTATTAACATTCCCGGCTGCTTTGCCGCTTACAACGCGAGCTATGCGCACAGCTGGTTTACGGGGCTGTCGCAATACTTTACGGCGAGCGCGGTGCGGACGAGTGAGCCCAAGTTGGTGAGCAATTGCATCAAGTGCGGTAAATGCGCGCGTCACTGCCCGCAGCATATCGATATCCCCGCGCGTCTCGATGACGTGCGCCGCCGCTTTCAGCCTGGCCCCGTGACGGCTGCGCTCAAAGCCTTCGGCAAAACGCGCTCCTGATGCCCCTTTTATAACTTGCGGTGGAATAGTTCCTGTTTGCGGCAGAATAAGGCTTAAACAGGAACTATTTCACCGCAACTGATGAGGGGGAGCTGGAGATGCTGACGATTGGGTGTCACCTATCCACGACGAAGGGCTATCGGGCGATGGGGGAGACGGCGCTGTCTATTGGCGCCAACACCTTTGCGTTCTTCACGCGCAACCCGCGCGGTGGCAAGGCGAAAGACCTTGACGCGGATGACGTGGCAGCCCTGCGTGAGCTTATGGCGCAAAATGATTTTGGCCCGCTCGTGGCACATGCCCCGTATACCTATAACCCCTGCTCTGCCAAGGAGCGGGCGCGTGAGTTTGCCCTTGAGGCCATGGCCGAGGACCTGCAGCGCATAGAAGCGCTGCCCGGCAACTACTACAACTTCCATCCAGGCGCACATGTAGGACAGGGGTCCGACGCCGGCATCCAGATGATTGTCGACACGCTTTGCCAGGTGATGTTCGAGGGACAGCAGACCACAGTGCTGCTCGAAACTATGGCGGGCAAGGGCACCGAGGTGGGCCGTAGCTTTGAGGAGCTGGCGCGTATTATCGAGGGGGTTGCCGTCAAACGTCCTGAGCTATCGGGCAAGCTGGGCGTGTGTCTGGACACCTGCCACGTGAGCGATGCCGGCTACGACATCATCCACGACCTGGACGGCGTGCTCGACGAGTTCGACCACGTAGTGGGCATCGATCGTCTGCGTGCCGTGCATATCAACGACTCCAAGAATCCCCGTGGCGCCCATAAAGATCGTCACGAGTGCATCGGCAAGGGTTACCTTGGCAGCGAGGAGTTTGGCGGCGGTATGCAGGTTATGCAGAATATTGTATCGAATAGTCGTTTGTGTGCGTTGCCATTCATTTTGGAGACGCCGAACGAACTTGCAGGTTATGCAGCGGAAATTACCCTGCTACGCTCGTTGCAGCAGTAACGACTGTCACAAAGTGGAGTGCTTCATTCACGTTATGGGTTTGTTTCAATCAGTTTTCTCATTGCAGATTCGCACTTACAGGTGCATAATAGCCAACAGTTTTTGCAGACCTCTGAATCAAACGGGGTCACCGGAAGGAGACTGATTATGAAGCTCAAGAAGCTTGGCGCATTTGCCGCCACGGGCGCCATGGCACTCGCCCTCGCATTGACGGGCTGCGGCTCGTCCAACGCCACCTCTGGTTCCGATGCCGGTTCCAGCAGCTCTGACGACGTGAAGGTCGAGAAGGTCGACGGCTCCAAGGAGTACGCGCTCGTCAAGGACGGTACGCTCACCGTCGGCACCTCTGCCGAGTACGCGCCGTTTGAGTATAAGGATGACAACGGCGATTACCAGGGCTTTGACCTTGAGCTTATCAAGGCTATCGCCGACAAGCTGGGCCTGGACGTCGAGTATGTCAACAACGACTTCGACACGCTGGTTCCGGGTGTTGCTTCGGGCGCCAAGTACGACGTCTCCATCGCTGCTATCACCGATACGCCCGAGCGTGAGAAGGAAGTCGCTTTCTCCGACTCCTACTACATGGACGATCAGGCTATCGTGACCAAGGTCGACAACACCGACATTACGGCCGATAACTACAGCGAGAAGCTCAACAACGCCGACGCTACGATCATCGTCCAGTCCGGCTCGACCGCCGAGGCCTTTGCCCAGGAGAACTTCCCCAAGGCCAAGATCGTCCCCTACAAGGACGCCACCGAGTGCTTCAGCGCCCTGCAGTCCGACAAGGGTGACGCCGTCGTGACCAACCGCTCCGTTGCCAGCCAGCTGACCGCCGAGCAGTTCAACACCTGCCAGACCATTAAGCAGATCAGCACGGGCGAGGAGTATGCCATCGCCATCAACCAGGGCAACACCAAGCTCAAGGACGACATCAACCAGGCCATCAAGGACCTGACCGATGACGGTACCGTTGACGCCCTTATGGCTAAGTACAATATCAAGTAAAATAGCTACTTGATTGCGCGCGGGCCCTTTCCGTTTTGGCGGAGAGGGCCTTTGCGTTTCTTGAATGGGCGTCGTTCCGCCCCGTTTTGTCGGCAACTTAAACGTTAGGAGCCACCTTGTCTCGACTGAACGAAGGAGCCATGGGCCAGAGCTATCCACTGCCCTTGATGCTCCAAAAGCTAGCCTGCGCCCTGGCTGTGGCGCTCGCCCTGG
This sequence comes from uncultured Collinsella sp., assembly GCA_902464175.1. Lineage (GTDB taxonomy): Bacteria > Actinomycetota > Coriobacteriia > Coriobacteriales > Coriobacteriaceae > Collinsella. The sequence continues at coordinate 4,142 of CABQHZ010000022.1, read as the reverse complement.
TATGCGCGGGGGCCTGCGTGCCCTCGACCGCCCAGGCGCTTGAGACCGCAAAGATCACCGCTCGACCCAACACCGGCTCGGGTAGCGATGTGGTCGGTGGCACCGAGACCCGCATCACCTGGGAGGTCCAGGCCGATGCCGACGAGGAGCTGAGCGGCCTTTCGTTGACGTTTGCCGATGGCACGACCTTTGGCGCAGATGACACGCGCCTGACGATGCTCTCGGGCGATGACCTTATGGACCGTACGCCCATGAAGCCTACGTGCAAGGTCGACGGCCAGACGCTCAAGATCGATTTTGGCGAGACGGCTCCGGCCGGCGGCTATTTCCGCGTCGAGGTCTACGGCGTGACGTTCCCCGTCGAGGGCGGCGACGAGGCCTTTAGCGGCACCTACACTTTGGCCGATGGTTCGACCAAGAAGATCTCCAAGATTCCGTCGGTGGAGATCAAGGGCGTGACGGCATTCGATAACTTCCTGGCCGACCTTAAGGAGCAGCCGTGGGTCGAGGCATGGAATTCCAACATGTTCCTGCGCCTGTTCCTGAACCCGGTCATTTTGGTCCAGAGCCTGCCGATCGTCTTCAAAGGCTTCCTCATGTCGCTCTCGATCGTGCTCGTGGCGTTTCCGCTGGCAATTCCCTTTGGCTTTGCCTTGTCGCTCATGCGCATCTCCAAGTCGCGCATCCTGCGTTGCCTTGCCGGTATCTATGTGAATATCATCCGTGGTACGCCGGCGTTCCTGCAGATCTACATCGCGTTCTTCGGTCTGCCGCTGGCCGGCGTCAAGGTTGACGACTATGTGCTCGGCGTCATCGTCATGGCCATGAACTCGTCCGCCTACCTGTGCGAGATCTTCCGCGCCGGTATTCAGTCGATCCCCAAGGGCCAGAACGAGGCCGCGCGCTCGCTGGGCATGAACGCCTTCCAGACACTGCTCTACGTTATGATTCCGCAGACGTTCCGCAATGTCCTGCCTACGTTGACCAGTGAGTTCATCCTGCTTTACAAGGATACGTCGCTGCTCGCGGCCGTGGGCGTGGTCGAGATCGTCATGAACGCCCGCACCATCGTGGCCACGACGGGCTCCATTACGCCGTACGTGGTTGCCGCCCTGTTCTATCTGGTCGTCACCCTGCCGCTCGCTCGCTTGGTGAGCGGCCTTGAGGCGAGGCTTTTGGGTACGGCCGAAACCAAGAAGAAGCGTCCCGCCAAGAGCGCCGGGCAGGTCGTCGCGACGCCCGCCGATCACATCGCCGGTCTGTAAGGAGGTCCTATCATGAGCGAAACCAATAACTCGAACGAGGTTGTCGTCAGCATCAAGAACCTTCAGAAGGCCTTTGGCGATAACGTGGTCCTGCGCGATATCGATCTGGATGTGCATAAGGGCGAGGTCGTCGTAGTTCTGGGTCCCTCGGGCTCGGGTAAGTCGACGATGCTTCGCTGCATCAACCGCCTGGAGCATCCCACGAGTGGCTCGATTGTCGTTGAGGGTGTGGACGTGTGCGCCAAGGGCGTCGACCTTAACAAGGTGCGCACGCATCTGGGTATGGTGTTCCAGCAGTTCAATTTGTTCCCGCACCTGTCAGTCAAAAAGAACGTCATGCTTGCGCAGCAGAAGGTGCTCAAGCGCAGCAAGGAAGAGGCCGAGAAGATTGCCGTCGAGGAGCTGACCAAGGTCGGTCTTGCCGAGCGTATCGACTTTATGCCGAGCCAGCTCTCGGGCGGCCAGCAGCAGCGCGTGGCCATCGCCCGCGCCCTGTCGATGAACCCGCACGTCATGCTCTTTGACGAGGCCACGTCGGCGCTCGACCCTGAGCTTGTTCGCGACGTCCTGGGCGTCATGCGCGACCTGGCACGTGATGGCATGACTATGATCGTGGTGACGCACGAGATGGGCTTTGCCCGCGACGTCGCCGACCGCGTCGTCTTTATGGACGGTGGCGTTATCGTGGAAGAGGGTACGCCGAGCGAGGTCTTCGACCACCCCAAGAGCGAGCGCACCAAGGCGTTCTTGGGCAATATTTCGTAGCCGGTTGATGTAACTGCCGTTACTAAAGAGCGGGGGCTGGACTTGAATCCAGCCCCCGCTCTTTTGTAGGGATGGGGATGCGCTGTGATACAGGCTCTTTTGGAGGCCTGGTTTCGTTACGCGAGCTCGGCTCCGAGGGCCTTGCAGGCGGCCTCGCCCTCGTCGTCGGGCGCGTCGTAGCAGATGGCGGAGTCCACGACGTTGACGCCGGCCTCGTCGGCGTCGGCCTTCCAGTTGTCCATCCACTCGCCCTCGGCCCACGAATAGGATCCAAAGAGGACGACCTTCTTGTCGCCGAGGACTTCCTTGACCTCGTCCCACATCGGCTGGAACTCGTCATACTCGAGCTCCTCGGAGCCCATAGCAGGACAGCCGAAAGCGAAGGCATCGTAGCCGGCTGCCTTATCTGCAGAGAAGTCGGCGCAGGGGATGACCTCAGCCTCGGCACCCGCGGACGCGGCACCCTCGGCAACGAGATTTGCCATGGCCTCGGTGTTGCCCGTGCCGCTCCAATAGACGACGGCGATCTTGCTCATGTTGAGTCCTTTCGGTTGTGCGGCGCGTGGCCGCGGCTTGTATGTTCTATCGGGTTGCCTGGGCAAGTTGCGCCAGGCTGCAGCCCTGCTGATAGACAAAGGTGAGGTATTGGGTGCAGGCGCGGTAGGCATCAAACGTCGCAAGCGCCTGTTCGACGTTGGTGTAGACCTTCCAGGCCCCAAAGACCTTGTAGTTCTCGCCGCGCTGGGCGATAAACTCGTGCACGTCGTCATAGGGGTATCCCAAGAAGTAGCCTATTTCGTGCGGAAACTCGCAGGTGCAGTCGTTACTACAGCTGGCTTGCTGGGCCAGCGCGCATCGAGTCTGACTACAGGCACATTCCGCGGCGTTATTGCTCGCGAGTGTGATGCGTGACGCCAGGTGCACGAGGCATGTTAAGAGGTCACCCGTGTCGTAGCCTTCCTTGGTGAGCGCCGTCTGGGCGCGCGGGTCCGCGAAGTAAGTGGCGAGGCTTTTGGGCCGGTATACGTACACGAGCGCTCCGCAGGGCCGCCAGACCAAAACGCTCAGGTGGATGCCGAGTGGGTCAAGTTCGCGATTGCACTGGGCGATAACGTTGAGCAGGCGAGCTCGGCGTTCTGCGATGGTTTCGGTTGCAGTCGAGCCGTCCCCGTGGGCGTAGGTGCCTGGATAGGTAAAGAGCGATGCCGGCTTGATGCCCGCGAGCGTAGGGGAGCAGTTGCGCACGACTGCTGCCTGAAACGTTGGGAGGTCTATGGTTCGAGTCATGACGTCGCTGTCCGTCCTTTCGTGTTAGTCTAGGAAAACTTATACACGAAAGTAAGCCATGGTCAACAAAAAAGTTTGATGAGGGAAACTAATTGACCGAACAGACATGATTTTGAGGTAAGATGAGGACACCCCATGGGGGTATCTGGATAAGACTACTTGGAAAGGGGAGCGCATGAGTGACTTGCTCAACCCTGCGAATCTCATCGTGCTGATCGTCATTGCCATCGGCATGTTTTTTGGGCTGCGTCGCATTGCCGCTTCGACACGCGGAAAGAGTTGCTGCAGCGATGGCGCGTGCGGCAAGAAGGCCAAAAGGGTCGTTGTGGCGGATACCGATGCGTCGCACTATCCCTATAGTGATGAGCTGCTCATTGGTGGCATGAGCTGTGACGGTTGCGCTCAGAACGTGGCCAATGCCCTCAATGCGCTGGACGGCGTGTGGGCAACGGTGACGTATGCGGACCACACGGCACGCGTGCGCTCTAAGCAGCCGGTTGATCGCTGTGCCCTCGAAGCGGCCGTGAAGAACGCGGGCTACTACGTCATGACGCTGTAGGGCGCGTGCTTGGCGCAGGAAACGTCGCTAGGCTCGACCGCGCAGCTCAACGTCTTGGATATCGTCGAAGTCGATAGCGATGTCTTTGAGCTTGAGCAGCTTGAAGACGGGGAGCACCTCGTCGAGGATGCCGGTGCGGGCACGATAACCGTACGTATCGTAATAGGTGACTCGAACCAAATCGCCGCGTTTGAGACCCTCGAGCTTATGTGAAAGCTCGAGGGCTTTTTCTTCTGTCAATTCGCACTTGGGCTCAACGGTGATCT
>CABQHZ010000021.1 GCA_902464175.1 uncultured Collinsella sp. | reverse complement strand
TGTTGCGAGAAAAGCGGCATGGCCAACCCTCGTGCGTTTAAAGTTCGTTTGCGAGTGGCGGGCGCGGAGCCGAGCCGTTCGCGGTGGCATAGATGCTGCTAGTGTAGCACGCTCGGGTGCATGGGGAGGATAGCGGGATGCGAGGCTGTCTGTCTGGCTTGGCCTTAGTGCTTCTTCTTGTTCTTCTTCTGCTTGCGCTGCTTGCCCTTGGTCTCCTGGGGCTTGTCGCCCTGCTTGGCCTCGGCTGCAGCCTTCTCGGCCTTCATTTTCTTCTTCTTGGTCTCGATGCGGAGTTTTTTGTTGATACGGGCCTTGAGGAAGGAGCCAAACTGCTCGGCATCGCCACGGACGAAGGTGTCCTTGGGGATCGTCACGCCCTGGTCGGCGAACATGGCCACAAAGATGCGCTCGCCGTCGAGTACGTGGTCGAGCTTGTCAAACGGGAAGAACTGCGACTTGCCGCTCTTGCCCCAAACCATCAGGCCGTCCTCGTTGGCGGCGACGCGGCGATAGCGGCCACCCATGGACTCGTCGGCCTCGACGGCGTCGATAAAGTCGCGGGCGAGCGTGTGGTGCAGGTTCTTGCTCCACCAGGCCAAAAAGGCGCCGAACACGATCAGCACGACGCCGAACTTGATCCAGCTGCCGCCGGCCACCAGCATGCCGATGCCGATGAGCGCGGCAATCGCGGCGGCGACGTACAGGGAGCCACGGCGCCTGGGCGAGGCGACCAGGCGCGCAAAGTCGGTGACGAGGTCGTTTTCGTACTGATACTCGTTGAGGTACAGAATGCCGTCGTCGGCTGCGGCCTGCTCCTCGAGCGCGACCTCGACCTGGTCGGCTGCTTCGGAGGGAACGAGGTTGCTCTCTGCGTCTGCCATGCTCTTTGGACTCCTATCGCGGCGGGCTCGCCGTACGGGTTATTATGGAATGCAGTATGCCGTGCGACCGCATGGCCGCCGCGGCAACAAGACTCAGTATACCCGGGGGAGCACCCATGGAATCGTTGTACCGAAAGTATCGCCCGCTCACCTTCGACTCCGTGGTGGGCCAGCAGCATATCGTCTCGACGCTCGAGCACGCTATCACCGAGGGACGCCTGTCCCACGCCTACCTGTTCTGCGGACCGCGCGGCACGGGCAAGACCACCATGGCGCGCATCCTTGCCAAGGCGCTGCTGTGCCGCAATGCCGAGGTGGCGCGCGCCGAGGGTGCAAGCGGCTGCATGCCCGACGGTACCTGCGAGGAGTGCGAGCTCATTGCCGAGGGCAACCACCCCGATGTCTACGAGCTCGATGCCGCAAGCCGTACCGGCGTGGACAACGTGCGCGAGGAGATCATCAACTCCGTCAACTTTGCCCCGGTGCGCGGCAAGTACAAGATCTATATCATCGACGAGGTCCACATGCTCACGACGGCGGCGTTCAACGCGCTGCTCAAGACGCTTGAGGAGCCGCCGGCACACGTGATCTTTGTGCTGTGCACCACCGACCCGCAAAAGATTCTGGAGACCATCCTCTCGCGCTGCCAGCGTTTCGATTTCCATCGCATCGGCAACGAGGATATTGAGCATCGCCTGGCATACGTATGCGAGCAGGAGGGCTTCGATTACGACGACGAGGCGCTCGCCATCGTGGCGCGCCATGCCAAGGGCGGCATGCGCGACGCGCTCTCCACGCTGGAGCAGCTGAGCGTTTTTGGCAACGGTTCTGTGCATGCGGACGATGCCCGCTCGCTTTTAGGCGAGGTTTCGGACCAGATTCTGGGCGAGTTTTCCCGCGCCATTGCCGATCGCGATGTTGCCGAGCTCTATGGACTGATCCGTGCGCAGGTCGAGGAAGGAAACGACCTGCTGGAGCTGACGCGCGACCTGGTAGCGCATGTGCGTGACGTGTACGTTGCCTGCGTTGCCGGTGCCCGTGCCGAGCTGTTTGAGGGCGGCTCCGAGCAGGCCGAGGCGCTTGCTGCCGAGGCCGCTGCCTTTGGCGAGCATCCTGCCGACCGCCTGGCCCGCGTGCTGACGGTGCTCGACGATGCCGCACTGGAGATGAGGGGCGCGAGCGACGTGCGCCTGGTGCTCGAGATTGCCTGTACGCGTCTGGCACGTCCCGAGGCTGATTTAACGATTGAGGCATTGGCCGAGCGCGTGGCGCGTCTGGAGGCCATGGTTGCCAACGGCGCCGTGCCGGCGAGCGTGGCTGCTGCTCAGGCCACCGCGCCTGCAGCATCCGTACCCGCTGCTGCCCAGCAGCCGACGCTGATCTCGGGTGCCCGAGCCGCTACTCCGGCGGCATCTGCTACCACCGCTGATACGTCCGCGCGCCAGGGCGGTATGCCTTGGGACCGTGGTGCTGCCGCTCCGGCGGCTCAGCCTGCGCCCCGTTCTGCGTCCGTGTCGGCTTCCAAGCCTGCAGCGTCTGCACCTCAGTCTGCGCCGGCTCCGACGCCTCAGCCCGTTGCAGCCCCCGCGCCTGCCACCGCTCCGGCACCTAAGCCCCAGCCCAACACCGCCGCCCAGGTTGCTGCCGCTGGTGCCGCCGAGACCCCCGCGGTCGAGGATGCCGGTGAGCTCCAGCGCAAATGGGCCGAGGTCGTCGAACGCGTCAAGGCTCGTCAGGCCTCCTACGCAGGGCTTTTGCTCAATGCCCGCGCCACAGCAGACGACGGCTCCAAGCTCACGGTCTCGTTCCCCGCGGGCTCGACCTTTGCCATCAAGATGCTCGGACGCGCCGACACGCAGTCGGTGGTCCTGCCGACAGTCAGTGCGGTCTTCGGTCGTCGCACCGTCGACTACGTCCTGGATGGAGGTGGCACGCTGGCTCCTCAACATGAGGAGCATTCTCCATCTGCACGGGCTGCGGCATCTGCGGACCCGCAACCCGTGTCCTCGGCGGCCCCTGCATCCTCGAACGTCAGCGCGACGCAGCCAAAAGCGGCACCGGTAGCGGCACCGACCCCGTCGGCGCCTGAACCCGCTGCGCCCAAGTCATCCGACCTGGGCAAAGCCCCCTGGCTGCGCTCCGACAACCCCGCTGGCGCTCCTGCCACGGGCAAGCTCCCGACCGAGCCCGCACCCCGAGCGCCCGAGCGCGCGTCCGCTCCCAAGGCTCAGCCGTCTGCGCAGTCTGCACCGTGGGAATCCGAGCAGGTGCCCTACGATGACGCCATGGTCGGCGGCTTTGCAGGCGATGCGAGCGGGGACGATCTGCCTCCGTTCGACGTGCCGGGTGCGACGCCCGCGCCCAAGCCCGCTGCAACTGCCCCCAAAGAGGAGGACGCTCCTGCAGCTCCCTGGGAGTCCAACCCCGGCGCGGGCAGTCCCTTCGGCCATCAGGGCGCAGCCCCATGCATCCCCCAGACCGAGGACGAGGCCAAAGCCCTCATCCGCAGCGTCTTCGGTCAGTCCACCATCTTCAAGCCGGTGGAGTAGCTGTACAGGCGGGTATACTGCTCAAGAAGAGACGTCTTTGAACGGAGCGAGCTTATGATGTGGGAATATGTCCGCCTTGAGGACGATACGCAAGTTTCGTATTCCGAAGTCCGTGAGGACAACACGGTGAAGGTTGTTGTGGAGCGCCCGCGCGATTGGGGTTTTGACACGGCGGAGTGCATCTTGCCGGCATTCAATTGGGTGTCGCACGAGGGCTTTAGCGAAGCAGACCTCAAAGAACTCGATGATTTTGTACGCAACAACGCCCCGCTCATCTTGCGTTTTGCTTACGAAGGCGGACGGGTCTATGCCTAGTCTGTTTCGACTCGGGCCGTACATCATCTTTTTCTGGACAGGGGAGAACGGCGAACCTGTCCATGTTCACGTTGCGGTCAAGCGCCCCACTGCCGAGGCAACCAAGATATGGCTTACCCGCTCCGGCGGATGCAAGCTGGCCCATAACAAGGGCGATATTCCTGCTCGGGATTTACGCGATATCATGCAGTTTGTTTCATCTAACCATGCGCTGATTTGCAAACGCTGGAAAGAAACAACCGGTGGGCTGTCGTTTTACTGTTGAGAATCGCTTGCTGGGCTTAGGACCCCTAGCCCTTTAGGGGCTCTTTATCCGGGCGCATTTGAATTTCGGACATGTGTAGTGTGGTGCCGCGTATATCGCATTCGAGTAGGCAGGTGCGTGACGGTCGGCCTAGGGTGCTGAGGTCGACACGATACGTCGCGCGGCTGTCCGTGTACTCGACTTGCTCGGCGTTGAGGGTTGCTCCGATTGTCAAGAAAGCGCCTGGTTCGGCATCGACAATCTTGGAGTCCTTTATCTTGACCTTGAACTCTTGGTAGAGGGACGGGCTGTTGTAGTAAATGGTTCGGGTTCCGTCGGTGCACTCATCGGTCGCTTCCCATTTGACGGTGGGCTGGTCCGAGCTGGCTATCAGCAGTTCTGCTCCAAAGGCTATAGCGTGGGTGACGACAACCAGCAATGCCCAGCCGGCAAAGAGATAGATAACCAAATATAGAGCGGGGTGTTTTGAGCGGATGTTTTGGAGCGCGTCGGGGGCATTCATGGGGCACCTCCAAATTGCTATCTATGACAATCAAATTATACCCTGTCGCCATGTGCGCCGCCTCGAGCAGCGGTTCGCCATTTAGCAATTTAGTGGCACACATGAAATGCCGATTTCGGCTCTACTAGATTTGCTTGAGATTTTATGCAACCTTGCATAATTCGACCTTGCATAATCTTGGGCGGTGCGTTTCGCTAGAGGACATGTATATCGACTGAGGTAACACGTCCGCCCCGCTCGCTGGCCTCGCGCCGTGGTACGATTTTTGAGTTTGAAAGTCCCGCCGTGCTCCGGCTGCCCTTGCAGCTCGGCGTGCGGCCGCACGTAAAGGAGCCATCATGGCCGGTATGAACATGCAGCAGATGATGAAGCAGGCTCGCAAGATGCAGGAGCAGCTTGCCGCCGCGCAGGAGAACCTCAAGTCCCAGACCGTCGACGCCTCTGCCGGCGGCGGCATGGTCAAGGTGACCGTTAACGGCGAGATGGAGCTCGTCAACCTCACCATCGATCCCGATGCGCTCGATCCCGAGGACGTCGACATGCTGCAGGACATGATTATGGCTGCCGTCAACGAGGCCGTTCGCGGCGTCAACGAGCTCGCCAACAAGCAGATGGGCGCCATCACCGGCGGCCTCAACATCCCGGGCATGCCGTTCTAAGACGCGCATATATATGAGTGCTAACCATAGCCTGCAAAAATTGCTCGATGAGCTGGGCCGTCTGCCGGGCATTGGTCCTAAGTCGGCCCAGCGCATCGCCTATTACCTGTTGGAGGCTGACGCCGAGGAGGCGCGCCGCCTGGCCGAGGCCATCCTGGAGGTTAAGCAGGAGGTCCACTTTTGCAGCCGTTGCTTTAACTACGCCACGGCCGACGAGTGCTCCATCTGCCAGGATTCGATGCGCGACACCACTCGCATTTGCGTGGTGGGCGAGCCGCGCGACGTCCAGGCAATCGAGCGCACGGGCAGCTACCATGGCCTGTACCATGTGCTAGGCGGCGTGATCAGCCCCATGGACAAGATTGGTCCCGAGCAGTTGCACATCCGCGAGCTGCTGGCGCGTTTGGGCCACGAGGATATCCATGAGGTCATCATCGCCACCAACCCCAACATCGAGGGCGAGACCACGGCGAGCTACCTGGCCCGCACTATCAAGCCACTGGGCGTTGAGGTGTCGCGTCTGGCGAGCGGCCTGCCCGTGGGCGGCGACCTGGAGTATGCCGACGAGCTTACGCTCGGGCGCGCCATCGAGGCCCGTCGCACGATTTAGGTGGCGAGCCTGCTCCTGCCGTATGTTTTCCTCGCGACGCACGGGGTAGTCATAATTTTCCCGTGCGACTGTAAGTTTGTTGTGCAACAAAGATGCTTTGTATCCGCTTATCGCATGGATGCTTCCACTCGCATCCTTAATTTGCTCATTCGTTGCGCAACCTTTTGGGTTCGCTGATACACTCAAATATGGATTCGAATGAATGCGCCGCTCCCGAGCGGCGTGTTTTTGTTGGAGGAGAACGCATGCGGCCCGGTGGCACTCAGACAAAGCGCGGCGCCGCGGTGCGCATGCGACGCCGACTGGGCTTGGCGCCGCGGGCGTACGCACTGCTGTCTTGCTCGCTGGTGCTGGTCATAGCTGGCGTTTCTGCCTATGGCATGACCGTGCCGTCCATGATACAGGCACATACCGCACGCGAACCGCGCGTGGGGCATGAGGTCAAAAGTGACCTGGGCACCACGACTGGATATGCTTGGGCAAGTGTGGTCGCGCATATTGTGTTTGGCACTGACGACGCGGACGGCGCCGAGGCCCCGGACAACGAAGTCACGCTTGCCAATGGCAAAACCATCGTGCTCACCAACACCAAGATCATCGATCGGTTGTCCAACAATAGCGTGGCGGCAACGGTGAATAAGGTCGAGCAGCAGAAGGAGCAGGACGCCCAGCAGTCCGGAAAGCCCGGTAGCTCGGATACTTCTGGCTCCGGCTCGGATTCGTCGAGTTCGGGCGGCGGCTCTGGGTCGGGTTCCTCTGCCGGAGGGTCTGGAAACGGCGGCTCGACGGGCGGCAACACTGACAACGATGCAAACTCCGGTGGCCTTTCCGCTGCTGAGGAAGAGAGCATTCACAGTTGGCTTGTGACCAAGTACAACATGCTCGACGGCTATGTTTCTCGTGCCAATGACGTGGTTTCGACCTATAACTCTACGGGAGATTCCAGGCCGTGCGACAGCCTGGCCGGGGAGATGTTTGTCATTCGAGCCGAGTTCGGTCGTCAGACATTCTCGCCCCGGTCAAAGTGGTATCAGCAGTATGCCAATCTGTGGGGCTGTTACACCAACCTATGTCAATGGGTCGGCCATTACGGCGATGATGACGTCGCGCTCGGTAACTTCAACAATAACGTGGCGGCGCTTGCCCTATGATGACCGATCTTGCATCCACCACACCACAATCGCTCGGTCGCGATCCCATGGTCGGCCTGCGCCTGGCGCGTGTCGACGGGTTTGAGCCGGCCATTGCGCTCGGTCAGGACGAACTGCCTGCCTATCTGCGTCGTTTTACGATACTGTTTGCCGACGATGCCACCATGCGCCGTGGCGGTATCGGCCGCGTGACGCGTGCTGTCAACGCCCAAGGCGAGGCCGTAGCACTCAAACAGCTCATCTTGCCGACGCGCGATGAGTTTGACGACGATGCCGCCCATGAGTCGCTGGTCGCCAAGTTCAAAGCGGCATTTCGCGAGGAATATGAATGCCATCGCGCCCTTTCGGGCCTTAAGGGCTTTCCCCGCCTCTATGGCTGGGGCGAGGTTGACGGTGTGCCTGCAATTGTCATGGAATGGGTCGAGGGCGAGACGCTCGCCCGCTTGCGCTCGCGACTCGCAGTGGACGATGCCGGACGCCTATCGCCGCTTGTGGCGGCGCGCTTGGGGCGCGACCTGTTCGACCTGCTCTGCCGCATGAGCCTGGTGGGGGAGGGCTTTGTCCATCGCGATATCTCGCCCGCTAATATTATGGTGCGTACGGCGCGTTTACCGCTTGACCGGCAGCTTGCCGAGGGCACCTTTGACCTGTGCCTGATCGACTTTGGCTCGTCGCTGGCGCTCGAGCCTGCGTCGGCCGTGGCCGGTACCGGCGGCAAGGCATCCTTTACCGAGCGCTATGCCACGCTGCGTCGCGCGACGGTGGCCTACGCTCCGCCCGAGATGCTCACCGACGATATTCCCGACCTGCGCGCTTTGCGTATGTCGCCGGCGATCGACGTCTATGCCGCAGCAAGCACGGTTTACGAGCTCATTGCCGGCGTCGCGCCATACGAAGCCGCGCCGAGCACTTCGGGCACCTCGGGTTCGCGCAAAAAGACGCGCGACATCGCCAGCCCCTACCGTCTCAAGATGGACACGCTGCCCGACTATCCCATTGGTGCCCATGCGCCCGGTTGCGATTTGACTCAGCTGCTTCGTCGTGAGCCCGATGTGGCGCTCGCCGCGGCCGAGCAGGCCCAGCAGCTAGGGCTTGAGCCGGATTCCGAAGAGCTACGCGATGCGCTGACGTTTGTCGATGCCCAGCTGTTCAACGTGGTGATGGCCTGTCTGTCCAGCCATCAAAAAGATCGTCCCGAGCCGGCGGCGGTCGAGGCGGCGCTCTCGGCGTTTTGTGACCACTATGCGCAAAATGTCGGTCGTTCGCTCCGCGGCGAGCCGCTCACGCCGTGCCCCATGGATGCGTCCGGCCGCGCGGTTCGTCGCGCGCTGATGGTCGGCGCGACGGTCGTCTGTGGCGTGGTTTGGGCTGTGGTCGTGGTTTCGGCCGCGCTGCTGGCGTCGGGCGCTCGCGTGACGGCGACTTTGGGATCGCTCGTGTGGTCTGGGTCGCTACCGGGTATTATTGCCGCACTGGCGTTGGCGCTGCCAGGCATAGCCGGCGTTGCCGCGGGGGCACTTGCGCGCGATCGGCGCTCGGGGTTCCTGCAGGGTGTGCTTGCGCTTTCTGCCTGCGAGGTTCCGGTGCTGGTTGTGGCTGCATGTAGCGTATTTTCCCAACGCGCCGTGATGGGCGGCCTTGTTGCCGCTCTGGTTGCAACCTATACGCTTACGTGGTTTTTGCTTGCGATGGGCTTTGCCTTTGAACTTCCCGTTTCGGCACCGCGACGCACAAAAGCCCAGATGGCGACTCCGCTTGCCGGTGGAGCCGCAGCTGCCCGTACTTTTGGCGGACCTGTCGAAGTATCGTCCGATTCTATTTCTACGACCAAGGAGGCCTAGGTCATGGCATCTCAAGTTGAGCTCACCCCATGCGGGGCCATGTTTGACATCTTTAAGCGCGCGGCGCATCTGAGCCATATCGAGCTGTGCGGCTTGGTGCTTTCGTCCCGTCCGCTCGCAGACGGCCGCAGCCCGCAGAGCCGAGCCGCCGATCGCTCTTGGGTTTCCCGCTTTATCGTTCGCGCGCCGGTCGGCACGCTTCAGCAGCGCTACTTTGCCGAATACGGTACCTCGGCTGCGCGTATTATGTCGCAACTGGCCCTGCGCCAGCGCAATCCCATGGACTCCACGGCTGTGATCAATATGGTGTGCGGCCCTGCAGGTGAACCGATGGTACGCGCGCTCGAAGAGTGCCACCAGGACACGAATCTCTATCGCAACGCGCTCGATCGCCTGTCCCAGGCGGCGGAACTCATGCCCGCCGAGCGCGCCGAGGCCGTGCTGGTGCTGTTTGTCGCCGTCGGTTGTTCGGCGGATGTGCGGTCCTCGGTGAACTATGCCATCGACTACGCGCACGCGACCTGTGGCAGAGGCACATCCACGCCGCGTTCGCTTGGCATGTCGATGACCGCGGGCGAACGCGAACCCGCCCCGGCGCACCCCTTGGGCTTGCTGCGCGTACAAAACAGTTTTGTCGTGAGCGCCCCGCGCTGGATTCAGCCGAGCGAGCAGGGTGTTGAGATTGGCGCGCTGGCCACTGGTGAGGGCGATATTACCGACGTCGGCGACGATGTCTCGGCCCGCCATGCCCATATCTGGTGCGATGCTCAAAATATCTGGCACGTCGAGGACTTGTCGTCCACCAACGGAACCGTGGTGGTAAACGGGGCCACGCGCGTCTGCATTCAGGTCGAGCCCGGCCGTTCCGCCCAACTCAATCCCGGCGACGAGCTCAAGCTCGGCGAATCCACTACCTACGCCATCCTCTTCGGTGCCCTCTAGCCAGTCCCGCCAAATGGTCCCTCCGTCCCCAAGGGATCATTTTGCTCCCGGCAGTCACCCAAGGTAAACCTTTACCGCCCGCCTATATTTGCCGAAATTACACTTGAAGGCGGGGTACAATAAACCCGCATGCGGATTTCCGTTGCGGGCGCTTCCCATCGCCGGGGCGTGCCCGGGAGCATCCGGTATGCGGCCTTTGCGGCGCTCGGTCATGTGCAAGACGGGCGGTCGGGTCTGTGGGGCGCATCAACTGCCCCTCGCCTCGGCATGTCTTCTCTCCACGCCATGTACCTGCTGCTGAGCCTGCCTGCCAGATGATTGGAAGCAACAGCGTAAATCCCATCACGCCAACATCCCGGCGATCGCCGGGGCCTGTATACCTATATGAGAGGAGAGGGGTATATGGCGCGTAAGTTTAAGTCTATGGACGGCAACGAGGCGGCCGCATATGTTTCGTATGCGTACACCGAGGTAGCGGGAATCTATCCCATTACGCCGTCCAGCCCGATGGCCGACCATGTCGACCAGTGGGCGGCCCAGGGTCGCAAGAACATCTTCGGCACCCCGGTCAAGGTCGTCGAGATGGAGTCCGAGGCAGGTGCGGCCGGTACCGTTCACGGTTCGCTGGGCGCCGGTGCTCTGACCACCACCTACACGGCTTCTCAGGGTCTGCTCCTGATGATCCCGAACATGTACAAGATCGCGGGCGAGCAGCTCCCGGGCGTCTTCCACGTCTCCGCGCGTTGCGTCGCCTCCCACGCCCTGAACATTTTTGGCGATCACTCCGACGTCATGGCCTGTCGTCAGACCGGCTTCGCCATGCTCGCCGAGGGCAACGTCCAGGAGGTCATGGACCTCTCGCCGGTGGCTCACCTTGCCGCCATCGAGGGAAAGACCCCGTTCCTTAACTTCTTCGACGGCTTCCGCACCAGCCACGAGATCCAGAAGGTCGCCATGTGGGACTACAAGGATCTGGCCGAGATGTGCGACATGGACGCCGTCCAGGCTTTCCGCGACCATGCGCTCAACCCTGAGCACCCGCACACCCGCGGCAGCCACGAGAACGGCGATATCTTCTTCCAGAACCGTGAGGCCTGCAACAAGGTCTACGACGAGCTTCCCGCCGTCGTCGAGGGCTACATGAAGAAGATCAACGAGAAGCTCGGCACCGATTACGGCCTGTTCAACTACTACGGCGCTCCCGATGCCGATCGCGTCGTCGTGTGCATGGGCTCCTTCTGCGACGTGCTCGAGGAAGTCATCGACTACCTCAACGCTCACGGTGAGAAGGTCGGCCTGGTCAAGGTTCGTCTGTTCCGTCCGTTCTCCATCAAGCACTTCGTCGACGTTCTCCCCGAGACCGTCAAAAAGATCGCCGTCATGGACCGTACCAAGGAGCCGGGTTCCATCGGCGAGCCGCTCTACCAGGACGTCGTCTCCGCTCTCTACGAGGCCGGCAAGACGGGCATCAAGGTCGTCGGCGGCCGTTACGGCCTGGGCAGCAAGGACACGCCTCCCGCGTCCGCGTTCGCTGTCTTCGAGGAGCTCAAGAAGGACGAGCCCAAGCGCGAGTTCACCATTGGCATTGTCGATGACGTGACCAACCTGAGCCTGCCCGAGGCCGAGGATGCGCCCAATACCGCAGCCCCCGGCACCATCGAGTGCAAGTTCTGGGGTCTGGGTGGCGACGGTACCGTCGGCGCCAACAAGAACTCGATCAAGATCATCGGCGACCACACCGACAAGTACGTCCAGGCCTACTTCCAGTACGACTCCAAGAAGACCGGCGGCGTCACCGTCTCGCACCTGCGCTTTGGTGATTCCCCGATCCGTTCGCCGTACTACGTGACCAAGGCCGACTTTGTCGCTTGCCACAACCCCAGCTACATCGTTAAGGGCTTCAAGATGGTCCGCGACGTCAAGCCGGGCGGCACCTTCTTGGTCAACTGCCAGTGGAGCGACGAGGAGTTCGCCGAGCACATGCCCGCCGTGGCCAAGCGCTACATCGCGAACAACAACGTCAACGTCTACCTGATCGACGCTATCGACCTGGCCGCTAAGGTCGGCATGGGCAAGCGCACCAACACGGTGCTCCAGTCCGCCTTCTTTGCGCTGGCCAAGGTCCTGCCCGCCGAGGACGCCCTGCAGTACATGAAGGACGCGGCTACCAAGTCCTACATGAAGAAGGGCCAGGCTATCGTCGACGCCAACCACAAGGCCATCGATGCCGGCGCTACCGCTTTCCGTAAGTTCGAGGTTCCGGCCGACTGGGCTACCGCCGAGGACGCCGCTCCCGTCGAGCTCTCCGAGGAGACCAAGTCCGCCATCGCCCAGCAGGTCAAGAACCTGCTCGAGCCCATCGATCGCATGGATGGCGACAGCCTGCCCGTTTCCGCCTTCGTCGGTTGCGCCGACGGCCAGTTTGAGCTGGGCGCCTCCGCATACGAGAAGCGCGGCGTCGCCGTGGTCGTTCCTCACTGGGACGAGACCAAGTGCATCCAGTGCAACCAGTGCGCCTATGTGTGCCCGCATGCCACCATCCGTCCGTTCGCGATGACCGAGGACGAGGCTGCCGCCGCGCCCGAGGCTACCCGCACGCTCGACGCCATGGGCCCCAAGGCCAAGGGCATGAAGTTCACCATGGCTGTGTCCCCGCTCGACTGCATGGGTTGCACCAACTGCGTCAAGGTCTGCCCCAAGGGCGCCCTCGAGATGGTTCCCACCGAGCAGGAGATGGACCAGCAGCCCGTTTGGGACTACATGGTCGAGAACGTCTCCGAGAAGAAGGAGCTCATCGCGGCCAACGTCAAGGGCAGCCAGTTTAAGCAGCCCTACCTGGAGTTCTCTGGCTCCTGCGCCGGCTGTGCCGAGACCGCCTATGCACGTCTGGTGACCCAGGTCGCCGGCGACCGCATGTTCATTTCCAACGCCACCGGTTGCTCCTCCATTTGGGGTAACCCCGCTGCCACCGCTCCTTACTGCAAGGACAAGGACGGTCACGGCCCGGCGTGGAACAACTCCCTGTTCGAGGACAACGCCGAGCATGGTCTGGGCATGGCCGTTGGCTATGAGGCCGTTCAGCACAAGCTGATCGCCGCTACCCAGGACATCATCGCTGCCGATGGTCCGTCCGATGAGCTCAAGGCCGCCGGCCAGGCTTGGATCGACTCCGTCAATGACGCCGAGGCCTCCAAGACCGCTGCCGCTGCCTACGTTGCCGAGCTCGAGAAGTGCGGCTGCGACGCCTCCAAGGCGATCCTCGCCGACAAGGCTTACCTCACCAAGAAGTCCTTCTGGATCTTCGGCGGCGACGGCTGGGCCTACGACATCGGCTTCGGTGGCCTGGACCACGTCCTGGCTTCCGGCCACAATGTCAACGTCTTCGTCTTCGACACCGAGGTTTACTCCAACACCGGCGGTCAGGCCTCCAAGGCCTCGAACCTGGGCCAGGTCGCTCAGTTCGCCGCTGCCGGTAAGGTGACCAAGAAGAAGTCCCTGGCCGAGATTGCCATGAGCTACGGCTACGTCTACGTGGCGCAGGTCGCCATGGGCGCCAACCCGGCTCAGACCCTCAAGGCCATCCACGAGGCCGAGGCCTACGACGGCCCGTCCCTCATCATCGGCTACAGCCCCTGCGAGATGCACTCCATCAAGAAGGGCGGCATGCAGAACTGCCAGGCCGAGATGAAGAAGGCTGTCGAGTGCGGTTACTGGAACCTCTTCCGCTTCAACCCCGAGGCTGCTGCCGGCAAGAAGTTCTCGCTCGATTCCAAGGAGCCCGCGGGCGGTTATCAGGAGTTCCTGATGAACGAGGCCCGTTACGCTTCGCTGACGCGTTCCTTCCCCGAGCGCGCCGAGGAGCTTTTCAAGGAGAATGAGCAGGCCGCTATGGACCGCTATCAGCACCTGCTGAAGCTCAAGACGGTGTACAACGAGGCCTAGGTCTCCCACCGCAGGATCTGAGGGCTAACCTTCGCGGACGTCCTCGGACATGAAAGAACCCCCGCTGCGCACTACGTGCGGCGGGGGTTCTTTCGTCCTGCGGAGTGTCCGCGAAGGTTAGCCCTCAGATCCTGCTACGACTACGTCCTCGGATTGTGTGGGCGGATGAAGGACGTGGTTGTGGGGGCTTTTGTCCTCTTCGCTGTTTCGCGGCTTTGCCGCGAAACCTCGCGCCACTTTGGAGATAGATGGGGGACTTGGCTGTTGCCGCCTTTTCGGAGCTCTTCTTTATTCCTTATGCTGGATGAAAAGCCCCTTGTTTTTGCAGGGGTGCATACTCAACTTATAAGTGCATAGAATCTCGTATAGTGCGAGTAAGATATTGCGCTGTCCGTTTTGTGTTTAGCAGAGATGTAGTTTGCATAATCCGACATAATCCTCGCTGCATTTAAATAAAGTTGCACGTAAATGGCGTAGATATGTCTGAGCTGGGGTTCTGTACGCTGAGCGGATAAAAACGACCGTTCACCGTTCCGCTATTTTCAAAATGAATAAAATGAGCGATAAAGAGAATATAAACCTTAATAAACTCGCGTATCGCACGGACGCGGGTTATTAATGGGTTGTAGGCCTTTTACAGAAAGGATTCCAGCAATGTCTAAGCCTCTTGGCAAGCCCGATCGTATTGTCGTCGCCCTTGGCGGCAACGCCCTCGGCAACAACCCCGTCGAGCAGATCGAGGCCGTGAGCAACACCGCCCACGCTCTCCTCGGTCTCATCGAGCAGGGCAACGAGATCATCATCACCCACGGCAACGGCCCGCAGGTCGGCATGATCCAGAACGCCTTCGCCGCTGCCCACGACGCCATCGGCACCCCCGAGATGCCGCTGCCCGAGTGCGGCGCCATGTCCCAGGGCTACATTGGCTATCACCTGCAGCAGGGCATCGGCCGCGAGATGCACAAGCGCTATAAGCGTTGGCACGCCGCCACCGTCGTCACCCAGATCGAGTGCGATCCGGATGATCCCGCGTTCAAGAACCCGACCAAGCCGATCGGCCCCTTCTACACCGAGGAGCAGGCCAAGGAGTTCATGGCCGAGGACCCCTCCAAGGTCTTCGTCGAGGATTCCGGCCGCGGCTGGCGTCGCGTCGTCGCCTCCCCCGATCCCAAGAAGATCGTCGAGGCCGACTCCATCCTCAACCTGCTCGACAACGAGTTCATCGTCATCGCCTGCGGTGGCGGCGGCATCCCCGTCGTCCGCGACTACGAGAACAAGGGCTGCTACAAGGGCGTTCCCGCCGTCATCGACAAGGACCTGGGCGGCGAGCTGCTGGCCGAGGACTGCGACGCCGACGTCCTGTTCCTGCTGACCGCCGTCGAGCACGTCGCCATCAACTTTGGCAAGCCAAACCAGGAGGAGCTCGAGGACCTCACCGCCGATGAGGCCGAGCGCCTGGCCGACGAGGGCCAGTTCGGCAAGGGTTCCATGGAGCCCAAGGTCCGCGCTGCCATCAAGTTCGCCCGCTCCCGCA
Organism: uncultured Collinsella sp.; assembly: GCA_902464175.1. Classification (GTDB taxonomy): domain Bacteria; phylum Actinomycetota; class Coriobacteriia; order Coriobacteriales; family Coriobacteriaceae; genus Collinsella. The sequence continues at coordinate 9,196 of CABQHZ010000021.1, read as the reverse complement.
AGGGCCGCACCTGCATCATCGGCGCCCTGGACAAGGCCGCCGAGACCATGGCCGGCCTCTCCGGTACCCGCATCCACGAGTAGTCCCTACTCTGTTGCCTCTCCCGTGGGCGCCAGGCAAAGCGCCCACAAACTAGCCTCTCTTCATGAGCCCCGCAGTCCGCTCCGACTGCGGGGCTTTTGCTATTCACCTAGTCATTGGGGACAGACTTAAATGAGTAGTCCAAAACGAGTGCAGTTTCCTTTGAGGCCCTCAACCGGAAAATGCATCCCGGAAATATGCCGAAAAGTGGCTCTCAGTTTCCCAAGCAGGCCGCTAACGGAAAGCGCATCCCGCTATCGAACTTCAAAGCGGGATGCGCCTTCCGTGCCGGCAGTTTCGGGCAGTCTGGGGCCACTCATTTAAGTCTGTCCCCAATGAGTGCCCAATGACTAGTAGTAGGCCCACATGGCTTCGATTTCGTTGAGGACCTCCACCACGCCCCAGCGGCGGGCGCTGCGGCTGGCCGAGTTGGGGTCGTAGACGCCAATCTGGTTGGTATCGTCGATGCCGTAGAGCACGATGTAGTGGCCTACGTTGGTAAACGTACCGGGGCGCACTGCGGCGATGACGGGCGCACCCGAGCGAAGTGCTTGGGTAATCGATTCGCGATCGTTATAGAGCTGTGTTCCGTTGAGCCCCAGCTGCCACGCACCGCCTGTCATAAACGACCACTCGGTGGCACCAGTGGGGGCGTAGTTGCCGGCTTCGGCCAGTGCGCATATATCGACCGGCGTCTTATCGGTGTGACCGGTCTTAAAGATATAGACCATGGTGAGGCAAGTGGGACCGCAAGCGTTTTCGCGAATAGTGCCACCGGCATAGGGCAGCTCCGACCATGCGGGGTCAATTTGGTAGATGTGGGGCATGGTGCCGGCCTGCCATTGCGAGCGCGGGGTCGAAAACGCAAACGAGTAGCCGGGCGCGACTGGGGCCATGAGCAGCTTGTCCTCGGCTGTTGGGTCGAGGCCGGCCGAGCCGTGGGAGATACAGGATCCCAAAAACACAAAGACGAGGCAGGCGGCGATGGAGCAAAGCACAAAGCGTAGGCGGCGGGCCGGAAGCGCGTGGCTTGTGGTATGCGACGCGGGGCGAGGGGCGGAATTGCCGCGATCGCGTTGAGGTCGCGAAAAGGAACGCTTAACGTAGTAGTCAGTCTTACGGCTATCGTAGCGGCGTGGCTGCGATGTGTCGGTCTGGCGTTGGCGTGTGCTCGTACTCACGCGGTCTGACTGCTGCACGGTACGGCTTTGTTTCCGCGAAGAAGCCCCGAGTTGCTCTTGGGGGCGCTGCGGGTTGTCGTTGTCGGAGGTGCTTCTGGGCGTTGGCGTGGTGCGGCCGGCAAGGCGCACGCTTTGTGGCCGTTGGTCGCCGTCATTGTATCCGTATGCCATTCGAATCACCTTGCCTCATGTGTAACTTGTCTATCCTACATAAAAAGAGGCGCGACACATGGGTATGTGCGCCAAAAGCCTGACAAATGGTATGAACGTTGCCGCGCCGCGCGCCAAGCGTCACGGCAACAGGTATTCAAAAGCAGACAAGATGAAAGCGTCCAAGACGAATGACGTCTTCCGCCGTTCGTCCCAAAAACGGCGCCGCTCGTTTTGCAGTTCTGCCTTCGGTCGAGCCACAAGCGGCGCTGCTGTGCCAAGGCCGTATCTTAAAGCCACGAAATAAAAGCGCGCGGCAAAACAGACCGCGCAAGGGGTGACGCCAAAGAGGCGTCAATAAGGAAAGGAGGGGAACAATGGCGGACAAGAACGCAGAAGTTGCAGTCGAAGGTAACGGCGGCATGAAGAAAACGCTTTCGCTCTGGAACTTCTTCACCATCGGTTTCGGTGCCATCATCGGTACCGGTTGGGTCCTGCAGGTCGGCGACTGGATGGTCGTGGGCGGCGGTCCCGTTCCCGCTATGATCGCATTCCTCTTGGGTGCAATCTTCCTCGTGCCCGTCGGAGCTGTTTTCGGTGAGCTCACGGCTGCTATCCCCATCTCGGGCGGCATCGTCGAGTATGTCGACCGTAGCTTTGGCCGTACGCTGAGCTACATCACCGGATGGCTTTTGGCCCTGGGCAACGGCATCCTGTGCCCGTGGGAGGCCATCGCCATTTCGACCCTCGTGTCCGAGATGTTCGGCAGCCTGCCCGGCCTTGAGTGGCTGCGCGCCGTCAAGCTCTATACCATCCTGGGCGCCGACGTCTACCTGTTCCCGACGCTGATCGCGCTCGGCTTTGCAGTCTACGTCATCTTCCTCAACTTCCGCGGCGCCAGCTCGGCCGCCAAGCTCCAGGCCTTCCTGACCAAGGCCCTGCTCTGCGGCATGCTGCTCGCCATGGGTGTCTCGCTGTTCACTGGCTCGCCGGACAACGCCATGCCTGTGTTCTCCCAGGTCACCGGTGCTGGCGGCGGCAAGCCCGCTACCGAGGGCACCAGCCTGTTCGCCGGCATCGTGTCGGTCCTGGTTTTGACCCCGTTCTTCTACGCCGGCTTCGATACCATTCCTCAGCAGGCTGAGGAAGCAGCCGAGGGCCTCAACTGGAACAAGTTCGGCAAGATCATCTCCCTGGCCCTGCTGGCCGCCGGCGGCTTCTACATGGTCTGCATCTACTCGTTCGGCACCATCCTCGACTGGCATGAGTTTGTTAAGAGCCCGGTTCCCGCGCTTGCCTGCCTCAAGGGCATCAACATGCTCCTGTACCTGGCCATGCTCGTCATCGCCACGCTTGGACCCATGGGCCCGATGAACTCCTTCTACGGCGCCACGAGCCGCATCATGCTCGCCATGGGCCGCAAGGGCCAGCTGCCCGAGAAGTTCGCCGAGGTCGATCCCAAGTCCGGCGCTCCCAAGCTCGCCTGCGCCGTTCTGGGCGTCATCACCGTCATCGGTCCGTTCCTGGGCAAGAACATGCTCATCCCTCTGACCAACGTGTCGGCTCTCGCCTTCATCTTCTCCTGCGGCATGGTCGCCCTCGCTTGCCTGCGCATGCGCTTCACCGAGCCCGACCTGCCTCGTCCCTACGAGGTGCCCGGTGGCAAGTTTGGCATCAGCCTCGCTATCGTTGCCTGCGGCACCATCATTGGCCTGCTCGTGATCCCGTTCTCTCCCGCCTCCCTCAACATGGTGGAGTGGAGCATCGTGATCGGCTGGCTGGCCGTTGGCCTGGCCCTCACGGCCTTCACCAATTCCCGCAAAAAATAACGCCTAGCCGGGGCGGATCGGGTGCGCGGGGCCCTCTCTCCCGCGCACCGAACCCGGCACCACTTGGGTAGCTTTGTGAGGCCTTAACCCAACGCGGCCTCGCCCACTATATGGATCCATAAGGAGGAACCATGTCCACTAAGTATGCAATCGTTGGCGGCAAGCTCATCGACGGTACCGGTGCCGAGCCGGTCGAGAACTCCCTCGTTCTCGTCGACGACAATGGCAAGATCGAGTACGCCGGTGTCATGCAGGACCTTCCCGAGGGCGTTGAGGTTATCGACGCCGCCGGCAAGACCGTCCTTCCCGGCCTGATCGACACCCACCTGCACTTCTCGGGCAACCTGACCGACGATGACACCGACTGGGTCATGCAGCCGCTCCTCGAGAAGCAGGCCGTCGCCGTCAAGCAGGCCTACGACTGCCTCACCCACGGTCTCACCACCGTCTGCGAGATCGGCCGCTTTGGTATCCAGATCCGCGACTGCATCGACAAGGGCGTCTTCAAGGGCCCGCGCGTTCTGGCAACCGGCCTCGGCTTCTGCCGCGTTGCCGGCCACGGTGATTCTCATCACTGCAGCCAGGAGCTCAACAAGGAATCGCATCCCTGGGGCGATCAGGTCGACGGTCCTTGGGATCTGCGCAAGGCCGTCCGTCGTCGCCTGCGCGAGAACCCCGATGCCATCAAGATCTGGGCTACCGGTGGCGGCATCTGGCGCTGGGACTCCGGTCGCGACCAGCACTACTGCTCCGAGGAGATCCAGGCCGTGATCGAAGAGGCAAAGATGGTCGGCATCCCCGTGTGGAGTCACTGCTACAACAACCACGCCGCCGCCTACGACTCCGTTCGCTTTGGCTGCGAGCAGCTGATTCACGGCTTCGATATCGATGAGCGCACCATGGACCTCATGGCCGAGCAGGGCACCTTCTTCACCCCGACGATCGCCTTCCTGCCCACCTGGTACGCCACCTATCCGCCCGTCTACGTCCCCGAGCTGCACGACAAGTACGAGGGCACCCTGGTCGAGAAGGAGCTGCAGCGCAACTACGACTGCCTGCGCGAGGCCAAGAAGCGCGGCGTCGTCATGACGATCGGCTCCGACTCCTTCTCCTTCGTCACCCCGTACGGCACCTGCTCCATCGAGGAGATGTACGAGTTCGTCGACAAGATCGGCTTCACCCCGGTCGAGACCATCACCTGTGCCACCCTTAACGGTGCCAAGATGTGCCACATCGAGGACGAGACCGGTTCCATCGAGGCCGGCAAGTGCGCCGACCTGCTGGTCGTCAACGGTGACGTCGCCGCCGACATCCACGTGCTCAACACCGACAACATGGACGTCATCATGAAGGACGGCTGGATTGTCGAGGCCGGCAGCTTCGGCGAGGCAAACAAGTACAGCGCCTAAGCTACCGTTCATCGATGGCTGGATGTAAAACACAGTATTTGATTGCATAATGCAATGGAGAGGGTCGCTTGCGGCCCTCTTTATTGCTATGGGTGCGTCAGTAAGAAGGGGATGACGGTGGATCTCAATAGGCTGATTCTGGGCAAGAGCTACAACTCTACCAAGGTCTTTCGTACCGCTCAGCATGTGGTTCAAGCCATCTTGCTCGGTATTGTCGTTCCGCTGCTTATCCTGCTGCTCATCTGGGATCTAACTGATAATCCCAATCCCGTTCCGGCCGTTGTCGTCATTGCCGGCTTGGTCATGCTGTGCTTCTTCTTCTCGTACGTCTTTGTCGTTCCCGATGACCTCACATCGAGCGCAACCGACCGCACGCTCGCCATCGCTTCAAAAATATTCGCCTACACGTCGCGCGGCCTTACGCCCGAAGCTGCCCTGGGCGCCTCTAAGATCATCCTGTCCGAAACTATCGCCTCTGCCATCTGCTTTACCGACGGCAAGCAGGTGTTGGCAAGCTGGGGCGAGGATTCGGCAAAGTGTCCCGCCGGCACCCCGGTGGTGCTCAAGACCACGCTCAACGTGATCAACAGCGGTGAGCAAAGCGTGTTTTCGCGCGACGCCTCCAATGAGACGGGTGGCTACTTTCCGCGCCTGCGCGCCGGTATTGTCGCACCGCTTACCGTGCGCGGGCATTGCGTGGGCACGCTCGAGCTGTATTATCCCCGTCTGAGCAGCATCGATATGCGCCAGACGGCGCTTGCCTCGGGCTTTGCCGACCTCATTTCCACGCAGCTTGCGAGCTTTGAGCTCGAGCGCCAGGACGAGCTCACGGCCCGCGTGGAGCTGCGCGCCTTGCAATCGCAGGTCGATCCTCATTTTCTGTTTAACACCATCAGTACCATCGTGTCGCTCGTTCGAACCGAGCCCGACAAGGCGCGGTCGCTGCTGATCGACTTTTCCAATTACTATCGTCAGACGCTTTCTGATTCCGATACGCTCACCACGCTCGAGCACGAGGTGGAACAGGGCACTCGCTATATCAATCTAATGCAGGCTCGTTATGGCGACGGCCGTCTGCGCGTTTCGGTCGACATCGACTTTGAGGTGCGCGACAGCCTGGTGCCGCCGTTTATCTTGCAGCCGCTGCTCGAAAACTGCATCAAGCATGCGCAGCGCGAGACCGAGCCGCTTTCTATTCGTGTTAGGGCTTTTGAGACCGATGACGGCTTGGAGATCATCGTCGAAGATGACGGCATCGGTATGAGCGAAGAAGTCTGCGCGCATCTGTTTGAGCAACATCGCCGAGAGGAGCCCGAGAGCATTACCGCCGACGGCTCCATCAAGCGAGGTTGCGGCCTGGCGCTCTTCAACGTGCTTCAGCGCATCCATTTCTTTTACGGAGAAGATTCCGGCATGCGCGTGGAGTCCCAGGAGGACGTGGGGACGCAGGTTATCGTCGAGCTGAACGGCGAGCCGCATGAGCCGGCGCCGTTGACGGCGTAGCACGCGAGTATATTGAGGAGAGAGAGGAAGCGCACATGTCCGAGGGCTGGAACATCCTGGTGGTTGATGACGAGCCTCCCATCAGGGCTGAGCTACGCTATCTATTGGAGAAGGACGCGCGCGTGGGGCATATTGCCGAGGCGGGCAACGTCACCGAGGCCGTGGAATCAATTCTGTCGAACAAGCCCGACGTGCTGTTTTTGGATATCACGATGCCCGGCCGCTCGGGAATCGAGCTTGCCGAGACGCTGCAGAACCTAAAGACGCCGCCGGTCGTGGTGTTTGTGACGGCATTTGCCGAGTATGCGGCCGATGCCTATAACCTCGATGCCGTCGATTACGTCGTCAAGCCGGTCGAGGATGCCCGCCTGTCAAAGGCACTCGACAAGATCGAGGCAGCCTTGGGTGCCCGTCGTGTTATCCACGCTCCGCGCCAGCCTTTGCGTCTGACGGTGGACCGCGGGGGCAAAAAGGTGTTCATTCCCGCCGCAGACGTCTGCTACTTTGAGGCGCGTGCCGATTTTTGCAACGCCATCTGCGCCGAGGGAACGTACCTGATCAATGAGTCGATCTCTTCGCTCGAGCGTCGCTTGGGCTCCGAGGGCTTTATTCGCGTTCATCGCAGCTATCTGGTCAATTTGGAAGACGTGCACAATGTTGAGATTGGCTCCACGGGGTTGATGGAGCTCAGGCTCGACCGCGTGAGCTCGACGGTGCCGGTGTCCCGTCGTCGTGCCGCCGAGGTCAAGTCGCACCTGGGGCTTGCGTAAGAGGCTTGCGTGCCGTCGTTTACCACCGCGGGTTTGGCATGGGCGCGCGGTGGGCATAATGGGTGGCATCGAATGAAATCGAAAGGATCATTATGCCCGCGCTTATCACCCATCATCTGTTTGGCGAGGAAAGCATCGACCGTCTTCCGCAGGGCGTCATCACGTCCGATGAAGAGCGCATTGCCTTTATCTTGGGCAACCAAGGCCCCGACCCGTTTTTCTTTCACATTCTGACACCGCGTGTTTCCGACTGTACGCTGCTGGCGCAGGTCATGCATCGCTCGCGCGTGTCTCGCCAGTTCGCGTGCCTGCGCGACGGCGTGTCGCATCTGCTGCCGCGCGACGCCAGCTTGGGTCGCGCCTTTGCGCTGGGGCTGCTGTCTCATTACGTGCTCGACCGCAACGCCCATCCCTTTGTCTATGAGCAGCAGTTTGGCATCGTGGAGTCCGATTCAGAGCTTGAGGATTCGAGCAGCCAGGTCCATGCCGTGATCGAGAGCGACCTGGATATACTGATGCTGCAGCTTAAGCGCGATGGCGCTACGGTCGACGATTACCCGCCGGCGGGCGAGATCGTCACCACCGATCGCATCAATCGCGTGGCCGGCGTGCTGATGAGCTACGTCGCCGGGCGCGTGTACGGTATCGACATCCCGGCGGGGGAGTACGCCGGCGCCGTAGCCGACATGCAGCTGCTCTACCGCACTATCGAGCCGGCCGGTTCGGCCAAGACGCGCGCGATTGCCCTGCTCGAGGGCTTGGTGCACGACTACTCGCTGCTCGACGGCCTTGCCCATCGCGTGACGACGGAGCTGCCCGAGCGCACCGGTAACCTGGGCCATCTGACATGGAAGAATCCCTTTACCGATGAGGTCTCGAACGAGAGTTTCCCCGAGGTCTTTGATCGCGCGCTGGTCGATTACGAGTGCACGGTCGCGCGTTTTATCGAGACCGGTGACATGGAGGCCGTGACCAGTCACGTCAACTACAGCGGTCGCGTGCTCGGCACCGACGAGGAGTTCGACCGCGAGGAGTAGGGTCCGCTCCTGTCTCTTTGCCGAATCCTTACCGGCGCCTCCGTGCAATTGGGGTACGATGAACTAGCTGCATATCGGGCGAATACGAAGGGTCCCTGTCCATGAAATACACCAAGCTCGAGCGTAACTGGGTCATGTACGATGTGGGAAACTCGGCCCTCGTGCTGCTCAATACCTCGGTGGTGCCCATCTACTTTAACGCCATCAATACCGGCGCTTCTTCGGCCGACCTGGTGGTCGCCTGGGGCAACGCGCAGACGATTGCCTCGCTGGTCATCGCCATGCTCATGCCCATTCTGGGCGCACTTGCCGACTACGCGGGCAATAAGATCAAGTTCTTCATGGGCTTTTTCCTGACGGGCCTGGTTCTTTGCCTGGCACAGGCCATCCCCATGTCTGCCATGGCGTTTTTGACCGTCTACGTGCTGTGCACCATCGGCCTCAACTCGTCCATGACGTTCTACGATGCCATGTTGCCCGACATCACCACCGACGAGCGCATGGATGCCGTGTCCAGCTCGGGCTATGCCTGGGGCTACATCGGTTCCACTGTGCCGTTCATCATCTGCCTGGCGCTTATCATGGGTGGTCCCGCTCTTGGCGTCCCCACCATGCTGGCAACGCGTCTGTCGTTTGTCATCACTGGTGCCTGGTGGCTCATCTTTACCCTGCCGCTTATTCGCACCTATAAGCAAAAGTACGCTCGCGAGCGCGGTCCCGAGGACACCATCGGTCGCATCGTGGGCGGAGTGTTTTCCGAGGTGGGACACACCATGCGTGAGATTGCCCACAACAAGACCGTGCTGGTCTACATGATCGCCTTCTTCTTCTATATCGATGGCGTCCACACGGTCATCTCCATGGCAACCAGCTACGGTTCGGCCTTGGGCATCGATTCGACCCAGCTGGTGCTGGCGCTGCTCGTCACGCAGTTCGTTGCCTTTCCGTCCGCCATTATCTATGGCAAGCTCGCCGGCCGCGTGGGCACGCTTAACATGATCATGGTGGCCGTCGCCGCCTATATGGGCATCGTGCTCTTCGCCGCGTTCTTCCTTAAGACCGCCTTCGAGTTCTGGGTGCTTGCCATTCTTGTCGGCCTGTTCCAGGGCGGCGTGCAGGCGCTCAGCCGCAGCTACTTTGGCCGTATCATCCCCAAGGAAAAGTCCAACGAGTACTACGGTTTCTTTGATATCTTTGGCCGCTATGCAAGCGTTATGGGCACCTTCCTGGTGTCGG
>CABQHZ010000020.1 GCA_902464175.1 uncultured Collinsella sp. | reverse complement strand
ACAAATCCAAGTTAGACCATTTCAAATGGTTCGATGTCTGCCCGGATGCGACACTTTATCGTGTCCATCCTCGCAGTATCCGGTTCTCAAGGTGCACGCCTGCGCTGGTTCCCGGTTCCACCGGGCCGCGCGGCAAGGAGATATATTGCCAGACCGCGAACCGATGTGGAACGTCAATTCCACTCTTCACAAGTCCTACACAACATATCGCTTTCTATAGCTAATAGAAAGACTGGTGCGGATCTTCCGCACGTATCAGATGATGACCCTTTGGTTCAGGAATATATAGAGATCGGTCACCTGTAAGTGTCTATCTACCCGCGCTTTTAGCAATGTAAACCGCGCTTCAGATAAAAAGAGGGAGCGCCGCGCACAACGCGACACCCCCCCCTAGCGATTCAAGAGAATCTATTAGGCCTCGAGAGCCTTCTTGGCGATGGTAGCCAGCTCGTTGAAGGACTCGATGTCCTCGTAAGCCATCTGAGCCAGGACCTTACGGTCGAGCTCGATGCCGGCAACCTTCAGGCCGTGCATGAACTGAGAGTAAGAAATATCGTTCAGGCGAGCAGCAGCGTTGATACGAGTGATCCAGAGAGAGCGGATCTCGCGCTTCTTGTTGCGGCGATCACGATACTGATACTGCAGGGAGTGCTGGACCTGCTCTTTAGCATGCTTGTAAGTACGCGAAGCGGCACCGTAGTAACCCTTCGCACGGTGCATAACGGTACGGCGCTTCTTCTTGGCGGCAACAGCGCGCTTAATACGTGCCATGTTCTATCAACTCCTAGACGGTAAAACGAAAAACGGGAACGCGAACTTAGGCGAGACGCGACTTAATGACCTTGCGGTCGGCAGCGGCGATCTCGGTCTCCTGACGGAAGCCACGCTTACGCTTGGTGGACTTCTTGCTCAGGATGTGGCTCTTGAAAGCCTTGGCGCGCATAAGCTTGCCGGTACCAGTCTTGCGGAAACGCTTCTTGGTGCCGCTGTGGGACTTCATCTTAGGCATGAAATACTCCTTAATCGGTTACAGAACACTAGTTACTTGGTATCGCTTGCCGCTTTATCCTCATCGAAGGCGCCCTTAATCGGGGCGAGCAGCATAAGCATGTTACGGCCTTCCATCTTAGGCTTGGACTCGACCGTAGCGTAAGGCTTGAGATCCTCGGCGAGACGCTCGAGAACGTTAAGACCCTGCTCCGGGTGAGCCATCTCACGGCCGCGGAACATGATGGTGATCTTAACGCGTGCGCCCTTCTTGAGGAAACGCAGAACGTGGCCCTTCTTGGTCTCGTAGTCGCCAACGTCGATCTTGGGTCGGAACTTCATTTCCTTGACCTCGACCTTGGACTGGTTCTTACGAGCAGCCTTGGCCTTCATGGCCTGCTGGTACTTGAACTTACCGTAGTCCATGACCTTGCAGACCGGCGGCTCCGCGTTGGGAGCGATCTCGACCAGGTCGAGACCCTGATCGTCAGCGACGCGCTGAGCATCGCGGATGGCGAACAGGCCGAGCTGAGAGCCATCGACGCCAATCAAACGGCACGAAGATGCAGTGATCTCGTCGTTGATGCGGGTGTCATCAGACTTAGCTATTTTCCCTACCTCCATTCATAAAAAAAATAACCCGGCGCTCTTCAGCAACCAGGTCGTACACATAGACATCCTCGATATGAGGAAGAGAATCTAGGTTGTATGACCAGTCAGCTGCTCATTGGCGCCAAAAGGTGGGAACCCTCGGGTTCCTCTTTAGGGCATTGCGGGAACAACGCCTCGGGAATAATAACACGTTCGACGCGCTATCACATTACGTACACGAAAAAGGGGGCCTTGACCCCCTTGAAGCGCAGGTGCATGTATGGTGCCCGAGGCGAGACTCGAAGGGCCTTCGCTTCGCGAAGCCCCGGGCTTCGGGCGCACGGCGCCCTCGCCACGCTCCGCTACAAACAGGCCACGGGCCTGTTTGCTTAACGCTCCGCGCGCTCACGCGAGTTCGGCACGAAAAAGGGGGCCTAAACCCCCTTGAACGCTCACATGCATGTATGGTGCCCGAGGCGAGACTCGAACTCGCACGTTGTTGCCAACGGTGGATTTTGAGTCCACTGCGTCTGCCAATTCCGCCACTCGGGCACGTAATGCGTGAGTTAGTTTATCACAGCTTGCTATCGATTAGCCCGAAAATGGAACTTCGAGCATTTCGACGAGTTCGACCGTACGGAGCATCTCACGCTGACGGCATCCGCGACCGTCGACTGAGGCCTCGCCCATCTGATTGTCGTAGGGGTCCTCGCGCATGCCGACGAAAGCCGGCTCAAACTCGGCCTGGAACCGATTGTTTGCCACCATGCGCCATGGATCGAGGTTGCCAAAGTAGTGACGACGACGCCACTCCTCCCCCATCCTGCGCGCCGAGGAGCCAAACGATACGTCGGCGTTGAGCCAACCGGTCTGCGGCGTATAGAACTCTGCCCAATCGTGCGGCCCCACCGAATCCGGTGCAACATACAGGCCGCTCTGCCAACGGGCAGGCACGCCGGCGATGCGACACATGGTGATAAACGTGAGCGCCATAACGCCGCAATCGCCGCGGAGCGAATGTGCACAGTCATCGGCAATAGAGCCCAAAAGCAGATACGGCGGCTGATAGCGATAGTCGATATGCTGCGTCAGGTAATCGTAGATAGCACGGGCACGATCGAGCGAATCCTCGAGCCCGTCAATGACACGCTCCGTCAGCTGCTGCAGATACGGCGTAAACGCAATGTGCGGACGGTCCTCGGAAGTATCCTCGGGCAGCGGCGTGTCCATGCACGGATGAGACGGAAGCGTGCCCCCATAGACGTCGCAATAGGCGGCATCGATGTGATAGCGATAGGTCACCGAGAATGAACGCTCAGTCGAAGATGTCCACGAGGCGGTGCGAGCCGAAACGTCTTCAGAAGCAACGGTGCCCTCCGACGTCATATCGAGAATCTCGACCTGAGACTGTTGGCGGCAGGCAGCCGCGACGGGAAGCCAAGCGCAAACGGTCTCCCCCTCCAAAGCCCCAGGGACAGATACGGACGCCTTAAGCGTAATGACACGAGTCAGCCCGTTTTGCGACTCCATCTCCTTGAGCATTTGGTTGCGCAGTGCAATGCCATCCGTGGGATCGGGACGCATGCCCGGAACCTCTTTGGGATACACGCGAAGCGAATCGAGGAAGTTGTCCAGAACGAACAGCTCACCATCGATAAAACGCCAGTCAATACGCTTACGATCAATCAAGTCGTCGAACTGTTCCTCGGTAAATTCAGGCCATTCCTCACGAATCATCGCAATGGCCTGATCGCGCGACATCGAAAAATGAAGCGGCGTCTCAAGCATGCGATACCGCTCGGCACGAACGCAAGCAGCCAGAGATGGATCGGGATTCTGCTCCAAGAGGCGATCACAAGCTTCAACAGCCTGCTTCAGATACCCAGCATCCTTGAGGCGAAGAATCTCGGGCGGCAATCCAATATCGAGATGACGAAAGTCATCACAGCAAACATCAACAGAGCACCCAACAGGACCCTCGTCAACAACCTTCCCATCCGAAGGCAAAACATCAACAACAGCCATAACCACTCCCACACCGAACGACAAACTGACCACATTGTACCGAGATAAAAAGAAAGCCCCAACAAGGAAGCCATCAACGCCGCTGAACGGTAGTCAATAAATGAATTCAGCCCAGTAACCCTGTAGCGAGTTAACAAAGGAGGCCCCGTTTCCCCGGAGCTGATTCCGTCGCGCGACTTCTAGCAATCCGACAAGCAAATAAATATCAGCCTCGTAACCCTGCGGCGGAAAAAGAAGGAAGCCCCGTCCCCCGGAGCTGTTTCCTCGGCGCGACTTCTGGCGAAGCCAGGTGAGCGCAAAGGAAACAGTGTAGGGGGACGGGGCTTCCGGCGGGAAGTTTAGCGACGCTTACGCCTTGTTGACGGAACCAAACTCCTCCATGAGCTCCTTGGTGCGGGCAACGATGTTGTCGCGACCAGGCTTGAGGAGCTTGCGGGGGTCAAAGCCCTTGCCCTGCTGATCCTTGCCAGCCTCGATGTACTCGCGGACGCCCTTGGCGAAGACGAGCTGCAGGTCGGTGTTGACGTTGATCTTGGAGATGCCCAGGGAGATGGCCTTCTTGATCTGATCCTCGGGGATGCCGGTGCCACCGTGCAGAACGAGGGGCAGGTCACCGGTCTGGGCCTTGATCTCGCCCAGACGCTCGAAGGAAAGGCCGGCCCAGTCGGCGGGGTACACGCCGTGGATGTTGCCGATGCCGCAGGCGAGGAAGTCAACGCCCAGGTCGGCAATCTGCTTGCACTCAGCGGGGTCAGCGAGCTCGCCGTTGGAGGTCACGCCGTCCTCGGTGCCGCCGATGCCGCCAACCTCGGCCTCGATGGACATGCCCTTGGAGTGGGCAAGCTCAACGAGCTCCTTGGTGCGGTCGAGGTTAAGCTGGAAGGTCTCCTCGTGAGAGCCGTCATACATGATGGACGTGAAGCCGGCCTCGATGCACTTGAAGCAGTCCTCGTAAGAACCGTGGTCGAGGTGAAGGGCGACGGGAACGGTAACGCCCGTGGCCTCGACGGCAGCCTTGACCATGTCGGCGCAGACCTTGAAACCGCCCATCCACTTGGCGGCACCAGCGGTGCACTGAAGGATCAGCGGAGACTTGGCCTCCTCGGCGGCCTGGAGAATAGCCAAGGTCCACTCGAGGTTGTTGGTGTTGAAGGCACCGAGAGCGTACTTGCCGGCCTCGGCCTTCTTGAGCATGTCTGCTGCGTTGACGAGCATAAAAGAAACCTCCTGTAAGGTTGCTCCGATAACGCCTGAGATTTTACCACGGCATACCCAAGATAAACGTTCGTTTGTTCACGAATATGGGTACTTTAGCGATTTTTTATACCGCCTGCCGCCTCAGAACGGCCGTTGACGAGTTTGGGGGTTGACGTTATTGTCAACCCCCAAATACCAACCAGCTATACGATCACCAAAGACGCGAGCTCAAGCATGATGGGCATGGTGACGAGCGACAGAATCGTCGACAGCGTCACCAAACCGATTCCAAACTTATAGTTGCCGCCGTATTTCTCGGACAAGATGGCCGCGAACGATGCGACAGGCGCACCGAGAGCGATAAGCATCGTGAGGCGAACCTTGGCATCAATCCACGGGAAGAGCGCCAATATGCCAACAACGATCGCCGGGATGATGACGAGTCTCACCAAGCTAACGAGATAGGCCTTTTTGCTCGTAACGACAGCGCGCATATCGCTCTGCGCCAAATAGGCTCCAAGCACAAGCATCACAAGGCCCGTATTGAGCGCACCCAGGTCATCGAGAATCGTCGCCATCAACGCGGGCGGATGGATTGAAAAGAAAAAGCAAACAAGACCAATCAAGATCATGATGAGATTGGGGTTAGTAATGCAGTTCTTAAAGGACATCTGGCTCTTATCACCCGAAACCAACCATACGCCATACGTCCAAATGAAAAACGTGAGGCATGAGACTCCGATGGAGAGGTAGAAGACGTATTCGGACCCGAACACACCCATAACAATGGGAACCCCGATAAAGCCGCTGTTGGAGAAGATGGCACCGTAACGGGCGACACCATCCTCCTTTTTAAAAAACAGACGCGTGAGCGGAATCGAAATTAGTGTGACCACAACGGTAAGCACAAAGCAAAATCCCGCGTCGCGGATCATGTTGGGTTCGAAGTCGACCATAAGGGTTCTCAGCGTAATGCAGGGATACGCCACATAGATGACCACATTGGCCATCTGGCTCGTGCCCTTGCGGTCGATAATCTTCATGCGGTAGAGAACATAGCCGATCGCCATCAGGATAAACATGATGACGATCTGATTGATAAGCGCGGCAACCGCTCCTCCCATTACAGCTCCTCGCCGTTGGTCTCAATAACCTTCTTGTACCAGTAGAAGCTCTTTTTACGCGAGCGCTCCATAGTACCGGTGCCGTCATCGTGCTTATCGACATAAACAAACCCGTAGCGCTTGGCCATCTCTCCATCGGCATTGCTCACCAGGTCGATGCAGCCCCAAGGCGTGTAGCCCCAGACCTCAACACCATCCTTGATGGCCTCGGCCATGGCCTTGATGTGATCGCGCAAGTACTCGATACGATAATCGTCGTCGATGGATCCATCCGGATTGACCTCGTCGCAGCAGCCGAGGCCGTTCTCAACCACCATAATGGGAATTTGATAGCGCTCGTACACCTGGTTGAGCATGATACGCAGACCCATAGGGTCGATTGGCCACTCCCATGCAGTCTCCTTGAGGTAAGGATTCTTGGCGCCCCCGAGAAGGTTACCGCTCGTCTCCTCGGCAGGGTCAGTGCTTGCGCACTGGCTCTGATAGTAGCTGTGCGTATAGAAATCGACCGTACCCTCCTTGAGGATCCTACGGTCCTCGTCGGTGATATCGAGCGAAACGCCCTCCTCGTCCCACAGACGCGGAGCGAAATAGGGATACTCGCCGCGCACCATGACGTCGGAGCAGTAGTAATTGCGATACTGGTTGCGCTCGCGGGCGAGCTCAACGTCATCGGGGTTGGGCGTAAGGGGATACGCGAGCATATAGGCGATCATGCAGCCCATCTTGTTGTCGGAGTCAATCTCGTGGCCCGCTTTGACAGCGAGCGCGCTTGCGACGAACTGATGGTGCAGGGCCTGCAGGCGCTTTTGCGGGTCGTCGTTCTGATGGCGCAAGTCGAACGAGCCCGGGTTGAGGATACCGAGGCTCATGTAGTTGCCGAGCGACATCATACCGCAGTTGATTTCGTTGAAGGTAAGCCAATAGTGGCACTTGCCCTTGTAGTACTCCATGACGGTCTTGGCGTACTTGACATAGCAGTCGATGGCCTCGCGCGATGCCCAACCATCTATCTTCTGGCACATGGCGAAGGGCATCTCATAGTGGCTGAGGGTGACGAGCGGCTCGATGTCGTACTTCGCACATTCGTCCATGACACGGTCATAAAACGCAAGGCCAGCCTCGTTGGGCTCGTCCTCAAATCCCGTCGGGAAGATGCGCGGCCAGTTCATCGAGAAGCGGAAAACCTTGAAGCCCATCTCGGCGAGAAGCGCGATGTCTTCCTTGTAGTGATGATAGAAATCGACACCGTCATGGCAAGGATAGAGTTTATCGGGGTCGAGCACCGGCGTGATCTCGCGCGGGTGATGATGGTTGCCATTGGTGGCCATGTCCATGCAGCTCGGGCCCTTGCCGTCGACATCCCAAGCACCTTCGAACTGGTTGGCCGCAGTGGCACCGCCCCACAGGAAGTCTTTGGGGAAAACGCTCATCGGTCTATTCCTTTCTTATGTAATGGCACGGTCGGATAAAAAATGCCGGCCGTGCTAAGGGTGTTCAGCAACTAGTCGAGATCAGCGCCGTTGGAAGCAATGACCTTCTTGTACCAGCCAAAACTCTTCTTCTTGGAGCGGGCATAGGTGCCGTTGCCCTCGTTGTCCAGGTCAACATAAATAAAGCCGTAGCGCTTATCCATCTCGCAGGTGGACATACTCACGAGGTCGATGCAGCCCCAAGGCGTGTAGCCCATGACGTCGACGCCCTCTTCGATCGCGGCACCGATGGCCTTGATGTGCTCGCGGAAGTAGTCGATGCGGTAGTCGTCGTTAATCGAGCCGTCCTCCTCGACCTTGTCGTAGGCTCCCAGGCCGTTCTCGACGATAAACAGCGGCTTGTGGTAGCGGTCATCCATGTCGATGAGCGCATAGGTGAGGCCATCGGGGTCAACCTGCCAGCCCCAGTCGGAGATGGGCAGGAACGGGTTCTTGACACCCGTGGCAAGGTTACCCCCCACTTTTTCGCGCTTGTCGGCATCGATGGAGTCAACCATACTCATGTAGTAGGAGAAGGATACGAAGTCCACCGGGTACTGCTTGAGGATGGCCTCGTCACCCATGCCAAACTCGACATGGATGCCGTGGTGCTCCCAGTATTTAAGAACATGCTTGGGATACTCGCCTAGAACCTGAACGTCGCTATAGAAATAGTTATCGCGATTCGTCTTCTGCGCGAGCAGCATGTTCTTGGGGTTGCAGTTCTCGGGATAGGTGAGCGTGCGCGTCACCATACAGCCCATCTGCGCGCCCGGCACCATCTCGTGGAGCATCTTGGTGGCAAGGGCACTCGCCACGAACTGGTTGTGCACACACTGGTAGATGAGCTCCTCGCACTTGTCTGCGGGATAGCGGTCGGTGCAGACGCCGATCGTGGTCCAGGGGTGACGGAACACGGAATCAATCTCGTTGAAGGTGAGCCAGTATTTCACATACTCGCCAAACTCGCGGAAGCATACCTCGCAGTAACGCACGAAGAAGTCGATGACCTCACGCTTTCCCCAGCCGTCATAGTGGTTGGCGAGGTAGAGCGGCATCTCGTAGTGATGAAGCGTCACGAGCGGCTCGATGCCGGCTTCCTTCATCGTCTTAAAGAGATCGCGGTAGAAGTCGATGCCCGCCTGGAGCGGTTGCTCCTCGGTGCCCGTGGGAAACAGGCGCGTCCACTGGATAGAGACGCGCAGCGTTTTGAAGCCCATCTCGGCAAAAAGCGCGATGTCTTCCTTGTAGCGATGGAAGAAATCGATGCCATGACGCTTGGGGTACTCATGGATGTCGTCGGACTCCATGGCAGCGCGGATCTGATCGTCGGTGATGCCGTGCAAGGCAGCATAGTTCTTTTTGTCGACGTTGGGCTTATACGTTGTGCAGTCGGCAACAGAAAGACCCTTGCCATCGACATCCCAGGCACCCTCGCACTGATTGGCGGCAGTGGCTCCACCCCAAAGGAAGTCTTCGGGGAACACGGACGTCTTGGTAAATTCGCTCATGGATGCTCCTATTCTTAGAAAATAGGGGCGCGGCGCTCCCGTGCACCGCGCCCCTCGTAGTTACAGGCTAATAATCGCATCTGCGATCAGATTGATGGTCTTAGGCTGCGGCCTCCTCCTGCTCCTTCTTTGCGAGCTTGGAGTTAGCGACCACGAAGGGAATCCAGATAAGCGTGCCGATGACAAGCTCAATGGCCTGGACCACGATACCCTGCCAACCATGACCGACAAAGGCATTGAGCAGGATAGGCACACCGAAGGGAACGTCAACAGTGTTGCAAGGCAGGAAGCCGATGGAAGTCGCAAACATAGCAATAGCGACGCAGACACCGCTACCGAAGGCAAACGGGATGGCATAAATCGGGTTCAGAACCAGGGGAATACCAAAGACGACAGGCTCGGAAATTCCGCAAAGGCCAGGCAGGAAACCAAGCTTAGCGATGGCTTTCTCCTCATCGCGCTTAGAGAACAGGAAGATGGCAAAGATAAGGCAGAGGGTCATGCCCGCACCACCGGGAGCGACAAAGCAATTCCAGAAGCCCATGGTAAACGGGGAATCGGGAGTGGTGCCGGCGACAAGAGCGGCAGTGTTAGCTGCAATGGCAGCGTTGAACATGGGGTTTCGAACCGGGGAAACGATGAGGCCACCGTGAATACCGAGAACCCAGAAGAGCTGAGAAACAACGACGATGATGATGACGCCAGCGGGGGTCTTGAAGGCCGCCTCCAGCGGAGCCTGCATGAGGCCGTAAATCCAATCGTTGATGTAAGAACCGGTGAGAGCCTGGAAGCCAAGACCAAAGACGGCGCTAGCAACCAAAACGATGAAAACCGGGATCATAACGTTAAAGGACTGAGAAATACCAGAAGGAACCGAGGGGGGCATCTTGATCTTGATCTTATCGATCTTGCTGAGCCAGCAGAACAGCGAGCCAAAGACAACGGCAGTAAGCATGCCGACGAACAGTCCCTGGGCACCCATCTGAGTGGTCAGCAGGCCCGAGACAGGCGCCTCCAACGCAGTGCCCGCACCATCGACTTTGATCGAAGTGCAGATCATGGAAATGTATGCAGCGACCGAGACAAGAGCCGTCGGATACTCGGGGGCCTTCTTGGCGCGAGCAAGATAGAGACCAATCAGGAAGGTAATAGGCACCGTCATGAATGACATGGTGCAGTAGTTAATAGCCGTAAATGCGGGCTCGAGACCAGCCAGAGCCGGAACCCATTGAGCAAGGCCAGTCGTAGTCGAAGAGACAAGAGTCTTGAGAAGCGTGCCCATCGAGCCGACGATAACAAAAGGCATGAACGCGGTAAAAGCGTCCTTAATGGCAGAAAGGTAGACATTGTCGCCCACTTTTTCTGCGACAACCATCATTACATCTTCGAATTTCTCGGAGAAAGCCATATGATGTACCTGCTTTCGAAAGTAATGTACCAGTGCTTTCGGTGGCAAGCCGTCACGCAGGGTGGAATATACGCGGCGGCGCCTGATAAGGGCGTAGACCCTTATGCGTTGGCGACGAGGTCCTCAGCCTGCTTGAGGACCTTGGCGCCGTCACAGCTGCCATAGGCAACCGGATCGATCACGGCAACGGGAGCCTTGCCGTCGACGACTTTGGTGAGCTTGCGCTGAAGATGACGAACCTGCGGTCCAAGGAGCAGGACGTCGAAATTGCCAAGCTCCTCAGCAACCTGACCCTGTTCAACAGCCCAGATCTTATAGTCATCCTTACCTTGTGCCTTGGCGGCCTCCTCCATCTTGCTCACAACAAGAGAGGTGCTCATACCAGCACAGCAAGCCAACATAATGTTCATTACAAACTCCTTTCATAAAGCGCTCTTCCGGGGCGCTTAGATGACCAAAACGTAAAAGTCGAGGCTATTTACCTTCATACTTATCGCGATACAGCTCAATGAAGCGCTCGGCAAAATCGCTTGCCATAATCGCCATTGTCAGATGGTCCTCAGCGTGGATCAGGATAATGTTGATATCGACCTCTTCGCCGTTAGCTTCAGCCTGGGTGAGCTCGAACTGCTTCTTGTGGGCGGCGCTCATCTCGGCCTGCGCCTCGGCGAGCTGCTTTTCTGCCTCCTCGAAATCACCGTCATGGGCAGCGTCGATCGCCATCAAGGCGGCCGACTTGGCGTTGCCCGCATGAAGGATGATCTGGAGGGCGTTTTCGTACTTGCTCTCGTCCATCTGTGTCTCCTCTTACAGTTGTCGTCTTACATTCCAAATGTATTCAAAAGCTCGACAAGCGTGCCCCATTCCTGGTTGCCAACAAGCTTCTGGATAGCCTCTTTATTGGTGAGCAGCTTGGCCATACTGCGGTAGAAAGACTCGAGCTTTTTATTCTTGGCCTTGGATACCGAGACAAGAAAGACCGCGCTCACCGCCTGCCCGTTCCATTCGATGGCATGGCGGAGCAGTCCCACGCATACAAACGTGTCGTCGCTCACGGCTTGCACCGGGTGCGGCATGGCGACCTGGTTACCAAAACTCGTCTGGGCAAGCTCCTCGCGACGAAGGACCAGCTCGCAAAAATCGCCGGGGACTTTTCGATACTCGGCCACGCGCTCGCAGAGCCGCTCGATCACCTCTCGTTTATCAGATACGTCAAGGTCCGCCATGAACAGCTCGGGCGAAAAGAAGGGAGCAAAACTGCCCGACAGGCCGGTGTCGCTCAAAAGATCCCTAAGGTCCTTCATATCCTCGTCATCGAGAAAGAAACTCACCTGACGTACCGGCACGGGGAGCGGGCGGTGTAGCGGAACGGTGGTGAAGACATAGTCGATACCGGTCATGTCGACGTTGTCCACATGGCTGGCGTCGCACGTCACCACCCTGTCGACCAGCGAGCCGAACTCCTGACGATACCGGTACTCAAGCAGCTTGGCGCTCCCCTGCCCGCTCGCGCACACGACGAGGATGTTCTTGCGCGGGGCCTCGCCCTTCTGGCGCTCGAGAGCGAGCGCGAAGGCAAGCGCTATGTAGCCGACCTCATCGTCGGAAAGACGGTTTCCATACTTCTGTGCCAGAATCGTAGAGGAATCCAAGGCCATAGAATAGGCCAGCGTGAAACGCTCTTTAATATCGGCGAGCAGCGGATTATCAATATGCATGCGATACTTGAGGCGAACCGCGAGCGGGACGATATGACGCGCCAGATTCATGCGCAATTCAAGGTCGCCGCGAAGGTCGAAGTGATAGGAATCCCAAACGAGCTCAAGCATCTCGGACACCACGCCCCAAACCTCATCGGAAATGACGAGGCCCTCATCTTCTCCATCGGGACCGACATAGAGAGACTGCTTGCCAGCGAGGTGGATTGCAATATAGGCGACTTCCTCTTGAGGAAGGTTGATTTCGAAGGCACATTCAATGCCGTCCGCTATGCGACGAGCGACAGAGAACTCACGCGAGGAACGAATACGTTCAAGGTTTTCAGCCTCCATCGGAACATAGCAGCTCTCGCGGATACGGCGAACGGCGATTGCGATATGGACCATAAGGTTTTGATAGGCAGCTGAGTTAATTTGGAACCCCTCGTCGACAATAACCTCGTCGACGCATTTGGCAATTACATCAAGTGATACACGATTGGTGGCACCATCCGCTCGACCCTCCATAAGATGGTCAAGCGTGGTGTTCGCAAGGCACAACCTGCGGGACATCTCGCTACCCGTCACTCGAATCCCATAGTGCGGACGACGCTCTAATGCAAGATCGAATCGGGACAACTGCTGCTCGACTTGTTTGAGATCACTCGAGATGGCGTTACGGCTCACAAAGAGTATCTCGGAGAGGTCATCGAGGGTAATCCAGCCTGTGCGGGAGAGCAGGTCGCTCAATAGATAGGAGACCCTGCCCTCGGGCGTCGAGGGGATGGAACGAAGGCCTTTCTGCGAAGGCTCCTGCACGAGCCCCTCAAAAGCATCCTGATCAGTCACAACAAGCGAATAGCCACCGCCGCGAACCTTACGAATTGACGCGGCGGGCTCGAGTTGCCCGTTGAGCTTTTTAACGTATGTGCGGATCGTGCGATCGCTTACATCGAATTCATCAGCCAGCGTTTGGGCCATCACGTTCTCGTGCTCATCGATATAGAAAAGCAACTTGCGAACTTGCGAATCGATCATTGGATCACACCTCCCTGCTTTCTCTTGACAATGAATAAGATATCTTGGTTATGAAGTCGGTTCCACAATTCTGATTTCCGCATTAGTTGGAAGCAATCTGGTTGAAATCTATAAATCAAACCGCCTCAAGACACGATGCGGACGCACTCGGCACTACGCCGGATGCGCCCGCAATCTTTTTCTATTGATGCATAAAGGGATTATCGGAAAGCTCAGCCTCTATTGTCGTCATCGGACCATGACCAATGAGGCAGACGGTGTCGGAGGGAAGCTCGCGGGCCATCTTTTTGAGCGAGCGGCAGATGGCGGCCTCATTGCCGCCCGCAAGATCGGTGCGGCCGTGACTACCGGGAAAGAGGGTGTCGCCGACAAAGGCGATGTTGCCCTCCTTGGTAGCAGCAAAGAGCACGACACCACCCGGCGTATGCCCCGGCACTTCCATGACCTGAAGCGTTGCTTCTCCCACGGCAAGCGCATCACCCTCGGCAATCAGCCGCGTGGGTGCACCGGGGTCGGGCGTATCGATGCCCCACAGGACGCGCTGCTCGGCGATGTTTTGAGCGGGAAGCTCGGCGTCTCTAGCAGGCAACGCGTACAAGCATGCCTCACCCAACGCCGCGCGCACGCCCGCCACGCCGCCAACGTGGTCGGCATGCCCGTGAGTACACACCGAGCCCAAAAGTGTTTCCCCGGGATGCTCTGCACGAAACCGTTCAACAAGTGCCGTGCCGTCCCAAGCTGGATCGATGACAATCCATTGCCCCGAGCACCCCATAAAATAACTGTTTGTCCCAATCGGCCCATTTACAATGCACTCAATCGTCACGCTCCCGCGTGGCTTGAGGTCTAACCCCATGAACATCCTTTCTCCGCGATGCACCCAAACGTCTTTCGTGTTGGCCACTTTGATTAATCCCGGCAAGATAATTCCCTTTTGTGTACAGGAGCCGCAGTATCAAAGGGCCACGATTATCGCTTTCTCATCATACTGGCACACACGACGCACGCACCGCCCCAAAGGAAACCAGTTCGCACATGCCGACACACTTCCCACCGCTGCGCAAACGGCGCCCAGTTTCCGCCCCATAGCTAGAACAACACGAGACCCAGCATAAGCATGATCGGCATAGTGACGAGCGAAAGGAGAGTCGAAATAGAAACCAAGCCGGCACCATAACGAGAATCTCCACCAAATAGCTGCGGGATCATACAGCACATCGCCCCGCAAGGCGCCGAAAAGGCAATGAGCACCACGGTCTTGCAGGCCGCAGAAACCGGAAAGAACGATACGATTAAACCCGACAACGCCGTGGTAGCAATAAGACGCAAGGCACTCGCTTTATAAATTGAGCGTGTGCGGGCGAGAGCGCGGAGGTCGGATTGCGCCAAAAATACACCTACGATCAACATACCGAGCCCCGTGTTGAGGTTCGCCATGCCGTCAATGAAGGATTTGATGGTCCCCTTTGGCTCACATGAGAAGATAAACATGACAAAGCCCACTACAACTGCGACCATTACGGGATTCGTCGCAATCTTTTTGAAGCTCACTTCTGAGACATCTTGCGTATTGAGCCAAATGCAATACGTCCAGATAAATACTATCTGAGTTGCCATAACAGCGGAAATATAAACGACGTAATCAGAACCGACGACGTTTTCCACAAGTGGTATGCCCACGAAACCCATATTGGAAATGATGATTCCGAGCTGAGCGACTCTAGAGCCGGTACCATAGACTGCGCGAGTAACGATAATGACACCGATCATAATCGTGCATGATGCAGCAGCGACCTTCAAGATGGAAACAAACACGTCAGACCCAAACGGTACGGCGAGTGCTCGCACAATTACGGCGGGGGTAGACACATAACAGGCGAGATTGGTTAGGACCATCGAGCCATCGCGCGTGATAAGTCCGCACTTACAGCATGCTGCGCCAACTGCCATCATCAAAAACATCGCAGCAATCTGCGAAACCATGACAGGCATTGTCGAAACTAAACTCAAATTCAAAACATCCCCCATACATATTGAACTTGAACCTTGCAGACCCGTACGGGCCAAACACTACTTTCCCGCTTTGGCCCAGTCTTTTCCATCCCGGTCATTTCCACTGAATTGGGAAATACGTTGGGGACACAATGGGCGAAGGGAGGCGTTAAATGAGCATAACGAGCAACCTCCATCGAAAGGAACCCCCATGACCGACAAGATGCATATCCCTGGCACATTCCTCTGGGGCGGTGCCACTTCTGATTTTCAATACGAGGGTGGCTTTGGCGAAGACGGCCGAGGCCTGCTCACTCGCGACTATGAGACCGACGGCAATGTGACCACGCCGCGTCAGCTCACGCTCAAGATGCCCGATGGCAGTCGCACCTCGGTCAACAGCAGCTTTTTCCAGTGCCAGCCCTTCCCCGAGGGAGCTGTGCCCTGCCTCTACGACGACCAGTACTATCCCAGCCATCATGCCGTCGATTTCTACCATCACTGGCGCGAGGACATCGCGCTCATGGCTGAGATGGGCTTTGATGTGTTCCGTTTTTCCATCACCTGGAGCCGCATCTTCCCCACAGGAGACGAAACCGAGCCCAACGAAGCCGGCCTCAAGTTCTATGAGGACGTGGTTGATGAATTGTTGGCTCACAATATCCAACCGCTCATCACCATCTGCCATGACGAGCTGCCCGCCTACCTAGCCGAAAAATACAACGGCTGGGAGGACCGTCATGTGATTGACTGCTATCTCAACCTTTGCCGCGCCCTCTTTGAACGCATCGGCAACAAGTGCAAGTATTGGCTCACGTTCAACGAGATCAATGCCATTGCCGGCTATATCGCCACCGGCTCCCCCCGCACCGACTCGCAAACACATTACCGTTGCATCCACCACATGTTCCTGGCAAGCGCTAAGGCCGTGCAGATGGGCCACGAGATGATGCCAGACGTCATGTTCGGCACCATGTACGCGAGTTCCGAGGTCTATGCTGCCACGTGCAAGCCCGAGGACGAGTTCCGCCGCATGCAGTTCCGTCACATGACGCAGTTCTTTAGCGACGTTATGGCGCAAGGCGTCTACCCGTATTATTCGCACCCGATGTTCCGTCGTCTGGGCGTAGATATGAATGACTTTGTGGAAGCCGGAGATGCCGAGATCCTTGCCGCCGGCACGCTTGACTACGTGACTTTCAGCTACTACCGCAGTGCGCTTATCGAGGCGTCCGACGAGCTCAAGCGCATGGGTGGCTCCCCCACCAACCCCTATTTGCCCGTGACCCCATGGGGCTGGCAGATTGACCCGGTGGGTCTGCGCTACGTGATGAACGAAATCTACGACCGCTACCGCAAGCCGATCTTTATCGTCGAGAACGGCCTGGGCGCCGTCGATGAGCTGCTGCCCGACGGCACCGTCGACGACCAGTATCGTATCGACTACCTGCGCGAGCATCTACGCGAGATGGCCAAGGCCATTTGCATCGATGGCGTAGATTGCTTGGGATACACCATGTGGGGCTGTACCGACCTCGTCTCGCTTTCCACCGGCGAGATGGCCAAGCGCTACGGCTTTGTCTACGTGGACATGGACGACAAGGGAAACGGCACCCTCAAGCGTTCCAAGAAGAAGAGCTTCAACTGGTTCAAGGAAGTCTGCGCTACCAACGGCGACAGTCTCTGGACCGAAGAGTAGCGGACACCCAAAAAGAACGCCGGCGGGATTGCCCCGTCGGCGTTCTCGCTTTTCTACACGCGGCGCTTGAGTTGCGCTCCGCCCTCGCCGGGCATGAGGCGGCGAGCGTCGTAGACCGAGTCGACACTGCTGATAGAGGCCAGTAGCGGATCCAGACCGCTCGCGTCCGAAATCTCGACCATAAAGCGAAGCGTTGCGATGCCTTCGCGGTTGGTCGACGTGGCAGCCGAAAGGATGTTGCCGCCCGCATCGCCGATGGCAATGGTGACATCCTTGAGCAGACCCATACGGTCCAGGCACTCGACCACGATCTCGACCTGGAAAAGGGTATCGGCGGCGCCGTCCCACTCCACGTCGATCATACGCTCGGGATGCTCCATAAGACCCTTGACGTTGGGGCAGTTGGCACGGTGCACCGAGACGCCGCGACCGCGCGTGATGAAGCCGACGATATCGTCACCCGTCACGGGATTGCAGCAATGCGCCAGACGCACCAGCAGGCCGCTGTTGCTCTCGCCCTTGACGATGATGCCGTTGCTCGCGCTCTTGCCGCGCTTTTGCGGCTTGCGGTTGGAGCCGCGGGCAGGCTGTTTCACGACCTCGGCGATGGCCTCGGCCTTGGTGAGCTGCTCCTCGGGCTTGGGATCCAAGATCTGCTCGACCTTGTTGCCCACGGCACGCGGGGCGACTTTACCGGCACCGACGGCCGCAAACAGGTCCTCGAGCTGCTTAAAGTTCAGCTGCTCCGCCACGGCATTGAGCGCACGCGTCGAGCGCGGCGTGGAAATGCCATATCCGCGCTTTCGTAGGTCCTTGGCCAGTATATCGCGGCCGGCGGCAGCGTCGTCGTCCTTGGTCGCGGCGGCAAAGTAGCGACGGATCTTGGACTTGGCCGAAGGTGTCTTGACGATCTTGAGCCAGTCACGCGACGGCTTTGAGCTCTTGTTGGTCAGGATCTCGACGCGGTCGCCCGTCTTGATCTCGTGCGTGAGCGGCGCCACCGCACCGTTAATCTTGGCGCCCACGCAGTGGTTGCCGACCTCGGTGTGGACAGCGTAGGCAAAGTCGAGCGGGGTGGAGCCGGCACGGAGCGCCATGACCTCGCCCTTGGGCGTAAAGACAAAGATCTCCTGGTCGAACAGGTCGACCTTCAGCGAATGCAGATACTCCTTAGCGTCGGTGATCTCGTCGGAGGCAGCCCAGTCGAGCGAGTGCTTGAGCCAGTTGATCTGGTCGTCCAGGCGTTGCGCATCGTTGGTCTTGGAGGCAGACGATCCGCCCGACTTCTTGTACAGCCAGTGCGCGGCAATGCCATACTCGGCCTGCTCGTGCATCTCGTAGGTTCGAATCTGAATCTCGAGCGGGCGGGCGGTGGGGCCGATAACCGTCGTATGGAGCGACTGGTAGTTATTGACCTTGGGCATGGCGATATAGTCTTTAAAGCGACCGGGCATGGGGTGCCACAGCGTATGCACCGCGCCGAGCGTGGAATAGCAGTCGCGCACCGAATGCGTAATAACACGCAGCGCCACCAGGTCGTAAATCTCGGAGAACTCCTTGCCCTTGCGCTTCATCTTTTGGTAGATGGACCAGTAGTGCTTGGAGCGGCCGTTAATCTGGAAGCCCTCCAGGCCAATACGATTGAGCTCGTCGGTGAGGGTCTTGATGGTCTCGGCCAGATAGCGCTCGCGGACCTCGCGCGACTCCGCCACCATGCGCGCGATACGCTGGTAGGCATCGGGCTCAAGGTAGAAGAAGGACAGGTCCTCGAGCTCCCACTTAATAGAACTCATGCCCAAACGATCGGCCAGGGGCGCGTACACGTCCATGGTCTCGCGGGCCTTAAACAAGCGGCGGTCCTCGCGCAGAGCAGCCAGCGTACGCATGTTGTGCAGGCGGTCGGCAAGCTTAACGATAATGACGCGGATGTCCTTGGACATGGCGAGGAACATCTTGCGCAGCGTAAGCGCCTGCTTCTCGTCCATGTTGTCGACTTCGATGTTGGTGAGCTTGGTCACGCCATCGACAAGCTCAGCCACGGTTTCGCCAAACAGACCGGAGACATCGGCAAGCGAGGTCTCGGTGTCCTCGACGGTATCGTGCAGTAGCGCGGCGCACACCACATCGCAGTCCATCTTAAGGTCGGCCAGAATAATGGCCACCTCGACAGGATGGTTGATATACATCTCGCCCGAGCGGCGCTTTTGGTTGCAGTGTTTCTCGGCGGCAAAGCAGTAAGCCTGCTCCACCTTAGAGAAGTCGTCCTCATTCATATATTTGAGGCACAGGCGCTCCAGCTTGTCGTAGCTGTCCGCCATAATCTCGGGCGGCAGCTCATCGGCATGCTCATAGTGCTCCATCTCCGAGAACGGCTGGAGGGTGGAATCATGGGCGGTACGGGCTGCGGCATCCATCGAGGTCCCCTTCCCCTAGGCCCGCGGTACGATCGGGCGGTTAACTTTGGCTAGCATATCAGAAGCGCACGAATCGAGCGCCCAGCTCCGGAAAGCCGAGAACTCCATGCGTGAGCGCAGACCCTCCAAATATCGAATTGACCTGCTCAATTGCACACGGCCGGGGTTTTCGGCCATCGCAATGCGACGTGTGTCATCAAATCCCGAAACGCGGCAGAAACCAAGCTCTTCGAAGATTCCCAGACCGCTTGCCACCGAACGCTCGTCGACCGGCGTGCGGGCATCGATGGCAAGGCACATCTGCGCGATGTCGATATCGCTCGCGCTAAACGAGTCGTCCCCGGTCTTGCCGCGGTTGGAGCGCCACATAGTCTGCAGCGCGCGATAGAGCGTGACGAGCTCATCGCGCTCGGGCGCATAGCAGTCGAGCAGGCGCTCGTTAATGCGGGCGTCGCGCGACGAATAGAGCAGATGGATCACGGCGGGCTGCCCATCGCGGCCGGCGCGCCCGCTCATCTGGTTGAACTCGATAGCGCCAAACGGCATGTGGTAGAGCACGACATGGCGAATATCGGGCAGATTCACGCCCTCGCCAAAGGCAGAGGTCGAAACGATGCAGCTAAGGCTTCCGTCTCGGAACGCCTCCTCCACACGGCGGCGATCGGAGCGCGCAAGCCCCGCGTTATAGAACGCAATGCGGGTCGCGCAATCGGGCACGCGCTTGCGCAGCGTCTTGGCAAGCGCCACGGACTGGTCGCGCGAGTTGACGTAGATGACGGTCTTCTCCCCCTTCGCCACAATGGACACCAGGCGGTTCTCGCGGCTCGCAAGATCGCGATCGTCCTCGAGCTGCAGGTTCTCGCGCACCGTCTCGTCGACCACTGTGCGGGTAATCGGCAGCATGCGGGCGAGCTCGGCCACGACCGGAGTCGTCGCGGTGGCTGTCGCTGCCATAACGACCGGGTCGCCCAGGGCTTTAAGAATCTCGGGCATGTCGAGGTATGCGCTGCGGTCGCCGCCCTTGGCAAGACCGGCATGGTGCGCCTCGTCGATAACGACAAACCCGATGCGGCCCGAACGTGCGAAGCGCTCGCGGTGAATGGACAGAAATTCGGGCGTCGTGAGCACAATACCGATGCGGCCCGAAGCAAGACCGGCAAACACGTCGTCGCGGACCGCCTCGACGGTCTCGCCCGTCAGCACGCCAACGCCAATGCCGAGCGCGGCCATCGTCGACGAGAGGTGGTAGGCCTGGTCGGCAACGAGCGCGCGCAGCGGATAGACAAAAATGCTCGCACGCCCGCGAAGGACCGCCTCGCGCGCCGCATGGACATGGAAGATGAGCGACTTGCCGCGGCCCGTTCCCATAACGGCAAGAACACTTTGATGATCGGCCAAGGCGTCGAGCGCCTCGACCTGAGCACGGTGTGGTTGGTTCGACCCGATAAAGCTATGGATGAGCGAACGCGTGAGCTCGGTATAGGAAAGCTGAGCAAGCGTTTCGCGCTTACGCGACTCCAGACGCAGGCCGGAGTCTGCCGGCTGCATGCCACGGCGAAGCTCGCATGCCGGATCGTCAACGTTGGGCGCCGCGGTATCGCGGACTAGGACATCCTTGATCATGAGCTTGGGCTTCACGCGGCCCTGCCAATGCTCGGCCACAGCCTCGAACACCAAGTCGACCGCGCTATCGCAATTGATGAGCTTATCAATCTGCGGCACGCGAAACATGATGGCCGGCACGCTCGCGGCGCCATCCGTCGCCACAAAGCGCATGTGCTCGCCGGTTTTGCCCACCACGGCGCGATCGCACATCGTCACGCCCTCGGCGGCCAACAGAGGCACCTTGTTGCCCTGGCCAAACGGCTCAAGGCGGGAAATCTGCTCGATGGTCTCGATGCTGAGCTCCGAGAGGTTGACGGTAGCCGCGACCTCATCGGTGTCCTCAAAATCCTCGGCAGGAAGCTCGGACAGCACGGCAGAAAGGCGGCGACGGAACTCATCGAGCTTAGATGCCTCGATAGTCACGCCTACCGCGCCGGCATGACCGCCACGACGAATCAGCAGGTCGGAGCAGCGCTCGACGGCGTCGAACAGGTTAACCTTGCCCACTGAGCGGCCCGAGCCGCGTGCGATACCGTCCTCGATCGAGAACAGCAGCGCCGGCACGTGATAGCGGTTGGTCAGGCGGCTTGCCACGATACCCTTGACGCCCTCGTGCCAGCCCTCGCCGCCCACGACGATCGCACGACCGCCGTCATAGGTCTCCTCGACCTTTGTCATGGCATCGCGCGTGAGCTCCGCCTCGATCTCGCGGCGCTGACGGTTGATCTCCTCGAGTTCGGCCGCCAGCGCGCTTGCCTCGATAGGATCGCGGGCAAGCAGCAAATCGAGCGCCAGCTTGGGATCGGCCATGCGGCCGGCAGCGTTCAGGCGGGGAATGAGCGAAAACGACAGGCCATCGGCCGTAATGCTGGAAAGGTCGGCCTTGGCGAGCGCAGCCAGCGCGATATAGCCGGGACGGGCGGTCACGCGCATCTGCTGAATGCCCTCGGCAACCAGCGCGCGGTTCTCAGGCGTGAGCGGCATCATGTCGGACACGGTACCCAGCGCAGCGACCTCGATCAGCGAACGCCAATACGACGGCTTGCCCAGACGCTCGCCCAGGACCTGCACCAGCTTGAGCGCCACACCGGCACCGGCAAGCTCACGCGAGGGACCCTCGTCCTCGAGCTTAGGATCGGTCAGGGGCACGCCCTGCGGCACCTGGTCGGACGGCTCGTGATGGTCCGTGACCACCAAATCGATCCCCAGGCTCTCCAGATAGGAAACCTCTTCCTTGGCGGCGATGCCGTTATCGACGGTCACGATCAGCTGAGGATGAGCAAGCTCATTAACGCGGTCGAGCGCCGCGCGCGACAGGCCATAGCCCTCGTCAAAGCGATGCGGAATAAACGGCGTGGCATCGGCGCCAAACGTACGCAGCGCCTCGGTCAGCAGGCAGGTCGACGTAATGCCGTCGACATCAAAATCGCCGAAGACGGCAATATGTTCGTGGTTGCGAATAGCACGCTCAACGCGGTCGGCAACGACCGACATACCCGGAATAATGAGCGGGTCGGCCCAATCGCGGTCGAGCGAAGGCGTCAAAAACAGTTGGCCCTCCTCGATGGAGCCAATGCCGTGCGCGACCATAATGCGCGCCACCAGCCCGGGAATGCCCAGGCCAGCCGAAAGCTCCTTTTCGAGCTCGGGATTTTGCTGAGCGACCGCCCAGCGATGCGTCGTCTTAAGCGATGACATAGGCGCCCACCCCCGATAGGGGCAGGTCGCTGCGATACCTCTCACGGTTCATAGCGATGAGTCCTCTGTGTATGCCCGCTTCGGCAGGCAGATCTGTTGAACGGATTTATTATACCGTGCAGCACGGACGCAAAACGCCGCAGTGCGCC
The DNA here is from genome assembly GCA_902464175.1 of uncultured Collinsella sp. Classification (GTDB taxonomy): domain Bacteria; phylum Actinomycetota; class Coriobacteriia; order Coriobacteriales; family Coriobacteriaceae; genus Collinsella. The sequence goes on along the minus strand of CABQHZ010000020.1, from coordinate 2,863 downwards.
GTGGTTTCGGCAAACAAAGGCGGCAACATCCTCGAAATATTCGAGCGTTTCTGCCGCACGAACGCATGCAAGCGTCTAGCATATCCATTCATATGCATTCATGGGCAAAGGGAGTCGCAGGGATATATGAAGCAATGGGTTGGACTGGGTAAGTTTCTCGCGGGGCACATGCAGGTCATCGTCCCGAATTGCGTGGCACTCGGCGTGCTCTTTCCCCAGCAGATCGGTGTGCTCAAGCCCATCGTGCCCACCCTGTTTGCCTTTATGACGTTTCAGGGCGCACTGAGCAACACCTTCCATCAGGTGGCCGAGGTATTCCGTCGTCCGCTACACCTGATTCTGGCGCTGTTGGTCTCGGCAGTGTTCATCCCTATCGCAGCCTATGCCATGGGGTCGTTGTTCTTTGGTTCCAACCCCAACCTTGTCTGCGGCATTGTGCTCGAGTACAGCGTACCCGTGGCAGTCACTGCCTTTATGTGGATTAGCATGTTCGGCGGCAACGGCCCGCTCGCGCTCACCATCATCCTGACGTCCTCGGTCATCTCACCTGTGACGATTCCGCTCACGCTCAAACTCCTGTTGGGCGCCACTGTCTCAATCGACGTGCCGAGCATGATGCAGAACATGGCCTTTATGATCGCCATCCCTGCTGTACTCGGTATCGTGATCAACGAACTTACGCGCGGATGGGGGCACGAGAAGCTTTCCCCCACGCTATCGCCCGCCTGCAAGTTTATGATGATGGGCGTCATCGCGTCCAACTCCACCGCTATGAGCGAGTACGTGCTGCATATGAACACCGAGCGCCTGGAAGTCGCGCTCTTTATCCTGGTGTTCGCCATCAGCGGCTTTATCATCGGCATTCTCGTCGCACGCGTCCTGCACCTGCCGTATGGCGAGACGACCACCATGTGCTTTACCTGTGGCATGCGCAATATCTCTTCGGGCGCCGTCATCGCCACGCAGTATTTTCCCGGCGAGGTCGTGTTCCCCGTCATGTGCGGCACGCTGTTCCAGCAGGTGCTGGCCTCGATTATCGGACATCTCTTTGAGCGCCTGACCGGCGAGGAGCGTGCCGCTCAGCGCAAGCGGGTCGAGGCCGGCCGCGACGCAATGGCACGCTAGGCCGTCCGCAGTGCGCGGACGCTCGCCTTGCTACGCGAGCGCTTCCAGATGTGCGCGCAGGCGCTCTGCATCGATATCGAGCGTGGTCTCGGCATTGACCTGGGCCAGACGATAGCCCACAAAGTAGGGCGATACCACCCAACGCGGAAGTGCCTTGGCGATGGTTCGGCCGTCCATGTGGTAGAAGAACAAGTTGTACGACTCCGCGCGACCGCCGTGGTGCTCGTGAAGGATATAGCGTAGGGCCACTTGAATCGCATCGGCGAATAGATCGGCCTCGGCTTGGTCGTGCGCGTCGTCGCTGGCGGCGATTCCCTGTGGGGCCGAGACGTTGACCTCAAAGAATCCCATGATCGGCTCGATCGAGATATTGACCGCGACCCTTCCCCGCTGCCAAACATCGATGCCTTCGAAGTTGGCGGGGGCTAGTGCTGCATAACCGTCCTCCTGTTCCAAGCCCACAATCTGCATGTGTGGATGGACGAGGCTGCCGCCCGAAAGCGGGCCTTTGTTCTTGTACATAAGGACGCTGCGATACTGTTGGGAGTCAATCATCTGCTGCCAACACCCCAGGGCAAACCGCATCACATGATGCAGCTCACCCGGTTCATAGGTCACCAGGTCAGCGTCGTGATTGGCCGACTCGATCAATACGGTCTGACGGGTGGCCCGCAAGGTCTTGAACTTATTCTCGAGCCAGATGCAGTCACCATCGCGCTCGATGATGTTGGCAAGCCCCTCCGTGTCGCAAAAGGGGCACGCGGTGCCAGGGCGACGATTATCGTCAGGCTTGCCGCTCGCCTGCTGAACGTCAAATACCAGCGCCACGGGTTATACCTCCAGTGGCACAATCTTGGTGCCATGGAGCTCGGAGACACCTAGCGCCGCCACGACCGCGTCGCGATTTGCCGTAGTGATGCCGCCGCCGGGAAGGATGGTCAAGCGATCGCCCGCATACTCGATTAAACGAGCCAGGTGATCGAAGTTGTCCTCAATCGGCGTGCCGGCCGCGCCGCCATGCGTCAGGATGCGCGTAACGCCGCAGTCGGCAAGCGTGTCAATCGCATCGAGCTGGGCCTCGGGCGAGAGCTGGTCAAAGGCCATGTGAAAGGTGACGTCAAGGGACTCGCGCTTGCACTCCTCGGTCGCGCAGCCCGCAGCCATCACGAGGGCGCCGAGGGTGAGCTCGTCGAGCACCCAGCCGCCGGCACAGGGCTTGCAGCATCCAAAGACCAGGCCGTCAACGCCGGCGCTCACGGCAAGGCCCAGATCCATCTCCATCATGCGCAGCTCGTCCTGGCCGTAATGAAAGTCGCCGCCACGCGGTCGAATCATGCACATCACTCGCGCGTCATGCTCGTGAGCATAGTTGACCGCAGCGCTGATGACGCCGGCCGAAGGCGTGGTGCCACCGACGGCAAGGTTGTCGCACAGCTCGATACGCCTTGCACCGGCATCGATAGCCGCCGGCACCCGCTCAAAGTTCTCGGCACAAAACTCGTACAGCATAGATAGACCCCCAAAGACAGCAGATGTTTTCCGACGGGCATTGTCACACACCCCCATGAAGTTGCGGTGGAATAGGGACTCTTTTGGCCTCTGAGACTCCCATTTAGTCCCTATTCCACCGCAACTTAAAGGGGATAGTCGTTGGCATCTGCCACAACGTCGATGTTTTGGCAACGACAGACACTATGACCCAATCCGAGGGCACTAAAAAGATAGGAGCCCCCGCTCG
>CABQHZ010000019.1 GCA_902464175.1 uncultured Collinsella sp. | reverse complement strand
AATCGCCGAATACGGCCACCTCGTCGGGCGTCAGGCCCAAAGCGCGCGCCAGCTCCAGCGCAGCACAGCCCTTGTCCCAGCCGGTCGGAAGAACGTCGAACAGGCGCACGCGGTTGTTGGGAAACACGAGCGAGAGCTCCGGCACCTCGGCGGCAACACGCTCGCGCAGCTCGGCGAGCTCCTCGCGCGAACGGGCACTCCAGATATTCGCCTTGTATACCGGGGCATCGTCAACGACAGGGCGACAGGGAGCCTCTTCGCCCTTGAGCCACGCGTTGCCGCCTGACTCCATGGCGCGACGCACACGCTCGGGATCGCTTGTCACGCAATAGGCGTCGTTGTCCCAAAAGTCATCACCCAGACGGTAGACCTTCAAATAGGTATCGTCGGTCTCTTGCTCCAGGTAGTCGGCCAGGCGCATAAGGGCATCGTTATCAGTTGCGCGCGAGGCAACCGCCTCGCCATCGACAAACATCACCTGGCCGTTGCAAAACGCACCGGTCGAGAAGCACTCGGAGCGATTGCGGAACATCCAGCTCATCGCGGACGGCTGGCGACCCGAAACCGGGCCAAAATGCAGGCCCGCCGCCTGCATGGCATGAATGCCCTCGATGGCGCAGTCGCTGGCGCCATCGTGTCCAGCAGGAATCAGCGTATCGTCCATATCGGTCAGCACAAGTTTGATCATAAGGTCCCCTCGGTCATTCTTTATCCCGTCTATTGTAACGACCTGCCAATAAGGGACAGGTTTATCTTGGCAGGTTTTATCTGGGAAAATGCAGCGCCCCTGTTGCCACCTGCCAAAATAAACCTGTCCCTTTTTGGCAGGTGCGCTAGTATAGGGAACAACAGATTCGATGCGGGAGTGCCGGCGGTGCAAACCACAAGGCTGAGAGGGCATAGGGCCCAATCCTTTGAACCTGTCAGTTAATGCTGGTGTAGGGAGCATGCCGCCTTTACAGGGGCGCTGTCTATGCACAGCGCCCCTTTTCTATGCCAAGGAGGCATGTGCAGTGATTGATTCGGAACAGCTTAAGCAACATATGGTCAAGGCCGTAGAGGAGATTCGAGCCACCAATCCGATGGCCGGCTCCATCACCAACACGGTGACGATCGACTTTGTCGCCAACGCGCAGCTCGCCGTGGGCGGTTCGGCCGCCATGGTCTATCTGCCCGACGAGGGCGAGGCGCTCGTTGCCGGCGGCGGCGCCATCTATCTCAACATGGGCACGCTCTTCCCCATCTACGAGCAGACGATTCCCCGCGCGGCCAAGGCGGCACACGACGCCGGCAAGCCCTGGGTGCTCGATCCGGTGGGTCTGGGCATCGGTAGCCTGCGCACCCAGCTGGTAAACGAGCTCAAGCAGTACAAGCCCGCCATCGTACGCGGCAACGCCTCCGAGATCATCGCACTCTCCGGCCTGTGGGGTCTTGAGGGCGAGTCGGCCGATCTGAGCCGCGTACGTGGTGTCGATACCACCGACACGGTCGACGCCGCCCGCGATGCCGCCGTGGCGCTCGCTCGCTACACCGGCGGCGCCGTTGTGGTCTCGGGCGAAGTCGACCTGATTACCGACGGCACGACCGTGGCCAAATCCCACGGCGGCAGCCCGCTCATGTCCAAGATCACCGGCTGCGGTTGCTCGCAGGGCGGCGTGCTGGCCGTGTACGCCTGTGCTACCGATCCGTTTACGGCAGCAGTCTGCGGCACCGCCGTCTACAACGTTGCCGGCACGCGTGCCGCCGCCGTCGCCGATGCCCCGGCAAGCTTTAAGGTCGCCTTTATCGACGAGCTCTACCGCGCAACCGCCCAGGATATTGCCGACAACCGACTCGAGCTCGAGGAGGCATAAGCCATGTCCGAACCCGCAACAAATGCCGGCATGAACACGCTCGTCGCCGTGGCCATCGCCCCATGCGGCACCGGCGACGAGCTGTCCGCCGAGGTCGCCGAGGTCGTGCGCGTCATTCGCGAGAGCGGCCTTCCCAACCGCACCACCTCGATGTTCACCGAGATCGAGGGCGACTGGGACGAGGTCATGCAGGTCGTGCGCGACGCGACCTTTGTGTTGGCGAGCAAGGGCATCCGCACCGAAGTCGTGCTCAAAGCCGATATTCGACCCGGATTTACCGACACCATGACCGGCAAACTCAAGCGCATGGAAGCACAGATCAAAAAGCAGGAGGAAGCACGATGAGCATCCGCGACAACCTTGATATCTCGGCCTATCTGGTGCTCGGCCCCGAAAACACCCTCGGACGCCCCGTGGGCGATGTGGTGGCCCAGGCGCTCGACGCCGGCTTTACCTGCATTCAGGTGCGCTCCAAGGTGGCAAGCGCCCGCGAGATCATTGCGCTGACCGGCGACGCCGCGCAGGCAATCGCACAGGCTGGCAAGACCGGTCAGGTCGCCTTGCTGATCGATGACCGCCTTGACTGCGTACTCGCCGCACGCGAGCAGGGCATTGCGGTCGACGGCGTGCACGTGGGCCAGAGCGATATTCCCGTCGAGGTCTGTCGCAAGCTGCTGGGCCCCGACGCCATTGTGGGCCTTTCGGCCCGTTGCGAGGAGATGCTCGAGTACGTCAAGACCGCCGACATGAGCCTGGTCGACTACCTGGGCATCGGCCCGCTCCACGAGACCGAGACCAAGCGCGACTGCGGACGCGCGGCCGACGGCTCTATCATCACCAAGAGCTTTGAGGACCTTGCCGCACTCCACGCGGCAAGCCCCGTGCCCATCGTGGTGGGCGGCGGCGTTAAGACGGCCGACTTGCCGCAGCTTAAGGCCACCGGCGTCGACGGCTTCTTTGTGGTAAGCGCCGTCTGCAGCGCCGACGACCCCCATGCCGCAGCCAAGGAGCTTGTCGACACCTGGCAGCAGGCATAGGCATAGGCCGAACAGCTGATTCGCAGCCTCATATCTTCAGCAATGGAAAGCGCATCCCAGTTTGGGCCTCCATTCCGGGATGCGCTTTCCGTATGCGACCCTTACCCCGCCAGATACGCTTCCAACGCCGGCAAAGTCGCCTCTGCATCGTGGCGGCCGACCTGGTAGATGCGCTCGAGCTCATCCGGTTCGCGGCACAGCGACGGCACCTTCACCGATTCGCTCGGCCGCACCACAAAGATTTCCCCGGCAGCCTCTCGACGTGCCAGGTCATCGAGCGTGGCATTGTAGACCTCATGCCGATGCTCAAGCGCTGCAACAAACTCCGGATAGTGACGGAACACGCGCCGCAGCATGGGCATCACGCTGTTGGGCTGCTTCACAAAGCCCGCCGGCTGCGTGAGTACCACGATATTGCGGTCATACCCCTGCGCAAACAGCCATGCGCTGGGAATAGAATCAGCCACGCCACCATCCAGATACTTATGCCCGTCAATAGCAACGGGACGCGTCGCCACAGGAATGGCAGACGACGCCCGGATCCACTCGATATCGCGCTCGTCGCCATACGGTAGATCGTGGTAGACGGCCTTGCCCGTCTCGATATCGGTACACACGCACGTAAATCGCATGGGGCAGGCGCGATACGCCTCCAAGTCGATGGGATCGCGCTCGATAGGCACCTCGTGATAGGCAAAATCGGCATTGAACATATCGCCGGTTCGCAGCCAGCTGGTCACGCTCGCGTAGCGCTTGTCGGCACAATAGGCCTTGTTGTAGCGGATGGCGCGACCGATCTGGCGCGATTTAAAGTTATAGCCAAACGCCGCCCCCGCCGAGACGCCCACCATATGATCGCAGGTCAGGCCATGCTCCATCCAAACATCGAGCACACCCGCCGTATACATACCGCGATAGCCGCCTCCTTCAAGCGCCAGCCCCACCGTATGCGTCGTATTTGGCTGTGTCATGCGACCATCTCCGTCCCTGCGCAATTCAAACGGAACAAGTATACCCGTCAACAAATATCGTTCTCGTCGCATTTGTGCGCACGAAACCGCATTACCGTTTGGCGAATAAGCGGCGCCTCACAGCACGCCCGCCCCCACACGCTCATATAATGGTTGTTTATACTGCTCAGTACTGTTCAATAATGAACAGTAGCTGACAAATAAACTCAACGATGCAGCAAGGCGGGGGCATGGAAACGAATAAGACGCAGAGCGTCGAGCCGCGTCAAGAAGACGAGCTCGACCAGCTGAACACATGCCTCGCCGAGCTGTCGAGCATCTGCGGCACGCAGTATCCCGAGGCCGAGCGCCTGCTCGCAGAGGCGACCGATGCCGCCGCCCGCCTGCGCGACCGCGTTGCAAAACTCAGAGCCGACGCCTACACCGATCCGCTTACGGGCCTGCCCAACCGCACCGCTTACACCTACGACCTCACATGTGTCTGGGACCGCCAGCTCGAGCACACGATCGCCTATATCGATATCGACGGCCTTAAAATCTGCAACGACCGCTTTGGGCACCCGGCCGGCAATCGCTACATCACCAAAGTCGCAAACTGTCTTAAACTGCACTGCCATCCCGATGAGCGTCTCTATCGCATAGGCGGCGACGAGTTCGTGCTCATCTCCATGACCGATTCGGTCGACACGCTCAGTCAGCGGCTCGAGGCCTGCCGGGCATCCCTTGCCACTTCGACGCTCGATGACGGCAAGACCCCCATGAGCTACAGCTACGGCTGCGCCCACGCCAATCCGCGTGCGGGCGATGTCCTTCATAAGATGACAGCCGAGGCAGACCGGCGGATGTATGACTACAAATTTACCAGCGCTGTGCGTAACCGCATGAGCATGGCATTCGACGAGCGTTATCACGACCTTGGCACCTTGGCAGAATTTCATTCCGTGCAAGATCGTATCTTCCAAGCACTGTCGCTCACGGATATCGGGCGCTACCTGTTTATCTGCAACGTCGACACCGATCAGTCCCATTGGTCCCACAACGCCATACAGGATTTTGGCCTTCCCTCCGGAACCATCTATCAGATGGACAAGATATGGTCGCAGCATATTCACCCTGACGACATCAATGCCTGGCGCCAGGATATCGAAGAGGTAATGTCGGGCAAAAAGCACCATCACAATATGCGCTATCGTGCCCTGGACGCAAGCGGTCGATACGTCACCGTCACGTGTTCTGGCATCCGTCTCGACGGCAACGGCAACGAGCCCACGCTGTTTGCCGGCTCCATCACCAATGCGAGTATTGTCGAAAGCACCGACCCCGCCACCGGCGTTGGTGATGTGCGCGCGCTGATGACGGCCATCGAAAGACGCAAGGAGCTTGCCAAGCCCACCGATCTAGTGGCGTTTAAGTTCGAGAACATCGACCGCATCAATGCTGTCTATGGCTATCAAATGGGCAACGATGTCCTCGCAGAGCTCGTCGGGCGCATTTTGTCACGACTCAATGGGTCGGGCGAACTCTATCGGTCGTATGGGCTGCAGTTTGTCCTTATGTTTGACAGCCAACCCGACATCGATCTTTCCAACATTGCCCAAGAGGTGCAGCATACGCTTATGATGCCCATCGCGACGCACAGTATCGAAACCGCCCCTATCGCTTATACAGCCTTTGCGCGCTATCCGTCTATCGTCTCGCAGCCGCTCACGATGCTGTCCAGCCTCAACCGCCGTCTGGACGCCGAGATGCGCAGTAAGACCCCGGCATACCTCGGGCAAAGCGGACCAACTAGAGTTATCGGTCATACTGCCTACGACCGACGAGACAAGATGACCGGACTCATGCGCGGCAACGACTTTCTGTACGCCGCGGATATGCATCACTCCGCACACGCTCGCGAAAACCGCGCCATTGTCGCCATCGATTTGGGACGTATGCGCGTCTTTAACGAATGGTACGGACGACAGGCAGGCGACGCCCTCATCGCCGAAGTGGGCGGTGCGCTGCTGGCGCTGCGAGCCGATTGCGGCGGACTCGCCGGATACTGGGGGCAGGACGACTTTGTCGCTTACCTCCCTGGCGACCGCGAGACCATTGATGCGCTCTACCATCGCATCCAGACCATCGTCGCCTCGCGCGACGACTCGGTTGGCTTCTTACCCGCCTTTGGCGTTTGCCCGGTTGGGCGGACGGAACACATCGATATCTTGCTATACGACCATGCAAAAGCCGCGCTCACCCGAGCCCGCCACGATTTTAAAAACCGTATCAAGTACTTTGAACCCGAAACGTATGCACAGCGCGAACGCGAGGATTATCTGCTTTCGGCGTTTCAGCGCGCCCTGGGCCAGGGGCATATCACGTTCTATATTCAGCCGCAGTACGACATGGAGACCAAAAAGATCGTAGGCGGCGAGGCCCTTGCCCGCTGGAAAGACGGAGACGGCAACTTCATCTTGCCCGGCACGTTTGTGCCACTGCTCGAGCGCAACGGTTTTGCCGTGACCCTCGATCGCCATATTTGGAACCTCGTCTTTACGTGGCTCTCCAAGCGCTTGGCCCAAGGACTGCCCTGCGTGCCCATCTCCATCAACGTAAGCCAAACCGACCTGATTTCGGTCGATGTCGCCGACCAGCTCGAACGCCTGGCGATGCGTCACGCCGTCCCCACGCACTTCGCTAAAGTCGAAATTACCGAAAGCGCCTACGCCGATAATCCCGGAGATATTAAGGCGCTCACGAGCAAGCTCCGCGCTTTGGGCTTTTCCGTATTGATTGACGACTTTGGCAGCGGAGCATCGTCGCTCAGCATGCTACAGAATATCGATGCCGACGCGATTAAACTCGACAGCCGCTTTATGCCCGCAGAAGCCCATCAGGCCAACAAGAGCGAAAACATCGTCAAGTCCATCATCAACATGTCTTGGAAGATTGGCGTGCCGGTCATAGTGGAAGGCGTCGAAACCGAAAAACAAGTCGTCTTCCTGCACGACCTGGGTTCGCGCTACGTCCAAGGCTATTACTATTACCGACCCATGCCGGTCGAGTCGTTTGAGAAGCTCTTGGCCAGCGATGCGTCGATTGACCCGCGAGGCATCCTCTTGCATGACAGCGAGCGGCACATCGACTTTTCAAAATAACGCCACTCGCTAACGGCGGAAACCCCACCTTTAACACGCCGCGCGCCCCGCGCGCCGCATCGCCTCGACCCAAGAAAGCGGCATAAACATGGATAGCGCCAACACCTACACCAAGACGCTCGAAAATACCATTCAAGACCTGCTTGATCGCCAGGAAGACCTGATCAAGACCGCTTTTACCGACCAGCTCACCGGTCTTGGCAACCGCGGCGGTTTTACCAAGTCTCTCGAAGAGATCTGGGGGCAGGGCACGCCGGTCACCATGGCGTTTATCGATATCGATAACCTTAAGCACTGCAACGATGTCTTTGGGCACGACGAGGGTAACCGCTACATCATTCAGGTGAGCCTGTACCTTAAGCTCTACATCAAGGTTGGCGAGGCGGCGTTTCGCCTGGGTGGCGACGAGTTTGCCGTGCTCTCCACCATCTCGACCGAGGATGACCTTGCCGAGCGCCTGGAGCATTGCCGCTCGGTGCTCCTCAAAAACAACGACGCCGAGATGCCCCATTCGTTTAGCTATGGCGTGTCGCATGCCAATCCCAAACTGGGCGAAACCCAAAACCGCATGACGAAGGACGCCGACCATCGCATGTATGACTACAAGCTGCGCAATGCCATACATCTCGATCGCCGCAACATCAGTCAAGTCCACGCAGATGACTTTGAGATTAATGACCGCGTTTTTGACGCCTTCTCGATGCTCGATGAGGGACGCTACTTCTTTATCGAAAACCTTGATAAGAACCGCACGCTCTGGTCGCAGGGAGCGCTGCGCGATTTTGGGCTTCCCTCGGAGCACATCGATGACTGCCGCAATTACTGGAAGACACGCGTGCACCCCGATGACCTCGAAGCATATACCCAAGACATCTACCAGGTCTTTTATGGCTCTAAACGCTATCGCGTTATGCAATATCGCGTACGCAACGCCGAAGGCGATTACGTGCTTTGTCGCGTTCGGGGCTATCGCATCGACGGAAACGGAAATACGCCCTCGCTTTATGTCGGCGAACTCGTTAACCACTCCCTCGTTGAAACGGTCGATCCCGCCACGGGACTCGGCACCCAACGCATGCTGGTCAACGCCATCGACGGCTGCCGTCGCGATAACCATCAGACGGGCCTGATCGCCGTGCGCGTTCGCGGTACGACGCAGCTCAATGAGCACTATGGGGCTGACGCCGTTGACGCTATGCTCTCCGAATATGCCGGTCGTATGCTCTCGCTCACCCGCGGCAGAAGCCGTGTGTTCCGCTCGCGCAGCGTACAGTTTGTCGTACTTACCGATGGTCTGGACCGCGACGCCTTCGATTGCCTCGCACGCGATTTGGAGCGCGTCATCTCGGCCCCCGTCCAAATTGCCGACGATACCATTACCCCTACCTGCCTGGTTGTTCCCGTCTATTACGAACGCCTGGTCAACCAAGCACCGGCCGTCTTGGACGAACTCGATCGTCGATTACGCGCCATCAACGGGCCATTTCAGAACAAGAGCCTCTCCATACCCGAAATCGACCGCAAGGGCGCTGTTGCCGGGCGCATTGACCCGCTCACCGGCCTCTACCGCCCCAGTGAGTTTATGCGGCGCGCCAATGCCTTCTTGGCAACAGTGCGCGACGGCGCCTGGTGCATCGCCACGGTCGACATGGGACACATGCGCCTCTTTAACGAATGGCACGGGCAGGCCGAAGGCGACCGCGTGCTTGCAGATGTGGGAACAGTGCTCAAGGACATCGAAAATGCAGGGCATGGCGTTGCGGGCTACTGGGGTCAGGACGACTTTTGTATCCTCGCTCCCTTTGAACACGATGCCATACATCGAATTTACGCTCGCGTGCGCGAAGCCGTGGCCAAGCACGATGACGGCGTGGGCTTTTGGCCGTCCATGGGCGTCTACCCCATCAACCCACACGAGGAAATCACCATCGACGCGCAGGCAAAGGCAATGTTTGCCAACCGACGCGCCAAAAAGGACTTTAAGGATCGCATCGCCGTCTTTAGCCCCGAGGACTACAAGCACGAGGTCGCATTTCACCATACGCTGACCGAGTTCCAGTACGCCCTCTCCAACGAGCGCATCACCTACTATCTGCAGCCTCAGGTCGACATGGAAACGGGCGAGATCATCGGCGCCGAGGCACTCACGCGCTGGATCGACAAGGACGGCTCCCTCATTCCACCTGCCACCTTTATCCCCGCGCTTGAGGAAAGCGGCTTTGTGGTGACGCTCGACAAGTACATATGGCAGGGTGTTGCCTCGTGGCTGCGGACGCGCCTCGACCAGGGGCTCCCCGTGGTTCCGATTTCCCTCAACGTATCGCGCGTGGATATCCTTGCCTGCGATGTCGCCGAGCACATGGGGGCCCTGGCCACCCAGTACAACCTGCCGCCCGAGCTCATGCGCATCGAGATTACCGAGACCGCCTATACCGGAGAGTCCGAGGCCGTGGACAGGTTGACCGCCGAGCTGCACAACCGAGGGTTCTCGACCTACATGGATGACTTTGGCACCGGTCAGTCCACGCTCGCGATGCTCAAGAGCGTCAACGTCGACGTCATTAAACTCGACCGCACGTTTGTGCCCGCCGGAAAAGCCGACGAACGCAGCACGCAGATCGTGTCATCGATGCTGGGGATGGCGCAGTCGCTCAAGCTGCCCGTTGTGATTGAAGGCGTCGAGACGGAAGGCCAGGCTCAGCTGCTGCGCCAGATGGGCGCCCGCTTCGCGCAGGGCTTCCTCTACTATCGCCCCATGCCGGCGAAAGATTTTGAGGCATTGCTCGATAGCGGCGGCGACAATTGATACGCTCGCGAGCAAAACGCTACCGTTAAGGGACGCGATTGTCCCCATTGGCTAACTCATATCCCCAAATCGGACCGAATTGGGGATATGATACTAGCCACTGTTTCGCCCAAGGAGGTTATTCATCATGAACGAGTCATATCACTTGGGCGAGCAATCGATTGTCGCCTACCTTCAACGATTGGCGAACGGTGTTCCGACTGCCGAGCTCGACGTCGCGGCACTGCCTACAGAGCTGCGCGGTATTGGCGAGCAGCTGCAAAAGACCCACGCCATCCTGCAACAAGAGCGCCAGCTGCTCGAACGCAGCGTCCATATCGACCCGCTTACCAATCTGGGCAACCGCGGCGGGCTCGACCGTCACGTCGATCAGCTCTGGCGCAACGGCAACCCCTTCACCTGCGCCTATATTGACATCGATCACCTTAAACACTGCAACGATATATTCGGCCACGCCGAGGGCAATCGCTACATCCTGCGCACCTGCCGTTCACTCTCCGAAACCATGGAGCACGACGAGTTGCTGTTCCGCATTGGCGGAGACGAGTTCGTGTTCATCTCACCCACGACAAGCGAGACGGAACTTGAGCAGCGCCTGGAGCAGGTACGCACCAATCTGATCGAGGCAACCTCGGACGGCAAGGCGCCCATGATCGCCAGCTTTAGCTTTGGCTGTTCAAGCGTTAACCCGCTTGCCGGCGACACGCGTCGTCAGATGACGATGGATGCCGACCGCAAGATGTATCGCTATAAACTCATGCATCGCGTGCAGCAACCAGAAGGCGACGGCGCGCAGCAACACCCCGTCGCGGACCATCTTCCGTGCAACGACCGCGTGTTCCAGGCAATCTCCATGAGCTCCGAGACACGCTACCCGTTCATCCTCAACCTCGATACCGGCGAATCGCAATGGTCGGTCAATGCCGTGCGCGATTTTGACCTGCCTTCCCAGCATCCCTTTAACTCGGTCGATATGTGGCTCGCCCGCGTTCACCCCGAGGACCGCGACAACGTGCGCTCCGAGCTCGACATGGTGGTAAATGGATCGTGGCACTTCCATTACATGCAATATCGCGTGATGGATGCCACCGGAAAGTACGTGCTCTGCGACTGCACGGGTTACCGCCTGGACGGCACCGACACCGAGCCCAACATGTACGTGGGCATTATCATCAACCGCAGCTTGGCCGACACGACCGATTCCGTGACCGGTCTGGGGGATATCCACGCTCTGGTCAACGCCATCGGTGAGATGCGTCGCGTACCGCACGAGGCAGGCTTTATCGCCATTAAGATCGACGATATCGCCAAGGTCAACGCCCGCTTTGGCTTTGATGCGGGCGATCGCGTTTTGGCCGAAAGCGCCGCCTGCCTTATGGAGTGTTCGCGCGGTAAGGGTCGCCTGTTCCGCTCGACGGGGCCGACCTTTGTGGCACTCTTCGATGACCTTGGTCCCGAGGAGGTTGACGAGATCGCCGACGAGATCGAGCGCTTCCTGGGTTCGCCTGTACTCATCGGATCGCTTGAATATCAGCCGCCCATTCGCGTAGCCACGCTTCATCTGGACGGTGTCGACCGACAGCCCGTACCCATCCTGAACGAGCTCAACGCACTGCTCAAAGAAGTTCCGCAGGTACCGGGCACCAAGCTGGACTAGCACAACGGGGTGCGAGTTGTCAGTTGTCGACCTTGCCCCCCACGTCGTCTCCCCTATCGTGAGATAATCCTCTGCGTACGTCATCGCTAGCAGAGGGAGTTTTTCATGAAGGTTCTTTTGGTCAATGGCAGCCCCAAGGCAAACGGCAACACCGCCACGGCACTCGCCGAGATTGCCGAGCAATTGCACGCCGAGGGCATCGATACCGAGGTTTTCCAGCTGGGTGCCAAGCCCATTCGCGACTGCATTGGCTGCGGCCAGTGCGGCAAGCTCGACGGGCGATGCGTCTTTGACGACGACGTGGTCAACGAGCTGATTGCCGCCGCCGAGCAATCGGACGGCTTTGTCTTTGGCTCGCCTGTCTACTACGCGCACCCCAGCGGCCGCATTCTCTCGGCCCTCGACCGCGCGTTTTATGCCGGCGGCAAGGCCTTCGCGCACAAGCCGGGCGCTGCCGTCGCCGTTGCCCGTCGCGGCGGCACGTCGACCACCTTTGATGTGCTCAACAAGTACTTCACCATCAACCAGATGCCCGTGATCGCCTCCACCTACTGGAACAACGTCTTTGGCGCCATGCCGGGCGAAGCCGCCCAGGACGCCGAGGGTCTGGCCACCATGCGCAACATCGGCAAGAACATGGCCTGGCTCCTGCGCTGCATCGAGGCAGGCAAGGCCGCCGGCATCGAAGCGCCCGAGGCCGATCGCGCCCGCACCAACTTCATTCGATAAGTCCAGCGGTGGTCTCCTCGATGTCCTGTCAAAGTCAGCGAAAAGCCAGCTGATGAGGCAAGGTGCCTTGAAAGAGGAGGGTGCTGGACTTTTGCCCGCACCCGACGATTGAAAGGCAGATTGTCCATCAGATGGCTTTGCAGCGTCGAGGTGACCGCCGTTCGTTAGAACGGCGGAACTAC
Source organism: uncultured Collinsella sp. (assembly GCA_902464175.1). Lineage (GTDB taxonomy): Bacteria > Actinomycetota > Coriobacteriia > Coriobacteriales > Coriobacteriaceae > Collinsella. Next base: position 13,780 of record CABQHZ010000019.1, on the reverse strand, counting down.
GAGAACGGCGGAACATAATGATCCAAATCTTCGGTACAAAGAAATCGTTCGATACCAAGAAGGCCCAGCGCTTCTTTAAGGAGCGCCGCATTAAGGTGCAGTTTATCGACCTTAAGGAAAAGGAGATGAGCAAGGGCGAGCTCACGAGCGTGATGCAGGCGGTCGGCGGCATCGACAAGCTACTCAACCCCAAGGCCAAGGACGAGGAGACGCTCGCGCTCATCCAGCACCTCACCCCCAGCCAGCGCTTCGACAAGCTGCTCGAGAACCAGCAGGTCTTGGCCGAGCCCATCGTGCGCAACGGCAAAAAGGCCACCGTCGGTTATTGCCCCGATGTATGGGGAGCCTGGGAGTAGCTTGTGTTATTTGCCGGCGCGTGGGTATAAGAGCAGGCGTTTGGCATAAGATTTAACTGTAAGCCATGTCTAACAAAGGAGGGCACATGCCCAACAAACCCGTGAAGATCATCATGCTTACCGGATACCTCGGTGCCGGCAAGACCACGCTGCTCAACCACATCCTCGCTAACGACGGCGGCATCCGCGCCGCCGTGATCGTCAACGACATCGGCGAGATCAACGTCGACGCCAGCCTTATCGCCGACGGCGGCCTTTCCGAGACCGATGACCTCATCCCGCTCACCAACGGCTGCATCTGCTGCACGCTTTCGGATGACCTGGCCAACCAGCTGCAGGGCATCGCCGATTCGGGCAACTTCGACTACATCATCATCGAGGCATCGGGTATTTGCGAGCCTATCCCCATCGCCTACACCATCTCGAGCTTCTGCGACGAGGCCAAGGTGGGCGGCGAGCCCAAGCTCGCGCTTGACAACATCGTGGCTGTGGTCGACTGCGCCCGCATGTACGACGAGTTCAACGGCGGTCGCGACCTGCTGGCCGAGGATATCGACGAGGACGACATCGAAAGCCTGCTCATTCAGCAGATCGAGTTCTGCTCCACGCTGATCCTCAACAAGACCGATACCGTGAGCCCTGAGCAGATCGCCGAGCTCAAGGCCATCGTGCGCAGCCTGCAGAAGGACGCTGTGATTGTCGAGGCTCAAAACGGCGAGGTCCCCATGGAGGAGCTGCTCGACACCGGCCGCTTCGACTTTATGCGCGCCTACAACTCCGCCGCTTGGATCGAGGCCATGGAGCATCCCGAGGAGCACGACGACCCCGAGGTGCTCGAGTACGACATCGAGACCTTTGTGTACTCGCGCCGCAAGCCGTTTGACCTGCAGAAGTTCACCGATTTTGTTGAGCAGGAGTGGCCCGACGAGGTCATCCGCGTCAAGGGCCCGCTGTGGCAGGCCAGCAATCCGGACATGTGCTACATGTTTGAGCAGGCCGGCCACCAGATGCGCCTGATGGAGAACGGCTTGTTCGTTGACTCCGCGCCCGAGGGCGAGAAGCAGAAGATCATCGACGAGAACCCCGAAATCATGCAGATTTGGGACGACGAGACGGGCGACCGCATGACGAGCCTGTGCATCATCGGCCGTCACATGGACAAGGATGCGCTCATCGCCTCCCTCGATGCCTGCCTGACTGACTGGCACCGCGCCTAGGTTTATCCAAGCGGGCATTTTTCCGCCTACGTAACCGCCAAACCACCACGAAGGTACCTGTCCCCTTCGTGGTGGTTTTTCGTTCTGAGCCAAGGAGATTCATGTTCAATATCGTGCTGTATGCGCCCGAGATTCCCGCCAATACGGGCAACATCGGCCGAACCTGCGTGGTCACCGGCGCCCGCCTGCATCTGGTGGAGCCGCTGGGCTTTTCGCTCGACGACAAGACGGTGCGTCGTGCCGGCCTGGGCTACTGGCAAAGCTTGGACGTAACGACATATGCCGGCTGGGAGGACTTCCTTGCCCGCAACGGGCTCTCCCCCGCCGATGAGCGTCTGCACCTGCTGACCAAAAAGGCTCGTCGCACCTATGCGCAGAGCACCTATCGCGATGGCGACTTCCTGGTCTTTGGCAGCGAAAGCTCAGGCATTCCCGAGGAGCTGCTCGCCGCGGCGCCCGAACGCTGCGAGCGCATCCCGATGCTGCGCGATTGCGACTCGCTCGAAAACGCCGACGCCTGGGAGGCCCACGAGGAGTCGCTCGGGCATACCGAGGACAGCCACGAAGCCATCCTGCAGCAGGACATCTGCGGCAACTTCGTCAATCCCGACGACTATCGCATCAGCGCGCTCAACCTCTCCAACAGCGCCGCCATCGTCCTCTACGAAGCCCTGCGCCAAACAGGCTTTCCGGGAATGTGACAAAGGCACAGTCCCTTTGTCACATTCGACAGCTGGCGATTCACGTCAGAATTCAACTTCAAATACAAACGACTGCCGGAGTTCTCGCTTGGCTTGACTTGTCAGGCTCGAATTCGCCCTTATACTCAGCTTGCTGCATGCCTCATCGATAGCCATAGCAAGCGATACGGACATGGTCATGGTCGTCTCACTTTTCAATTCAACCCGATAGCTCTTCGCCTTGTTTTTATCCTCTCCACCGCATCTCGTTTCGATTAACAAGAGAATATCTGAGTCATGGGCATACCAATGGAGCTCAGGACGCTGCGGGGCCATGTCGCCCTCGAATTCCTGTGTAAACAGGATTTTCTTCTCGTTTCTCGTTGAATCGCTCAAGGAGCCGTCGATTCGAACCGAGCCCTTCTTTCCCGCCTTGGCGTTTCCCTTAACCTGGTGGCCTCGCCGAGTTTCCTCGTACTCCGTCACCTCCAGCTTGCAGCGCTTTGCGCCAAGCATGAATGCAATCCGCCTCAGCTCGGCCATCTTGTCTTGTTGCATGGTTGCGAAATAAGAATCAAGATCAACAAAGCGAGACCGATCAAAAGCATCTATGTAATAGGTGGAATAGAGAGATGGTTTAGGGTAGAAAGACAGCTCGCTATCCCCGATTGCCTCGCGGTACAAATTGAAAATCTGCGTACCCTTAACAGTATCCAGCCAACCAATAGCATCCCTACACACGTCGATGCCCCGACGCTCATTTCCGTCAACGATTCGAATCATGTTCGGCAAATGGAATGAAGGGCTCTGATAGGCCTCTTTGGTTACCGGTCTGTACCTATTGAGTTGTTGTTGGTATGCCCAATCGTTGACGGCATCACCGATATCTGCAGCGGCTCCCGCCGCGCCATCGGCCGCATCCGCAATGGCCGCTAAGGCGTCATCGGCCATCGGAGCTGCGGCACGCATTGCATCATCGGCAACTTTCTGTACGGTTGCGACCGCACCCGCTACCGCATTTCCGGCACCACCGACCAATCCAGCAGCGACCTTACGGATATCAAAGCTCTGCTTATGTCGTAGCTGTCCCCCTCTTTCGACGACAATATCCAGATCATCCTTATCCTCCATGGTGGCCTCCTATTTTCGATAGTCAAAATCAACCGTATATTCATCGCCGAACGCCGAGTTGAACATCGCACGAATATTTACTTCAGCGTTCACCCGAGCCTCTTCGAGCAACTTGCCATCCTTGATGGCCTCGCTTTCGCTCCGTTTCTTGCACTGTGCTTCAAACGCCGTGACGTCTTTGACCTCAATGGGGTTGAGAATGTTGTTACGCTCCTCGAGAGCACCCGACTTATTCATATCTGGCGTATTCGAGATTACATAAGGCTCATCCATCGTAATTGTCAGCTCTTTCTTGTTCGTATGTATCTCTGCTGTCTCAAGATTCACACCCGCCTTAATGGTTCCCACATAGCGGTACCAAAAGCTGTTTTCCGTAAACGGAATATCAAACCAATCGAAGAATCTCTTAGTATCCGTCACCTTATCGACAATCGCATAGTTCTGCGATGCGGAAACCATCTCGTTCTGGGATGCAATGCGCTCAAACACGACCGACGGGGAGAGCGTATTGGGGGTAGCTTCTTTCGCGCCTGCGGCTTTGCCGTTGTTAAAGATGGTAATAAATAGTACAGCCACAATCACCCCGCCAAGAGTCAAGCCCGCGAGGAATACCTTGGGTTTCGTCAGAATTCTCCCGAGCTTCGCTTTCAGCGCCCCCATGCCTTCTTCTATCTCATCCATCCCCTATTCCTTTCTAACCCCTGCTATTTAAAACTGCCGAAGGTTATGTCTCGTGCCTAAATTGTCGTTTTCAGCATGTCTTTTCAGCATGTCTTTAGACGAGGGCAGTTGTTTGCAATCCGAAATGATACATATACCCGGCACTTGTTGTTCAATAATTGATATAAAACGGGCGGGCCAACCATTCATCGCCGATTAGCCCGCCCCTCCCGTGCGAAACTTATTTATTTACATCGTAGCTGGAAACAGATGCGACAACGCGCACGGCATCCACATCAGACATGGCCTCGAACTTGACTTTCTCTCCCGGTGCCCACGAAGAAGTGTTCGCATAGGTCTCCTCCGCTTTGATATCATCTGCGTCATAGAGAGCAAGCGTTAGGCTGACATTTGAGAATGATATGCCAGAAGTATTCTCGACTACGGCCGTATATGTATACAGACCATAACCGTCATCCGACTTTTCGAAATTGGCCCCTTGGATCAAACTGTTAATGGCATCCTCATTGCGGGTCTTCTCTGCCACGGACCTTCCGTTCTTAATCAAATCATCGAAATCATCTTTGTATTTCTCCCCAACTTCCAACCCGTAATCGTCGACAAGCTTCTTGAGCTGCGCAGACCGCTTATCGTAGACCTTATTCCACTCTTCGTAATAATCCGAAGATGATTGTGAGTAGTCCTCGGTCACTTTAAGCTGGTCGTCAAGCAAATTCAGATATGTAATGACGTCCTGCTGCATCTTGGAATCCTTGAACTTGGCGTTCTTGAGCTCCTTGTCATTCTTAATTTCGGCCTTAATAGCCTCCTGAATATTCTCGGTTGAATGAGGGTCGTCATCGTTTGCATTAGATTCAATGACATCGGCCCTTTTCTCAAACCCGGCGGCGATAACATTCATCGCCTTGTCATCGGCATATTTCGGTTTATCTGAGTTTGCGGCATTCTGAGAACAGGCCGAAATGAACCCCAGAGAACAGATGAGCAGGACAAGCAAACCCATCATAGGCAGCTTTTTAGTAATATTTCGTTTCACGGTTATTTCCCTTCGATTGACGTTACGACTCATAGCCCCTCGTCAAATAGCAGACGAATTGGCGACGCGGTGGCACTATTTGACTCAAGGGCGTGAACTGGATAAACATCGAGGGAAGGAGTGAGCTCCGTGGAATAAACTCCCCTCGTCAAAATGTCTAGCTAAAGAGGGCGGACAGACGGCGAACGGTCATATACGTTCGCGTCCGCCCGTCTCCAACGATCAAACGTCGATGCGCTGACGTTCAAAAGCATTGCGGCCTCTTGCCTCGTAACCTCGCCTCCTTCGAATGATTTGATGACATCGCGGTAGCTATCCGGGCGTTCGAGCGCCGGCCTCCCAAATCTCACGCCCCGCAGACGCGCCGATGCGATGCCCTCTGCCTGGCGCTGCTTGATGTTTTCGCGCTCCAGCTGTGCCACGTAGCTCAAGATCTGGAGAACCAGGTCCGCCATGAAGGTTCCCGTAATGCCATCAGGCTGCTCGCGCGTATCGAGCAACGGCATATCGAGCACCACGATGGCAGCGCGCCTGTCCACCGTGATCCGTCGCCATTCATCGAGGACTTCGCGATAATTGCGACCCAATCGATCGATACTTTTAATCACGAGAACATCGCCCTCGCGCAACCTACGAAGAAGTCGCTGGTACTGAGGACGCTTAAAGTCCTTGCCGCTCGCCTTGTCAGCGTAAATCTGGTCCCGCTGAACGGGGAACCTTCCCAGCGCGTCTAGCTGGCGGTCCAAGTTCTGGTCCGCGGAAGAGACGCGCGCATACCCAAAGATTCGATTGTCCATAATTGCCCCTATCGGCCGCCTCTTGGCAGCATCAGCTCAAGCGAGAGCCCACTCACTATAGGGCGTGCAAATTTTGCGAATGGGTTGAGGCCATTTTGACCCTCAGGCACAAGCTATTCAAGCGCTGTGCCGACAACGCGCTGGCTTTTAACTGTAATTAACTGCTTTTAACCAGAATTAACCAAAACAGAAAACCGTGATGCCGACAGGCTTTACCGGCATGTGACAGAGGGACAGTCCCTTTGTCACATCCGGCTAGAGGTAGCGGCCAGTAATGCTTGCGGAGCAGGCAGCGACATCGCTCGGCGTGCCGGCGCACACGATTTGCCCGCCCGCGTCGCCACCGCCCGGGCCCATGTCGATTACATAATCGGCGTTACGGATAAGGTCGAGGTCGTGTTCGATCACGACAACCGTGGCGCCCTTGGCAACGAGGCCGTCGAACACACTCAGCAGCACCTGAACATCGAGCGGGTGCAGGCCAATTGTGGGTTCGTCGAACACGAATACGGCATCATCCTGCACGCGGCCCATCTCGCTCGCGAGCTTAAGGCGCTGCGCCTCGCCGCCCGAAAGCGCCGGCGTGGGCTCGCCGAGCGTGAGATAACCCAAGCCCAGGTCATGCAAAGTCTGCAAGCGCGTCTGAACCTTCTTGAGTCCCACTGTGGCGTCGAGGGCCTCGTCCACACTCATGTCCATGAGCTGCGGCAACGTAAGCAGACTCCCGTCCTTGCCCTCGCGATGGATATGCGAAGCCGCGTCTGCATAACGCGAGCCGCGACATGCCGGGCAGACGATCTCGACATCGGGCAAAAACTGCACGTCAAGCGATATCGAACCCGTGCCATCGCACGTAGGGCAGCGCAAGGCGCCAGTGTTGTAGCTAAAGGCGCCCGCTTTGTAGCCAGCCGCCTTAGCCTCGGGCGTACGGGCGAAGGCGCGACGCAGCTCATCATGGATGTCAGCATAAGTTGCCACCGTCGAGCGCACGTTGGCGCCGATAGGCGTAGCGTCAATCAGATTTGCACGGGCAATGCCCTCGGCATCGACCCAACGCACGTGTCCCGGCAGGCGCTCGCCGGCTGCCTGCGCCTTGAGTGCCGGAATGAGCGTCTCGAGCACCAACGTCGTCTTGCCCGAACCCGAAACGCCCGTCACCGCGACCAAGCGGCCGCGCGGGATGTCGACTTCGAGCGGCTTGACGGTATGGATGGCATCGGTCGCCATGCGGATATGGCCCTGGTCGAACATTTCGTCGTCAGCCACCTGCGGCCGCAAGCGCTTGGGGTCTGCGCGTAAAAACGGCGCGATGCGGCTGCCCTGCGATTGTTCGACCTCACCCACCGTACCGGCGGCGATTACATGACCGCCGCCTGCTCCGGCAACGGGGCCCATCTCGACCAGATAGTCAGCTTCCGCTAGAACGCGCGTATCGTGATCAACAACAACCACGGTGTTGCCGTCATCCACCAGGTCGCGCATCACGCCCACCAAGCCGTCGACATTGGCAGGATGCAAGCCGATCGAGGGCTCATCGAGTACATAAAGCACGCCCGTCGATCGGTTGCGCACCACGCGGGCGAGCTGCACACGCTGGCGCTCACCCGTGGAGAGCGTAGCACCGGCGCGGTCGAGCGAGAGGTAATCGAGCCCCAGGTCGACCAGGCGACGAGCCGTGCTCAAAAACGAATCGCAGATATCCGCTGCCATTGGCTGCATCTCGGCCGGCAAGGATGCGGGCACCCCGCGCACCCACTCAATCGCCTCACCCAACGTCATGGCCGCGGCCTGCGCCAGATCGACACCGCGCACCTGGGGCTGGCGCGCAACCTCGGAGAGACGCGTGCCGCCGCAGTCACGGCACGGGCCCTCGCGCAAAAAGCGAGCCACGCGTTTGAGGCCCTTATCGTCTTTAACCTTGGCGAGCGCATTCTCGACCGTATAGACGGCATTGTAATAGGTGAAGTCGAGCGGCGTGGCGCCCTCGCCGTTTTTGGGAACGTAGAGAATGTGCTTCTTAACCGCCGGGCCGTGGAACACGATATCGCGCTCATGTGCCGTGAGCTGGTTAAACGGCACGTCGGTACGCACGCCCATTTCGCCAGCAACCTGCTTCATCAGGTCCCACATGAGCGTGCCCCAGGGAAGCACCGCGCCTTCGTTGATGGTCTTTGACTCGTCGGGCACCAGGCTCGCTTCGTCCACCTCGCGCATGACACCGGTGCCGCCGCAGGTAGGGCACGCACCGCCGCTGTTAAAGGCAAGGTCCTCGGCACTCGGCGCGTAGAACTCGCGGCCGCATGCGGGGCACGTGAGCGACAGGCCCGCAGCCACGTTAAGGCTCGGCTCCACACGCGCCCCGCAATGTGGGCACACGTGATGGGCACAGCGGCTAAAGAGCAAACGCAGACTGTTGTTGAGCTCGGTCATGGTACCAAAGGTCGAGCGCACGCCTGGCACACTGGGACGCTGATGCAACGCGAGTGCCGCCGGCACGTGCAATACCTCGTCCACCTGGGCGTGCTCGGCCTGCGTCAGGCGACGTCGAGTATAGGTGCTGAGCGCCTCCAGGTAACGGCGCGAGCCCTCGGCATAAAGAACTCCCAGCGCCAGCGAGCTCTTGCCCGAGCCCGACACGCCGGCAATGCCCACGAGCCTCCCCAGCGGAATATCGATATCGATGTCCTTGAGATTGTGAACACGTGCACCGCGCACCTCGATAGCCTGCGGGCTCATCTTCTGTTCCGTCACCTTTATCACCCTACTCATGCCATAAAACGCGGTCGCGGATATACTCGCCCAGCATGGGCACGGTAAACCGCACAAGGCCGTATCCGGCGGCCTCGATGACGCGCTCGCGAATCAGGCTTGCGCGATATTTACTCGCCCAGCTCTGGGTACGGTCGCAGCGCTCAATGATATCCGCCGTGCGCGTCGGCTTGTCCTCGTCAACCGCCATAGCCTCGATAAAGAGGCGCTGAGGGCTGCGCAGACCGTAATACAGAGGTGCGTCAACCGCTTCGTAGAACTCGGAGACGGCATCCGCATGGCCATTCTCGACATCGCGCCTTTCGATGACCTGCGAGCCACGCCGGACAGCAGACCGCCACATGTAATAGCCCACCAGCTGAACCATATAGGGATGCCCCATGCTCTTGCGCGCCGCAAGGTCCGCCGTCTCCGCGTCAACGTAAAGACCAGCGTCTTTGACCGTCTGGATATACGAATCGCGCACTTTGGGCAAAGATATTGCCCCCAACGTACGCTGCTGGGCACGCCGCAAAAACGTCACGCTCGGCTCTTCGAGCAGATCGTCAACCATACTGGGCAAGCCGGCGAACGCCAGCGCAAGACCGCGCTGGTCGCTATCGGGCAAGCCCGTGGCATCCTGGTCTCCGAGCACCTGCTGATAGAGGACGGCAAGAGCCGCCAGTTCCTCGATAGACACCGATTGTGCCTCGTCAATCGCAAACAAGACGCCCTTGCCCGGACCGAGCTTCTTGAGACGCTCGTTGACCAGCCCTCGCAATGTCTCGCCTTTTGCCCGCGCCGCCTCGACCGACATCCGGCCAAACGACGGCCCAAACTCCATTGACGTCACAACGGGTTTATTCGAGCGAAGCGCGTCGGCCAAGCGGTCGCATAAGCCAAGCGAAGCGGAATCGGAGACAACCGCCCATCCGCGTTCGCCGGCCAGACGTTGCAGCTCCCTCAGGAGAACCGTCTTGCCACAGCCGCGGTTTCCCGTAATGAGCATGAGCCTGCCCGGCGCTCCGGCGCCGTTGTCGAGCCCTTCCTCAAAATCTTCGATGACCGACTCGCGACCGATGAGTATCGGGGGCCGCTTACCAGCTGTGGGCTTAAAGGGATTTGGATTCATATCGGCCTCCTCGGATTGGCAAACCCTGGTAACAGTTATACCAACTTATACTGAGTTATACCAATAGCATGTGACAAAGGGGCTGTCCCTTTGTCACATGTGGCCGAAAAACTCGGCGTCTGCTGCTCGCCAGGGACGGAAGGTGGCGGGATCGATCTTTACGTGCGCTGCGGCGGGCACGTCATACCATTTGACCGTGTAGCCGGCGCCATGAGAGCAAAAGACCGAGTCGGGCGTGTTGGGCAGATCGGCCTCGGGCTCGTAGGCGGCAGCCTCGATTACGCGCTCGCCATCATGGCAAGCCGCATAACCGGCGAACTCCAGGTACAGATGACCGCGCCCGCTCGTGTAGGCAGCCACCTCCAGCGCGTAATCCTGCACCTCGGATGCCGGCACGCGACCCACAAGCTTCGCTCGGTCTCCCGCCATCGTCGGCGGCTCGTACTCGGCACCCATGCGTGTGGCATCTGACAACGCCCGGCCCACGCACTCCCCCGGCACCTCGAGCTCAAAGTGGTACCACGGCTCCAGCAACACGTCTGCGCCGACCTCGCGCGCCTGCATCAAACCCTGGCGAATCGCGCGATACGTGGCCTGGCGAAAATCGCCGCCCTCGGTGTGTTTGGCATGCGCGCGGCCGCCCGTGAGCGTAATGCGCACATCGGTGATGGGCGAGCCCGTCAGCACGCCCAGGTGGTCGCGCTCCATAGCGTTGGTGAGTGCCAAACGCTGCCAGTTAAGATCGAGCTCGTCGGTCGAGGTCACGGTGCCAAACTGCACACCCGAACCCGCCGGCAACGGCTCCAGGCGCAGATGCACCTCGGCATAGTGGCGCAGCGGCTCAAAGTGGCCCACGCCCTCGACCGGCCGCGAAATAGTCTCCTTATAGAGAATGCCGCCGGGCTCAAACGCAACCGAAAGGCCAAAGCGATCGGCCAACACCCGCTGCACGACCTCGAGTTGCACGGCGCCCATCAACTGCAAATGGATCTGCTCAAGATGCGTATTCCAGCTTACGCCGAGCATGGGATCTTCGTCCGCCAACTCACTCAGCGCTTTAAACACCGCATGAACGTCGTGTTCGCCCGGCAGCACCGTATAGGTGAGGACCGGAGCGATGACGGGCGCATCGCCCGCGGGCTCCGTGCCCAGGGCGTCCCCTGGGCGAACGTGCGCAAGACCCGTCACGGCGCAAATACCGCCAGCAGCAACTTCTTGGGCAAGCTCATACTTCTCGCCGTTATAGATGCGTACCTGATCGACCTTCTGTTCCCACGCCTCGGCACTGGAATGCCCGCTGATCATCTGTTTTGCGCGCAGCGTGCCGCCGGTCACTTTAACCCAAGCCAAGCGCTCGCCACGATCCCCGCGGCTGACACGATAGACGCGCGCGGCAAACTCCGGGAGCCACGCCTGCTCACGCATCAGCGCGCATATACCATCCAGTAGCTCGTCAACGCCTTGGTCCTTGAGCGCCGAGCCGGCAAAGCAGGGAAAGAGCTTGCGCTCGGCAACCATGCGCGACAGCGTTGCGACAGAAAGCTCACCCGCTTCAAGAAACTCCTCGAGCGCCGCTTCGTCCAACGCAGCAGCGTCCTCCTGAACGGCGCCGCCCGCCAGCAGCTCGTTGGCATCCAGGCAGCCCTCGGAAAGACGCTGCCCGAGTTGTGCCAGCAAAACATCGCGGCCGGGATTCTCCAAATCGATCTTGTTGATGAAGATGAACGTCGGGATGTCATAGCGTGCAAGCAGGCGCCACAGGGTTTCGGTGTGCCCCTGCACGCCATCGTTGGCGCCCACCACCAGAATCGCGTAGTCCAGGGCACGCAGCGTGCGCTCCGCCTCGGCAGAAAAATCGACATGGCCGGGAGCATCCACGAGCATGACGTGGGTATCGCCGTGGTCGAGCACGGCCTGCGACGAGAAAATCGTGATGCCGCGCTCGCGCTCGATCGTGTTAGTGTCCAGATGCGAATCGCCATCGTCCACGCGGCCACGCTTGCGAATGCGGCCCGCGTTGAACAGCATGGCCTCGGCCAACGTGGTCTTGCCGGCATCGACATGCGCCAAGATTCCAACGACCGCTTGCTTCGACATGGCTCTCCTCTTATTGCAAGCCCATCGCACGCGGCAACGGGCGTTCACGCTCCACACTGGATGATACAATTTACGGGCCGGTGGGCGAAGCGGGCCCTATCCCCCGACCGAGCTCATCGCCCCGCGTTGCCGCGCGGCGATTTTCGTAGGTTCGCGCCTTGCGAAAGCCGGCACCTCCCCTTTTTGTCTGCCCGGGTTCATCTGGGGCGGTAACAATGCGAGTCCCACAACGACGCGTTTTACCAAAAATTGCCCCACTCGGGGCCATTTTTTATTTGAGCTGGGTGATGATACGTGCCTTGGCTCCTACGCCTCGCGCAGCCAATCAAACGCGACACGCGCCGTGCCGTCGGACACATAGACGATACCGACACGCTCGAACCCCGCCTTGGCGATGGCGCCCTGCATGGGCAAGTTGTCCTCGTGCGTGTCAATACGCAGATGGTCGGCGCATTCCTTGGCAAAGGCAAACATCGCCGCCGCGATACCGTGCACGGTGCCGTCGGATGCCACGCGATGCAGCACGGCATACGGAGTGTCGCTGCGCCATTGACCGTCCTCAATCACGTCATAGCACTCGTCCGGACCCGGTAAAAAGGCAAACGTCGCCACCACGCGGCCGTCGACTTCGCACACGTAACTGCCACCAGCGGCAATATCGGCAGCCAGCTGCTCGGCCGAAGGCGTGCCCTCGGGCCACTGCGTGGCGTTGCCATGCGCGCGCATAAAGGCGCGGGCCGCGTCATAGATAGCCATGACGGCGGGAATGTCGGTATCGAGGGTTTTTCTGATCATCACGCGGCGACCTCACGTTTATTGGTATCACTTTGATTGAGCAATGATACCAACGTTTGGAGAGGGTGCGAAGCAGATGGGAAGCAAAAAGCGAGCCGCCTGGTCAAAGGCCAAAAGCGAGTTTTTGGGCGCTGCCACCGGCGGCGATATGAGCGACCTGTTTGCACGCGAGGACGAGCGCCGCGACGCCCTGGACGCCGAGCGCGACGAGGCTTGGCGCTATAAGTCGTGCGAGCGCAAAAACCGGTACGACACACGCGCCGAGGCCGAGGCCGTTATGGCCGACTGCGAAAACCGCGGACGACGCGGTTTAGCCTGCTACAAATGCGAATACTGCGGCGGCTGGCACCTGACGTCGCACCCTTGGAAATAGACCCCGCATCGGCACGGCGCTGGCGAAGCGCCAGCCATCGTGCACAAGCTACGGGCGCGGCGGCACCAAAACATCGTAACGAACGGCCTTGCCCGCAAGCTGATAGCTCGGCTTAACGCCGGCAAGCAGCGGCCCCTTCACCGGTCGCTTGATAACGACCTTGCGCGGGTGCACCGCAAGCGCAGCTTCGACCAGCGTCTCCTCGTCGGCGCACGGCTGCTCCAGATGGTGCAAGAGCTGAAACTTCTTTTTCACCGCCGCGCTCTTGGTGCGCTCGGGAAACATGGGGTCCAGATACACCACGTCGGGAGCCGCGAGCTCGCCTTGCTTGATCAGCTCGGCCGTATGGCGAAGGCCGGCAATGCTGTCCTCGCCCGCATGTAAGCGCATGCGCGCCACAGCAGCCGCAAGCGCCGGATCATCTGCCGCGCGATCCAAGGCGTCCTTGAGGAGTGCCGCGATTACGCAATCCTGTTCATACAGATCGACGGTAAAGCCCGCGGCCGCCAGCAGCAGCGAATCCTCACCAAAGCCCGCCGTGGCATCAATCGCCCATGGGCGCTCGATGCCTTTTGTGCGCGCAACCTTTACCAGCAGCTCTTGCTGCAGGCGGCCCTGCTTGAGTCGTGGCAGCATGCGGCCAAAATCGGCGCGCAGTTCCATCGTGCCGTCGGTAAGCGTGAGGCCCTCGGACGTCCGCACGAGCTCGAGCCCAGCAGCCCGAGCAACAGAAAAGG